>JBCCAQ010000058.1:0-20740 GCA_039814735.1 Cyanobacteria bacterium P01_A01_bin.15
GCCGATCAGCTAATCAACAACGCCACCAGCGCTGCCGATTTTGACCTCGGTGAAGAAAAATCCGTCCAGGCTCAAAAGCATCTAGATCGCCTGCCCGTGTGGTTTCTTGGCTACTATCCCCGGCGCTACTGTCAGTTCTTTAGCTGCGGTTGGAGATTCACCCTCGACGAGTTTCGCAATGCCCGCGAGCTAATTGGCCGGATGGAAGCACAAATCTTTCAAGAACAAAACGCCCTCCAACAGTTAGACACCAACACCCTAACGGTCGAAACAGCTAGAGAACAGTACGAAGTCGTGCAAACCGCCGCAGAAAAAACGGCGGCGTTAGCCGCGTGGCAGGCCGGTATGGACAAGTTAAATGAAATTCCCCGCGAGACCCTGGCCGGGAACCAGGCCCAAACCCGCTTAGTCGCATTTCAGCGGGACTACAGTAGTTTAGCCGGCACCACGGCCGATGTTCAACAGTCCAATGATTTTGTCACCGTTGCCAAAAATTTTGGCATGCGGGCATCAGAAATTGGCCAGGGACCACCCCACACAGCCGACACCTGGAGCCAGGCTGAAGGTCTCTGGCAAGAGGCCATCAATGCCCTAGACAAGGTTCCCGAAGGCAGTCCCGGCTACGTTGAGGCCCAAAAACTAAAGGCTGACTATATTGTCAATAAACAACAAATTGAAACCCGAGAACGCCAGGAGCAAGCAGCCACAGATACACTCAGGTCTGCCCGCAGCAAGGTAGTTCAGCTAATTGACAGATTTGAAGCCGGTGAAATTAGCGGTCTGCAAGCACAGCTCCAGGAGGTGATCGATCAGCTAGACCTAGTTCCAGAGGGCACCACCGCCTCAGCCGAAGCGCAACAGCTGCAGCTGCAGGCCCAAGCGAAACTCAACGAGCTGCAGCAGGTACTCAACTAAGAGCTAAGAGTTTGTTAAATACCAAGCTCATGGTTTAACCATTGTAATTTTGCCAAACAGAGAACGGGAAAGCTTCTCTTTTTAGGATTTTGTCGCAGCGCGCAAAATCCTAAACCGCCTCACCAACCGTCCAAATACGTTACTGTTAGGGATAACATGCATGGTTTTCCGTCGGGTTGTAGGGCGGCGGAACGCCCTGCCCAGGGGGGGTGGGGAACTCGGCGGGACCCCACGCAGCCGGTTTTGCAAATGACCAACCCCTAAAGCTACATGGGTATGTACTTTATTTTTAAGCAGATCCCCTAACTCTCACGAATAGCCAGACCAAAGACATTGATATTGGCAATTCGAATCTGGCCCATGGCCTGGTCTAGACTCTGTTGTTTAATTTGACCAGGGCGCGCCACAATCAGCATGCCGTCTACCTGTTCTGCCACCAGATAAGCATCCGTCTGACCCAGCAGCGACGGCGTATCAAACACAATTAGGTCAAATTTTGTTTTAAGCTGTTGTATAATCCGCTGAACCCGCTTAGACGTTAGGGTATGGCCAGCGTCATGGCATTTTTGACCGGCGCACAGTACCATCAGTCCGTTGCTAATCTCGTGCAGAAACGTATTTTTGGCCAGGGCGCTAGCGTCATTTAAGGCCAGCTCCGTGAGACCGTAGTCATTGGGCAAATCGAGATAGCGGTGGATCTTGGGATCGCGCAGGTTAGTATCCACCAGCAGCACCCGCTGCCCCAACAAAGCCGCGGCCTTAGCCAAATGGATCGCCGTCACGGATTTACCTTCGTCATCCATAACAGAACTCACCACCACCGACTGCAGCTGGTCTACGCTATTGAGTCTGAGATTAGTATAAAGCGACCGAAACGCCTCCATAAACGGATCGTGAGCCGGTAGGTCGTTTACTGCGCCGTTCAAGCTGGCACGGTCAGGATTCTCCACGGCCCCGTTGGCTAGCTGTAGACTTTGGGCCGATGTCAAGATAGCCTGTTCAACCGCGTCAGCATCGGGAATCTTTCCAAGGATCGGCAGCTTCATCGCCCGCTGAATATCTTGTTCTGAGTAGAGGACACCGGTTGATCTATCCAACAACAGCACTATGGCAGCCCCCAGCAGCAGCCCCAGGGTTCCACCCAGCAACAGATTCTGTAAAAAACTGATCGCCTGGGGGGTGGGATTCGTCGACGGTGTCACCACCTCCCAGGGGATCTCCCTCTGGGCCGCATCAATTTCTAGGGCCGCCTGCTTAGCTAAAAACTGATTGAGATTTTCTGTCTCAATTTCTAGCCCCCGTTGAATATCCACATACCGTCTGGAGATATCCGATAGCTCATCGACATCCACACTTAGCCCCTGCAGTGTCCGATTTAGAGAACCCTCTTGGGTCTCTAGCGCCTGCATTTGGCTGACCAAGTCACGCTGGGACTGGGCTCCCTGCTGTTCTAGCAGCGTCAGCACATTACGCCGCTGCTCCTTTAAGACCTCCATATCAGGGCTGGCATCAAGATAGAGCGTGGATGCCTCGGCAATCTCCGTATCAAGTGCGAGCAGAGTATCCAATAGTGTTTGATATCGAGGATTTTGGGCCAATGCCGACGAAGATGCCTGCTCCTGTGGCCCGCTGAGCTGACTACGCAGATTTTCATAGGTGGCGCGGTTTTGCTCTAGCTCTATTTGTAGATCAAGCTGCTGCTGGGAAAAGGCGGTTACCTGTCCCGACAGCTGCGCCCCTCGCGACTCAGGATCAATCAGATCGTAGTTGAGCCGGAGCGCCTGCAGCTGATCCTGTAGCGAATCTACCTTATTCTCCAGGTCAGGCAGTTTTTGTTGCACAAATTCGAGGGCACGACGAATATCAGCCTGCTTTGACTCTAAGCTATAGGTGAGATAAGCCTCAGACACCAAGGTCAACACGACTTGAACGATTTGCGGATCGAGGTCTTGAAACGTCACCTGGAGAATATCTGAATCTTTTCCCAGGGTATTGACCCGCAGGCGATCGGCTAAAACCTGATAGCAGGGATCGTAGCTAGCCTCCAACAGGTCTGGATTTGTCGACACAGGTGGGCAGTAGTCAGGATAGCGATCGCGCACTCCCTCTACAACGGGCTGTAAAACCTTTGGACCTGTCAAAATTTTGAGCAAGTCCCTATTGACGGTTACCTGTTCTTGGCTAGCTAAGGTTTCCGGAACATTTGAGATCACTTCCGTCTCAGTACTTTGATCCTGAGCCAGGATCTCAAAAGTATCCGTGTAAATGGGCTTTTCATTTAGCACTTTGACAGCGGATAGTCCTGTCGTCACCACTGTGATACCAGCGATTATCCACCACTTACGCTGCAGCGTCTTGATCAATGCGCCAACATTAAAACCACCCTGGTCTTCTACCAAAAACTGGTCTTGGGCTGGCCCGTTGGTTTTCCCATTGGTTGACCCGTTGTAGGAGGGTAATACAGTGTCAGCTCTCATAGGTTAGGGGATAAGAAATAGAAATCGGTGGCAGCGGGCTTGATAGTTGACTACCACCACTAGTCAAATATGTTGAGAAATCGCAGGGGAGAGAAGATGTTGGTGATCACTTGTCCAACTGGCCTCAGTACAGAACCAATGTCATCACTAATGCGCGTGATTGCAGATGGTTTAACAATCACAACATCGTTATTTTGTAACAGAGGGTTGTTCTCCTCGCTGATTGCCTGGGCAAAGTCAACCGGAATCGTCTGACGAATCACCGTACCATCAGGGTTGAGACGGATAAGTTCGGCTTCGCTCTCTTTGGCTCGGGTGTTAAACCCGCCAGCCGCTAAGATCGCCTGACTAAGAGATGTGTTGGGGGCTAACTCAATCACGCCTGAGCGTTCCACTTCACCCACCACATTGACGCGAATAATATTGGGTGAAAAGCTAGCCGATGCCACGGTGGGGACCTCTGTTGCATCCAACGCCGTTGCCGTTGGGACAACAATGGTGTCACCCGCCTGCAGCACCACGTCTTGATACACATCACCGACTTCCAGCAAATCCCAAAGGTTGACATCAATTATCTGGGGGGTGCCAGACCGGGTCGGTCGAACAACCTGCACCTCTCTAATATTGGCCAATGGTCTGATGCCCCCTGCCACCTGCAGGGCTCTAGTAACGGTAGTCGGTGTACCAGAATTAGCCGACGCGCCCGGTACCCCCGCATCTCGAGTACTGGCAAAGCCACCTTGGAGGGTGTAGGGGCCGGGTCGATAAACTTCCCCCACCACAGCCACGTTGATCGGCTCGCTGACGCTAGCGGCAAAACTAGCATCGGCTAAAAGGGCGGCATCTTCCAATGAGATCCGCCCGGTGGGAATAAAAACAGAGTCTCCATCCCTCAACGAAATATCGTACTGAGAGCTGCCGGTCTCCAGCAGTCGCCAAAGGTCAACGGTAAGCAGCTGGGTGCCGTCGCGCCCCGACCGTTGAATCTGTATTTGCTGAATATCGGCCACCTGGGTCACGCCACCGGCTGTTTCTAGCAGCTGGGTCAGGCGGGGTGCCTGGGTCTCTGTTTGGGTGAGGGTATAGGCACCGGGTTGATTAATTTCACCAGAGATGCCTACCTGCAACGGGCGACGGTTTAGTAAACCAAGGGTAACCAGGGGCCGCTTTAGATACTGAGCATACCGGTTAGAAAGGAGCGCAGTCGCCTCATCTATAGTCAGACCGGCCACATTGACCGGGCCAATCAAAGACAGATTCAGCGTTCCATCTACGGATACTTCACTCTCGCCACTGTACTGCGGCACCTTAAATATAGTGACCTGAATCACATCCCCCGCCCCCAGGGTATAGGCCGTTTCAGCGGGGGCAGCAGCAGCGCTACTGGCCGGTAATGGGGGAACCTGAGCGTTTGCAGACGGGGAAGAGATCCCAATCAGGCACAGGATGATCCAGGCCAGCGTCGGTCCTGATTGAGATAAATAACGGTTTGACATAATTGAGTAGGTCCGCAATGTGGGAAGTAGGCGCACAAGCTTCGAACACACTGAGTAAAGACCACAAATATTAAGTCTTTAGGTTTATATGTTTTCACAGGTGGCCGATACCAATCCGTTCATTTTTGGAATAGTCAAACCGAATTTGATAATTTTTCTTGGACCATGGCAGCGGCAAATCGCCTGTAGATAAGCGCCATTAGCCGCTGTTGATGTACAGGAAAAAGAACAGCATATCTCCTCCCAATGGAGACTAAAAATAAAGTTGTCATGAACTTCTCAAGAACCTGGGTAGATTGTCATAGTTGGTAATGACAAACCAAAAATCTTTGTTTATACTGACCCCAAGTAAAGGGAATTCATGAAGTCGTAAAGGGTGTTCATGAAATAATCACGGAAGTGCATTACCGTTACATTCCTAGAACATGCGTCTACCGTTCAACGACTTCCACAGATAAGATTTTGGGACCCATAAAGTAGGTTAACTTCGACAGTTAGATAGCTATATTAGATGGCTATATCCAATTTCAAATCTGTCACACCCTAAAAGAGTATTAATGTGTTTCCATATTCCTCAATTTTACTTTTTGGGAAAGTGTCTATAGGCACTTTTTGAGGTTATTTGTAGTAATGGCGCGGAGAATTATTCTGTGTGTTTCTATCCTGGCTTCAGAGCCTTACGCAGAATAAGAGTCTTATAGCTCACAAAACCAGACACAGCAGCTGGTATCAAAACGCTTTGCAGGAGTTCTTTTGAACTTCGCTATTTTTTCGGCAACAGAAAGGCTTGTTACGTAGCAATGTAGTTTTACATTTTAGGACTTTGATCGGTCCATGCGACTTACGTAATTACGTTTCAGGCTTAAGTCTTTTTGTTAACTGACCTCAACAAATCCAAAAATTATCATGTTGTATTCGATTGGGTCGACGTCCGTTGCCCTGCGAAAAAATCTTGTAAAGCTTAAAACCCAGAGTGTCATAGGATTTCCGGTCACAGCCGAGTCATTTGAAACCCAAGTCGACACCCTGCTAGGCTGGGCGCAGCAACGCCTTAGTAAGGTTGTCTGTGTGGCTAATGTCCATATGCTGATCGAGGCAAAGCACCACAGGGGCTTTGCCAGCATATTGCACAGGGCTGACATGCTAACCCCCGATGGTATGCCTCTAGTCTGGTTAACTAGCTGGATTAGCAATCGGCGACAGGATCGGGTGGCCGGTATGGATATTTTGTTGAGCCTTTGCCATAAAGCGATCCAAAAGAATGTGAGTCTGTTCTTTTTGGGGTCCACGCCAACGATATTAGATAGGATGCAGCAGCGGCTGAATAGGGAGTTTCCTGACCTACCCATAGCGGGCATGGAGGATTTGCCCTTTCGACCCTTAACCTATGAAGAAGATGAGGCCCTGATCCATCGGCTTAACAACAGTGGAGCTGGTATTGTGCTGGTATCATTGGGCTGTCCAAAACAGGAACGCTGGATGACGGCCCACAAAAATAAAGTTAACGCAGTCATGATCGGTATCGGTGGGGTCTTTCCGGTTTTTGCTGGGGCGCAAAAGTGGGCTCCTGCCTGGGTTAGAAAGAGTGGTCTCGAATGGCTGTATCGATTGTTACAAGAGCCTCGCAGACTATGGAAACGGTATGCAAAAACCATTCCCCTCTTTTTGTGGTTGGCATCTAAACAGCTGGTTAAGGTGTACTTGGGACTAGAGCCGTCCAACTTTAGACCCACTCGCAAAAATATAGCTATGGAGCACCAAGGAAAAAGATAGCAGCGATTGGCTACCACCCTTAAAACAACGCTTTCAAAATGGTTTGACGAGCTAGGGCAGGATTTGTTGGTCTTCTATTTATGGGTCTAGGACCCAGCGGCTTCGATACTATCTGGTATAGGCTAACCTAGCACCCCGATCTTGTACCCCGATTGATGTCAGGGAGCATGTAAAACCATATGAGCACGACAGACTCGAGCCTGATGGGCTAAACATCGTTTATCACAGCTATACACCGCATGAAATTAAAGCTACCTGGCATTTTTGGCACGTTGCTCAAAACAACTCAGTTCTGGCAAGAAAATTATCTTATTCTTCGAGAGTTTAGATATTTTCGTGGGCTTGTCTTGTTAGCTATCTCCTTTGCATTGATAGCGGCGGCCTTTGAAGGGATGACGGTTGGATTTATTGCATCTTTTTTGCAAGGACTGACTAACCCAAACGAGCCTCCTATTCAAACCGGACTGTCCTGGTTTGACACCTTTTTTCTGGCGACCCAGGCTCCGGCTGCGGAAAGAATTTACAGACTTTCTGGACTGCTATTAATTGGAGTTTGGCTACGGGCGAGCTTTGATTATTTGAGTGAAGTCTATTCTAAAAAGTCTTCTTTAAAGCTGGTGGATCGCCTGCGTCGTCGGATCTTTGACCAGCTGGAAAGCTTTGATTTGAGTTTTTATTCCAGCGTTAGCTCTGGAGCGCTGATCAGCACCATTAGGGGAGAGGTCAACCAGGTTCAGCAGGCTTTTAATGTGCTGGCAATCTCCATCGTCCACGGCTCTAAGGTCCTGGCCTATCTGGTGGCGATGCTGATGCTGTCCTGGCAGCTGTTTCTGATTTCGGCCCTCGTATTTGGACTCATGTCTGTTGGCTTGACGTCTTTGACGGCCAAGGTTAGGGAGGCTAGCTTTGAGGTGCCCAAAGCTAATAAAATGTTTACGTCCAGCGCCCTTTCGTTTATTAATGGCATTCGTACCGTCCATGCATCGGGAACCCAGACGTTTGAGCGCCAGCGCTACTACGCCGCTACGCAGAAAATTTATAACAGCCAGCTAGCGGTAACTAAACTGTCGGCTATGGTAAAACCGATCATCGAGGGGTTGGGTATTACCCTTTTGGTGGGGATGGTGGTGGTCTCCTACAGCCTGTTGATTTCCACCGGTCGGCTAAAAGCGGCAGAGCTGCTGACATTTTTATTTGTGCTGATTCGAACAACGCCACTGGTGTCGTCTTTAAATGGGACACGGGTGGGGTTTATTGCCTCTCAAGGGGCTTTGCATGCGGTGACCGAGCTGCTCAAACGTGACGATAAACCCTACTTTAAAGACGGACAGAGACTTTTTGAACGGCTGCAGCGCTCGATTGACCTGGTGTCGGTCGATTTTTCCTATGTTCCGGGTGAACCTGTCCTGCATGATATTACCCTGTCGATCAAGCGGGGGGAAACGACAGCACTGGTGGGCACCTCCGGTGCAGGTAAAACGACCCTGGCGGATTTGATCTCTCGATTTTACGATCCAACACGGGGACAGCTCCTGATTGATGGGGTAGATCTGCGGGAGCTAAAAATCAACTCGCTACGGCATCGGATGGCGATTGTTAGCCAGGATACGTTTATCTTTAATGCAACGGTGGGTGAGAACATCGTGTATGGGATGGAAAATGCCAGTGATACTGACATCATTGAGGCGGCGCGGTTGGCTAACGCGCTGGAGTTTATTCAAGATTTACCCAATGGTTTTGCCACAGTCCTTGGAGAACGGGGGGTGCGACTATCTGGGGGGCAGCGTCAGCGGATTGCGATCGCACGCGCCCTGCTCAGGGACCCTGAAATTTTGATCCTAGATGAGGCCACCAGCGCCCTAGACTCAGTCACCGAACGGCTGATCCAGGAATCACTAGAGCGATTGTCAAAGGGACGTACGGTCATTGCGATCGCCCACAGACTCTCAACCATCGCCAACGCTGACAAGGTAGTCGTTCTAGAAAAAGGACGCATTGTCGAGCAAGGCAACTACCAAAACCTTCTCCAGGAGCGAGGCAAGCTTTGGAAGTACCATCAAATGCAGTTTGAGATGGGAAAAGCCAGCTAACAACGGTCCAAGTAAACCATTCCTGAAATCATCCATGAAACTCTACTACTTTAAAAAAAGCGGCGGTAACTTTGGCGACGATCTCAACAACTGGCTATGGCGAGAGCTATTTCCAGATGCATTTGATGGGGACGACAAAAAAGTCTTTTTTGGCATTGGCACAATTATCAACGACCGCATCTACGATCGCGCCGCCAACGCCGATAGAATTATCATCTTTAGCTCAGGCGTTGGCTATGGCAAAACCCCCCTCAAAAATCTACCCACCATCGGTAACGACTGGAAAGTTTACTGTCTCAGGGGTCCCCTATCAGCAAAAGCCCTTGGACTATCCCCCGAGGTTGCCATTACCGATGGAGCCGTTCTAATCAGACGACTCTTCAAACCCCACGGGAAAAAAACCCACAAGTTTTCCTATATGCCCCACGTCGATCAGGCCAACAAAAATGGACAAGGCTGGCAAACCATCTGCCGCCAGGCAGGATACGGCTATATTGATCCACGATGGGAAAGAGAGCAGGTTCTAAACGCCCTTTGCCAAACAGAAGTGCTAATTACCGAAGCCATGCACGGTGCCATTGTGGCAGATGCCCTGCGTGTCCCTTGGATCCCCATCAAAACCAGTCCCAGCATTTTTGAATTTAAATGGTGGGATTGGTGCAAATCGGTTGGCCTAGACTACGCTCCCCACGTACTCAGCGGTTTACCCCCTCGCAAAAGGCTGCCTGTCAAAGAATTTTTTACCCGCCAAAAAATCACAAAGGCGATGAAGAATTTAACCAAAGACGCCTCTCCCTGTCTGAGCCACGATGCCAAAATCGAACAGCTAACGGTCAGACTTGAAGAAAAAGTTGACCACTTTAGAAAAGACGTCGCCCTCGGAAACATTTAAGCCCCCAGAAACTCCCAATCAAATAAGCCACCGTCTTACCCTTTCCCCTTCCCCTTTTCTCATTCTCCCTCCCTCCAACCAAAACCAATATTTTATTTCCACCCGCATCCCCTTCCCCTTTCCCCCTTCCCCTTTCCCCCCTCCCCATCCCCCCCAACAAAACTCACAACCCGCCACCCAAAAAAACTAAACATGTTGTCACTACAGCTCAAAGAAAAAATTTCAAGATTACGACCCAGAAAATTCAACGTTTACTGTGTAGGTGCCGCCAAAACAGGATCTACCTCTCTCGCAAAAATGCTGCAAACCAGCTACAGGTCGGCCCATGAGCCAGAGACAGAAGCAACCAATCAGATGGTAATTGACTGGCTAAACCACTCAATTGATCAAACAGAGCTGCAACAAAGACTGATTGAGCGAGATCGGCGCTTAAACCTGGAAGTAGAATCTGCCCATCCGCTAGGGTATATCAGCCATACCCTAGCAGATTGTTTTCCAACGTCAAAATTTATTATCACCATTCGAGAGCCCTATTCCTGGCTCGAATCACGATTAAATTTTCACAACAAGTTTCACCCACCGGCTTGGGAACAGTACAGAGATTTTTTTTGGACCAGCCGTCATACCGGCTACGCACCAGAAGAATCCTGTCTGGAGACCTATGGGCTGTGCTCGCTTGACACCTACCTACATCAGTACGCCGATCACTACAGCCGGGTTCTAAGCTTGCCAAAATACAGATCTCTTTTAATTCGAACATCGGAAATCAATACGTCGATCGCGGTAATCGCCGGTTTTTTGGGCGTTGACAGAAAAACCATAGAACCATCCCACAGCAATCAAAATTCCGACAAAATAGAGCCTCTAAAAGAGATAGAGCCAAGTTTTGTCAACGCTAAGATTTGGCAGCATTGCCACAAAATTATCACTCAGTATTTTCCCGAACAAATTCACCGGTATAAACAGCAGCATTAAATCGAGCCTAGGCATAAAACATATGAGACTCTCAGCCAGATCAACAACTGCACCTGCACCTGACGTATCGGTTATAATTCCCACCTATAATCGTATCGCCATGCTCAAAGAGGCTTTGGCCAGCGTGCTAGAGCAGACCTTTGCGGGCACTGTTGAAATTATAGTTGTAGACGACAATTCTCAAGATGGAACGCCTGGCATCGTACGGGAGCAGTATCCAGATATTTATCTGATTGCCTGTTCTAAAAACGGTGGACCCTCTGCTGCCCGCAACAAAGGAATTTGTGCTGCCCAGGGGCGCTATATTGCGTTTCTAGATTCGGACGATCTGTGGGAGGCAGACTATCTTAAAACCCAGATAGATACATTAAACAAACAGCTCAGCCCTGAGCCAACCCACTTTTCCGTTAGCGATGTCTGGCTCTGGGAAACAGATGAAAATGTTCGCTGCCACCGTCCCCAGGGGATGCATTCAGATTACACCTCTTTACTCCATCACCTATTAGCAGCGGGAAGCTTTATACACACCCCCTCAGCAGTCGTGGTGCATCGACAAGCCTTTGATCAGGTGGGTCTGTTTAATGAATCCCTGAGATTTGCTGAGGATACGGATTTATATATTCGGCTGCTGCTGGCAGGTTATCAGCCTGTTTTCACCCGTGAAACGCTGACAGTCCGCCGCAAACACAGTCAGGGTCAGGCCATTGAGCCCAAAAATATCGATCTAAGAATACAGAGTCGCATCAGCACCCTCAAAAAGTATTACCCACTGATAGCGACTGAGGAACTTGAACCTTCCTTACAAGACATTAGTGCCCAAATATATGCCCAGTTTGCCACCCAATGTTATCGCAGCCAACATTTTCTAAAATGGATTGCTTTACTCATGGCATCCAGACAGTACACCTCTTGGCAGGCTGTCATGCTCAGGGTCCACCACGATTTTGGCTTTACCGCTAGAAAGATATCAGGTTTCCTACAAAAGTGGAGAGCCACAGAGACAGTATGAAAAAATCGACTGTGATCCCATTTGTAACCATCATTATTCCTGTCTACAACGATCTTCGTCGTCTGCAGCACTGTCTGACCCTGCTAGAGTCTCAGACCTATCCTAAACATCGCTACGAAGTCATTGTGGTTGACAACAACTCCACGGACAATTTAAGGTCCACCGTGGAGCAGTTTTCCCAAGCCAGGTACATCTTTGAAGCCACCCCCGGCTCCTACTGCGCGCGCAATAAGGGGTTAACAATGGCCCAGGGTGACATTATCGGCTTTACCGACTCAGACTGCGCCCCTGCCCTCAACTGGATCGAAAAAGGAGCTGCCCACATCGGCAATCACCCCAACTGTGGATTTGTTGCCGGCTGTATCAACTTCTCCTTCCAAAACCCTAGCAGTCCCACCCCAGCAGAACTATACGACAGTCTGCATTTTCTTCAGCAGGAAAAATATGTCAAAGACGCTCACTTTGGTGCCACGGCCAATCTGTTTACCACCCCCCAGGTGCTGGCTGCCGTCGGCCCCTTTAATGCAGCCTTAAAATCCGGTGGCGATCGCGAATGGGGAGAGCGCGTATATGCCGCCGGTTATCCCCAAATCTACGGAGCTGATGTGGCAATTTCCCATCCTGCCCGCACTGATTTTGAAGAGCTAAGTAAAAAGCTGCGCCGAGTGTACGAAGGTAATTTTAAGAAAAATAATAAGGCGAAGACTCCGCCTCTGCCGTTTCTAAAGGAGGTGCTTTTTGATGCTAAACCCCCGATTAGATATCTGCTCGAAATTTTAAAAAATAGTGAAATTGCCAGTCTCCAAAATCGAATTGCCGTCGTTTATATTTACATTCGGCTACGACTGGCCAGGGCATGGGTAAATCTACGTCTTTACTTCAAGACTTATCAACTAACATCATGAGTATTTGTCCCAGTCAGACTCCAGCTGTCTCCATCATCATTCCTGTATTCAATGACAATAAGTCGTTGGAAATTTGCTTGCTGGCCCTGACAAAGCAAACATATCCTAAACAGTGCTACGAAATCATCGTCATCGACAACAACTCCCAAGAGGACGTCAGTCTCGTTGTCAATCGATTTGAGCAGGCAACGCTGGTCCATGAGCCCCAGCCCGGATCGTACATTGCCCGCAACCGAGGTCTGTCCATCGCCAAAGGAGACATTATTGCCTTTACGGATGCGGACTGTATGCCCACACCCACCTGGTTAGAGCATGGCGTGATCAGGCTGCTCAGTCAGCCCAACGTTGGGCTGGTCGCTGGCCACATCGATCTGGTGGCTCAAGATGCAAACAACCCTAACCCCTTCGAACTATACGAGATGCTGGAACTGGGGTTTCCCCAGGATCAGTTTATAGCCAATGGGCATTTTGGCGTGACCGCCAATCTGTTTACATTTAGCCATGTCATCAAGACAGTGGGAAATTTTGACAAGTCTCTCAAATCCGGCGGAGACAAGCAGTGGGGGCAGCGCGTATTTAATGCAGGCTACCGACAGCTCTATGCAGAAAATGCAAAGGTCAAACATCCAACTAGAAACACCTGGGAAGATGTCCACAGACGCTGTACTCGAATCACCGGCGGACGTTACGACGTCTTGAAGGCGACAAAAAAGTCACAGATAGCGCTACTGCTAGACTTTCTTGATTTTATCAAGCCGCCCGTCAGATTTTTTATCCGCACCTGGAATGATAAAAGACTGCAAACTAACAGCCGCAGACTTCAATACTTAATGGTAACCCTACGCATCAGACTGGCCGTCATCAAAGAAAGAACGCGGCTGCAGTTTGGAGGTGGGATATCTGAGCGAGGCTGATGGCAGCCAAAGTTTGCTCAAAAAGGACTACTCAAAAAGAGATTGACTGTTTTAAGGTCTACGGGATCGTTTAGTCGTTTAAGCCAATCATCAGCCATGAGTGAAGCAACTCCTTTAGTGAGCATATTGATCAACAACTACAACTATGGCTCATTTTTAAGTCAGGCCGTCGACAGTGCCCTAAAGCAGACGTATCAAAATATTGAGGTCATCGTTATCGATGATGGGTCCCAAGATAATTCCCCAGCCATCATCCACAGCTATGGAGAAAAAATTACCCCAGTATTAAAAGAAAACGGCGGTCAGGCCTCCGCCTTAAATGCCGGATTTGCCAAAAGCCGTGGAGATATTATATGTCTGCTAGATGCGGACGATATTTATCTACCTGACAAGGTTTTAGAGGTGGTCAACGTCTTTAATAAAGACAATGCCACCGATTGGTTTTTTCATCGCTCAACCCCCTACCAGTCTGACCAACTAGTCGATGAGCGGCTGCCGTCATTTTTTAAGGAGACCTGTGAGCAAAATACAACGGTATCTCCTCGAAAAATTGACTTTAGACAGGAAGTCAGACAGGCTCAAACACCGGATTTTGCGCCGGCAACGTCCAATATTTGCCTGTCTAGAGCTTTAGCCCAAAAAATATTTCCCATGCCTGAAGTTCCAGGCGATTCGGGTGTTGCTATCTCCGATCTTTATATCAAGCTATTGGCGGTTGGCCTCGGCGTTGGCTATCAGACCGAGAGAAATCTTTGCATTTTTAGACTACATAAAAATATCTATTCGTCTACTAGTTTTATCAATAGACGAAAAATTGGAGCCGAAATATCTATTGCCACCGGCTATTGGATTAGAGCCAAGGATCCTGATTTTGAAAAGTTAAGCAACAAATTATTAGCCAAGGGGGTTAGCCTGACTCAAAAAAGCAAAACAGGGGACAAAAGTATTAATGGCTTAATCAAAACGTATCTATCTAATACAAATTTTATCAACAGAATAAGATTGAATTTTATGATTTTTTATTACTCTATAAAGCTTTCTTTTGTAGAAATGATTTAACGAATAATTCAAACAGTAAACCAAACATTGGCTGTTCCCTATAAACACTGTCTAAGTTATTCTCTCTGGCTTAAAGCCTGGTCAATAGACCATCAGAATCAAAGTAATTTCAAAAGAAAAGTTCGTATGAAAAAGTTTCCAAATTTTCTAATTATTGGAGCTGCCAAGGCAGGCACAAGTTCACTTCATTACTATCTGAGCCAACATCCCCAGATATTTATGCCTACCCTCAAAGAGCCAAAATTTTTTGCCCTTGAGGGACAGGAGCTTGACTTTAAAAATCCTGATCAAGCCATCAATCATGATTCAGTGACGACCCTAGAAGAGTATCAAAAACTGTTCCAGAACGCTACCGATGAAGCGGCCATTGGTGAAGCTTCTCCACTTTATTTATACAGCGAGAGAGCAGCTTCTCTGATCAAGCACTATATTCCCGATGTTAAACTGATCGTCGTTTTACGTAACCCGGTTGAGCGAGCATTTTCATGCTACACCCATTTGCTTAGGGAAGGGTATGAAACCCTATCTTTTGAAGAATCTTTGCAAATGGAAACGCAAAGAATTAGGGACAACTGGGCACACCTTTGGCACTATAAGGAAGCTGGCTTTTATTCTAGACAGCTGAAACCCTTTTTAAAGCTATTTAGAAAAGAGCAAATAAAAATAATTTTGTTTGATGACTTGTGTAAGGATTCTGTTTCAGTCCTGCAGGAAATTTTTGATTTTCTTGAAGTAGACCCGAATTTTATCCCAGACCTTGAAAAACGAAATGTCTCTGGCATGCCCAAAAGTCTGCTACTACAAAAAATATTGTTTAGGGGAAATTTTCTGCGCGACACCTTTTTATCTGTTTTCCCCAAGAGCGTATACCGTGACCTGGCAAAGCGGATCAAAAAATGGAACATGGGAAAAAAACCATCCCTTGAATCTGCCACTAGACATCATTTAAGCACCGTCTATCACTCTGACATTGTCGAGCTGCAGACGCTTATTCAAAAAGATCTGTCCATGTGGTTAACACAGGTGAGGTAACCGTAATAATGACACCCAAAGTAAGCATTGTTATCAACAATTACAACTATGCCTCGTTTATTTCCCAGGCCATTGAGAGTGCCGTCAATCAAACCTATTCCCGTTTAGAGATCGTTGTGGTTGATGACTGTTCTACGGATGACTCTCGAAAAATTATTGCGAGCTATGGCAACCTGATTGTTCCTGTCTTGCATCAGACAAATGGCAAACAGGGGGCCGCGTTTAATAGCGGCTTTGGGGCGAGCCAGGGCGACCTCGTTCTTTTTCTAGATGCTGACGACTATCTCTATCCCCATGCGGTTGAGCACATTGTGGAACGCTGGAGGCCTGGGCTTGCCAAGGTTCATTATCGCCTGGATGTTGTGGATGCAGACGGTAATCTCCGTGGGTTTTCCTATCCCCAGGGAAATGCCCTGGATCGAGGTAATCTGCGCCCGTCCGTACTCACGATAGGCACCTATGTTGGTGTGCCGACCAGCGGTAACGCCCTCAGCCGTAAAGCGTTAGAGCAGATTATGCCAATCCCCCCCGAATTTAACACCACTTCCGACGACTATCTTTCGGTCCTTGTTCCCCTCTACGGTGGAGTAGCGGCAGTCGATACCGCCCTTGGTGCCTATCGCATTCATACCAGCAATCAGTGGGCCATGACGGAAATCACAAGCGATCGCTTCCATCGCTTTATCCGTCACGACCTGCAACGCTGTCAGCTAATCCAGGATCACGGTCGCCAGCTTGGCTGTACCGTTCCAGACGATCTGTACATGCGCTTTTTTGGGCGGGCCTGGTCGCGGCTGGCTTCTCTAAAGTTTGAACCTAAAACCCATCCTGTCAAGGACGATCGAGCTGTCGTACTGGCTTATCAGGGGATCCGCTCCCTGTGGGTGTATTCCCAATACGGCTGGAAAAAATGTATGGCCTTTAGCGCTTGGTTTTTGTGGGTGGGTTTAATGCCTCGTCCGTTGGCAAAACCGGCCATCGTTTGGCTATTTGATCGTCAGTCTCGCCCCCAATGGGCAAAACAAATTGTTGCGGTGTTCAAGACCCTGATCACCGGAACAGGGACCGAGCCAATAAAAAAAGAGTCCGTAAAAAGCGCATAGGTACAGTTGAACCAGACCGCCGTCCGCCGTCTTTAATTAATCCATTTCATCTAAACATCGTTATTCTCCAGAGACCTATGTCTTTTTCAACCGCGAACTCAGCCACCAAGCAAACCATCATCCTACAGTCCGGCAAATCTGCTGCTAGAGAGTCAAATCCTACGGCCACGGGGTCACGCAGGCTCCGAGTTTTGGTTGTGGGCCATACCTATGTTGTTGGCGTCAACCAAGGCAAATTAGAAGCGATCGCAAATGCTGGAGCCGATGTCGGACTACTGGTCCCGCAGCAGTGGAAAGCACTCCAGTGGGATAAACGATTTACGGTGGAAACACCCTACCCACAGCTCACCATTTATCCAGCCTCTACATGGTTTGAGGGTCGAGCCGGGGCGTATCTATATCCACCGGGGGCCATTACTAAAGCAATTGCCGATTTTCGTCCCGACATTATCCAGATTGAAGAAGAGGTTTTTTCCTTAACCGCTTTTGAAGTTTCACTACTGGCATGGCGGTCTAAGATTCCAGTTGTTTTATTTAGTTGGGAAAATATGGATCGGCATCTGCCAGCCCCCCGCCGCTGGCTGCGTCAGTTTGTCTTTAAGCATACTCGCTGCATCATTTCGGGCAACCACGAAGGTGCAGATATCATCAAACAGTGGGGCTATACCAAGCCTGTGGAAATTATGCCCCAGATGGGTGTAGACGTGGATTTATTCTCACCGGCCCTACGGCAGCATGACTCTAAAACGGCTCCCTTGCAGATTGGGTTTGTAGGGCGCATTGCCCACCAAAAAGGCATTGATACTCTGATTGAGGCCGCCTATCTTTTAAGACAGCAGGGATATGATTTTCATCTTTATATATGTGGATCGGGGACGGATATGGAGACATTCCAAACCCTGGCCCAGGACTATGAACTGGAAGATATGATTACCTGGAGAGGTGGTGTGAGCCACGATCAGGTGCCCCAGGAGATTGCCAAGATGGACCTTTTGGTGCTCCCGTCTCGAACGGTCTCAACCTGGAAAGAGCAGTTTGGCCACGTGCTGATTGAGGCCATGGCGATTGGTATTCCAGTGGTGGGATCGACCTGCGGAGAGATTCCCAATGTTATCGGCAGATCGGAACTTGTCTTTCCAGAAGGGGACACCCAGGGACTGACCCAAATCTTAGCTCGGTTTATTCAAGATCGAGACTGGTGGCAGGAAATGGCGCAGTATAGCCTGGACAGAGTTGCCCAGCATTACAGCCACCAGCGCATTGCCGAACGGTCCATCTCTCTTTGGCGCAGTATTCTCAAGGCTGCGTAGGTCTTTCTTTACAAGATAATTATGCGTATTGTCATCGTTCGTAGAGCCCCAGAGACATCCTTTAGTATGGATGTCTATGCCAATGGTTTAATTGGTGGACTCAGAGCCGTACGTCCTGATTGGGAGATTGTTGAAAGACAGCCCCGGATAGGTCGTCATTCGAACAATAAACTAGTCCAAAAGCTGGGTAAATACGCTGAACAGTATTGGCACTATCCCCAACGTCTCAAACATGAGGACGCGGACATTTTTCATATTATTGACCACAGTGACGGGCATTTGGCCTATGCGCTCAAATCACACCCGGCGGCGGTAGTCACCACCTGCCACGATCTGATCAATCTCTTGCAGCCTGATAATGCCAACCACCAGGCGGCCATGCCCATGGTGAGTTCGGCCCTGTGGAACTATTCGGTTAAGGGGCTGCGGGCGGCGGATCATGTGGTGACGGTTTCGGCTCATACGGCCAAAGATGTCACAAATCTTCTCCACATTTCAACGCAGAATCTCACGGTGGTGCACAACGCGGTTGAGTCCGTTTTCCATAGCCTGCCGGCGGGGGCGGCAGCACCGGTGCTGCCACAATACGACATTCCGCCGGATCGGTTTTGTCTATTAAATGTGGGTTCAAGCCAGCCTCGCAAAAATATTGCTACCCTGCTCAAGGCGCTTGCCAAGCTGGTATCTGGGTCAGACGGATCCGCCCAGCGGCCAGTACACCTGATCAAGGCGGGGGCTGACTTTACAGCAGACCAGCTAGGGATAATCAAAACCCATGGGCTGCAGACCCATGTAACCCACATTAAAAACCCGGATAAGGCTACCCTGGTGCAGCTTTATAATGCGGCTGATGTGCTGGTCGCCCCGTCCCTGTACGAGGGATTTGGCATTACGATTTTAGAGGCGATGGCCTGCGGGATACCGGCGATCGCATCCAATGTGTCGTCTCTGCCAGAGATTTCTGGGGAGGCGGCCATCTTAGTGGATCCGACCGATGTGGGTGCGATCGCAAACGCCGTCACCTCTTTACAAACCGATCCCACGCTGTACAACGCGCTGGTTCACAAAGGACGACGCCATGTCCCAGCCTTTACCTGGGAGAACAGTGCGGAACAGGTCGCCAGGGTCTATGAACAGTTAAAAGTAGCGCCGGAGCGCGATCGCCTAGGGCAACCCGCCCTGTCCGGATGCTCAACCGATTGATAGAAGAAGTAATCAACCAGAGTTGAAGAGAATACCCAATCCAAATTCGGCCCCCAACCAAAAAGGGAAAACCCCGTAGGGGCAAACCTTTATGGCTGCCCCCCTGTCCGATGCCGGAGAGAAATACGTTAAACGCAAAACCCCTGGGCAACCCTCGATTCGGCTTCCTATCAAAATCTCCAGATCCCTACTCTAACCGTCAAATAATCAAGGTTTGACGCAACTCCATGAAATCTCTGAAGGTTTTAGTGTCCGCCTATGCCTGTAAGCCCAATGTAGGCTCAGAACCGGGCGTCGGCTGGAACATTGTTCAAGAACTTGCGAAGCACCATCGGGTTTGGGTACTCACCCGAAAAAGTAACCAGACCGCCATCGAAGACTTCTGTCGCCACACCGACAGCCCCAAAGTCACCTTTATTTACTGCGACCCACCGGGGCCCACCCAGTATCTCAAACCGGCCCAGGTGCCCCACTACTACTGCTGGCAGATCGGGGCCTATGCCACGGCTAAACGGTTACACCGGCAGGTTACGTTTGACATTGCCCACCATGTCACCTACGTCCGCTACTCCACACCCAGTTTTCTGACGCTGCTGCCCATTCCCTTTATTTGGGGACCGGTGGGTGGAGGAGAGTCAGCGCCCGCCGCCTTTTGGCAAGACTTTAGCCCCAAGGCCAAGGTCTATGAGATCCTCCGTACCCTGACCCACCGGGTCGGTGAAATCGACCCGTTTGCCCAGGTCACCGCGAGAAGAAGCGCCATTGCCCGGGCCACCACAGCAGAAACCGCCCAGCGCATGCAGCTCATGGGTGCCCGCAAAATTCAAACCTGTTCGGCCCTGGGGCTTTCCCAATCAGAACTCTCACTGCTGGGTCAGTTTGCCGCCCCAGGTACACAGACCGTTAGCTTTATCAGCATTGCCAGGCTGCTCCACTGGAAGGGGCTGCACCTGAGCCTGCGCGCCTTTGCCCGGGCCAACCTGGCGACCAGTGTGGAATATTTAATTTTAGGAGACGGCCCCGAGCGGGCAGCCCTAGAATCCTTGGCCCATAAGCTAGGTATCGGTGACCGGGTTAATTTTTTGGGGGCGCTGCCGCGCTCAGAAACCCTGCAGCAGCTGGCCAACGGTTACGCCTTAATCCACCCCAGCCTGCATGATTCGGGGGGGTTAGTGTGTCTAGAAGCAATGGCGGCAGGACGCCCCGTCATCTGTCTAGACACCGGCGGTCCGGCCACCCAGGTCACGGATGACACCGGGATTAAAGTCCCGGTCCACCATCCTCAGCAGGTGGTAGCAGCCCTAGCTGAAGCCATGGCCACCCTGGCAAACAACCCCAACCTCTGTGGGCGCATGAGTCGAGCCGGGCAGCGCCATGTCAGGGACCATTTTTCTTGGGAAACCAAAGGAAAACAGCTGGCCCAGCTCTACGTCGATCTTGCTTCCCAGTCATAAGCCCCTGAACGTATATTATGCGCATTTTAAGTATTCATAATGCCTATCAGATCCGGGGCGGGGAAGACGTCTCAACAGCAGCGGAACAAACCCTACTGCGGGACCATGGCCACACCGTTGATGTCTATGAAGA
>JBCCAQ010000227.1:0-8847 GCA_039814735.1 Cyanobacteria bacterium P01_A01_bin.15
CATAGTTTGCCGAGGCCGCGTAGGGTTTGGTTGCTAGGGTACCGCCATCAGCAAACAGGCCCATGCCAATCACATTGGGCTGCATCACCCAGTCATAGGCATCGATAAAGGCCGCATGGAACCAGGACTCGACCTGCTGGGGTGAGAGTCCGGCAATGAGCGAAAAATTGCTGAGGATCATCAGCCGCTGGATATGGTGGTTGTAGCCCGTGCGCTTGGCCTGGTCGATGCTCTGGTACAAACAGTTCATGGGCGTGTCGCCGGTCCAGAAAAATTCGGGCAGGGGCCGATGGTGGTCAAAGTAGTTGCTGTCTGGGTAGTCCTCGTCCACATAGTGGTAGAGGCCGCGCATGTATTCTCGCCAGCCCAAAACCTGCCGGATAAAGCCCTCGACGCTGTTGAGGGGAAGATCCCGTTCGCAGTAGGCTGCGGCCACCGCCTGAATCACCTCTAGCGGGTGCAACAGACCAATATTTAGATAGGGCGACAGCAGCGCGTGCCAGAGGGTATCCTCCCCCGTGACCATAGCATCCTGATAGGGGCCAAAGGTGGCCAGTCGCACCTGGATAAAATGCTCTAGGACCTGTTGGGCCTGGGCACGGGTAACGGCCCAGCCAAAGGGGTCGACATCGCCAAAGGTATCCATCTGGGCCACCGTTTGCATCACCTGCTGGGTTGTTTCATCAGGCTCAAACCAGTGGGGTGGGGGCGGGTTAATGGTCTTTTTGGGAGGTTTGCGGTTTTCTTTGTCATAGTTCCACTGGCCGCCTACGGGTTTCTTTTTTGAGTCGTCCATCAAAATGCCGTAGCGTTTGCGACCCTCGCGATAAAACGATTCCATGAGCAGGCTTTTGCGACCGTCGGCCCACTGTTTGAACTCATCCACGGACCACAGAAAGTGGTTGTTGGGCACCAGGGTCAAACGGCAAGGAAGATCCAAGCCAGTCAGCCAGTCAGCAAAGGGGCGGTCGGCGGGCTCCATCACCCGCAGCTCGGTGATGCCCTGTTGCTTGATCCACTGACACAGGGGTCTTTGAAACTCGTCGGCGATTTGATAGGTGACGGTTCTACCATCGGCCTCTAGCTCGGTGGCAAAGTGCCGCATGGCCGACCATACCAGGACCAGCTTTTGGCGATGGTAGCGGCGTTCGGCAGCGTGGCGGTGAGACTCGATCAACAAAACCGGAGCGCTACCGTCGCTCGCCAGGGCCGCCTGCTCACACCAGAGCTGATCCCCCAATACCCAAATCCCAACGGTCATAAACGGCCCTGCTATTTGTATACATTCTTTAACTTATGGTGTTTACCCAGGCACGCGCTAGTATTTCCCTAGTACTAATCAGCGGATTTACGCTAAAGTTTGCGCTGCAGGTACCTAAATCAGGAGGTTAGCTCCATGAGTGCCGCTGAAGCCGCACCCTCTGTTCTTTTAGTTGAGGCAAATGAAGAACTGGCCCACGACATTGGCAACGACCTGCGTGAGTCAGGCTATATTCCCTTAGTAGCGACCAGTATAGATGCGGGGATTCAACAGGTGCGTCATCACCATCCCTCATTGATTGTAGTCAATCGAATGCTGGCGGGGGAGTCAGGATTAGATCTGTGTCAGCAGCTGCGATCGCAGGGAGATCGCACCCCCATGCTACTGATGATGGCCCGCGACAATCTAGATGACCGGGTCGCCTGTATTGAATCGGGAGCCGACGATTATTTTCTCAAACCCTACCGCAGTGATGAATTTCTCACCCTGGTTAGCGCCTATCTACAGCCCAGCGAACACGGTGTTGAGCAGCTGGTATTTGGCGAGCTGACCCTTAACATTACCAATCGTCAGGCCGTGCGCGGCGGTCGTGTGATTGACCTCACTATGAAAGAGTTTGAGCTGCTCAAGTATCTGATGGAACACCCCCGCGATGTGCTCACCCGAGAGCAAATTTTAGAAAATGTGTGGGGCTATAACTTTATGGGAGAATCCAACGTCATCGAGGTGTATATCCGCTATCTGCGGCTAAAGATTGACGGTAGTAACGAAAAACGCCTGATTCAAACCGTGCGTGGTGTTGGCTATGTTCTACGTGAAGCCTAGGGTGGCGGCGGTCGGCGGATGCTGAAACGATGCAAACGGCGTTGCCCAGGTGCTGTGGGTCGCGCATTTATTTCTAAGGAGCAGCCAAGGTGATCAAGTGTTATGTAAGGCGATATGTGTCGCTGATCGGTCTGTGCTGTCTGCTGGTGGCTTGCACCCAGGCGGCGGAGACCGCCGCCCCGACTAGCGCTGCTTCTACGGCTGCGATCGCAGCCGCCACTGACGAAATCGATCCCGCCACGATGCTTACTGGACCTGGTCAGGTACTGCCCATCACCGCCCAAGCCACCATTGCTGGTGAAATCTTTGAGCTAGAAGTTGCCCGTACTCCTGAACAGCAAAGCCTGGGGCTGATGCACCGCAACCCTCTGCCCGACAATCGAGGTATGCTATTTCCCTTTAGTCCTCCCCGCCGCGTTGGGTTTTGGATGAAAGATGTCCCCGTCGGTCTAGATATGGTGTTTTTATTTCAGGATCAGGTGCAGGGGGTCACCGAAGCCCCTCCCTGTACAAGCGAGCCGTGCCCCACCTACAGTCCCGGCAATCGGCTGGTGGACAGCGTCATCGAGCTGCGGAGCGGTCGAGCGGCGGAGCTGGGGCTGCAGCCAGGGGATCGCGTGGAGATCACATTCCTGGACTAGGCCGAGGTTGGCTGTGGGCGCAGCCAGCCCCGGCCACTGAGGGGTACTGAGGGGTACTGAGGGGCACCTACCGCAGTATCTGACTTGCTGCCGAAACGCCGCTGCCCGGTGTAAACCCTTCGTAACCCAAGGTTTGCAGCGTGATTTCCAGGGAGGCCACGGTAGTAAGGATGTCGCGATCGCACACAAACCCCAAGTGCCCAATCCGAAAGACCTTGCCCTTAAGATGGTCCTGCCCCCCCGCCATGGCAATGTCAAACTGCTTACTCATGGTGGAGCGAATCGCTTCAGCGCTGACGATTTCATCAGGGATGACAGACGTTACCGCCGGGCTGCTAAAGTCATCGGGGGCCATCAGTGGTAAACCCAGGGCCTTCATCGCCGCCCGGCTAGCCTGCTTCAGACGTTCATGGCGAGCAAAGATATTTTCTAGACCCTCTGCCTTCATCATTTCTAGAGCTGTCTGCAGGCCAAAGTACAGATTGACCGGCGGTGTAAACGGCGTGCTGCTCTTCGCAAACGATTTGCGATACTTACCCAGGTCCATATAAAACTTAGGCAGCGTAGCATTGGCATAGGCCGCCCAAGCCTTTTCACTAACCGACACAAACCCCATACCCGGCGGGATCATAAAGCCCTTCTGGGAGCCCGAGGCCACCACATCCAACCCTAGCTGATCCACCTTTAGGTCGTAGGAGGCCAGACTGGTCACCGCATCCACAATAATCAGCGCTTCGCCGTGGGCTTTGACCTTTTCATTAATCGCCTCAATCGGGTTGAGTACACCGCTGGAGGTTTCACTGTGGGTAACGATCACAGCCTTGATCGCCTTTTCGCCATCGGCCTCTAGTACTGCACCAAAGTCCTCAGGCTTGAGGGGTACACCCCAGTCTTCTTCGATGATTTGCACATCCAAACCGAAGGCTTTAGCAATCTGCGCCCAGCGATCGCCAAATTTACCGTTGCTGCCCACCAGCACCTTATCGCCCGCGCTGAGGAAGTTGATGATCCCCGCTTCGACGATACCCGTACCGCTGGCGCATAGCGTCAATACTTCATTCTTGGTTTGAAATAACCATTGGAGGCCCTCATTGACCTCAGCGATAATCTTACTAAAGTCGCCGCTGCGGTGGCCGATGGGGTGTTTTGCCATCGCCTGGAGGACTTTTTCGGGAACCGGAGTAGGCCCCGGAATCATTAGCATTGCTTTATTGTCCATGGGTTCGAGGATAGGTTGAGTAGGCATTGCTGATCCTCGGCAGGATTGAATCTAGTTGGTTCGCTCCATATATCAGCAATTGCAAAAGTGCATTCCCCAGAATCGCATACCTTTTAGAGGCTGCCACGCATCTTTTATGTGTTGTAAGGTTTGAGAAAATGAGCGTTGGGATTCTGCGGGGGCATCCCCTTGTGGGTGCCCTCCCCTGGGTTAACGATGCTTTTTAGTGGACGCAATTTGAGATTGTCAGCAAAATGTAGAGACTGCTCCCCGACATTGCTATGGAAACTACTTTGCAACAGCTAACGGCTCAACCATTGACCGCTGAAGCGTTTCGTCCGTTTGGGCAAGTCCTACGCCCACAACATGATGGTAAAGCCTATGATGCTGAGGATGCTCAGCTCAAGCTAGACGTCGGTATTCCGCGTTTTTACATTATGCAGCTGGAGCATAAGGGCACTCAGTTTGATCGGATCACGCGGCATTTGGCCTGTACACAGTGTCTAGGCTCACTAGAAGGGAAAGAATGGCTGATGGCAGTGGCTCCCCCCTGTGAGGGCAGTGCACCGGACCCAGAACAGATTCAGGCATTTAAGATCCCTGGAGATTGTTTTATCAAGCTAGAAGTAGGCACCTGGCATGCAGGGCCATACTTTGAGACGGATGTGATTAATTTCTATAATCTAGAGCTGAGCGATACAAATGTGGTGGATCATGACACCTGCAATCTAGAACAAACCTATGGCCTAGTGTTTGACATTCTTGATTAAGAAAGCGCTGCGACTAGAATACGCATGAGATCGTCTAGGTCTTCGGGAACACGATAGCTGCCTAGACCCTGTTCAAAATGTTTGGTATCACGATGGAGCCAAGCAAATTGCCAGACTGTTCCTGTTGTTATTGCACCTAATAACATCGGTTGTTCAGGGGTTTTATTCCACTGGTCCAGGGCGACCATTTCAGCGATGAGCTGGGTAAAACCGTAATCCAGGTCTTGGCGTTTAGCTTCAATGACTAACAGCTCTGTTTGAGTTCTTAACAGGTAGTCTAAATATCCCTGTAGTTGAGTGCTGACTTTGATGGGGTATTCAATCCGTAACTGGGCTTTGGTGTAGTGGACCAGTTCTGATACTACTCGCGAAATTAGGACTTCGCGTCTGGATGTTTCGCTGGCTAAGTCTACGTAGGGAAGTATCTCTTCGATGCGGGCACGAAGTTCTTGAATACGGTCTAGCTCTCCTTGAAAGCGAGGTAAGTTCAACCGTTGACGAGTCAGAGTGTAGCCAAGCTCAATCGCAAGCTCATCAGCTGGAATCTTTAGGTCAAAGATTCTGCTAAAGGTATAGGACTGATCGGACTTGAGCACTTGAGCCATGGGTTACTCCTCGATACAGTGAGGGCTGTCATTAGTAATTACTATTTTGAAGCATTTAGAGTGGAGTCGTCCGTAAACATGGTTCAAGATTATGGAAATTAGGCTAAAGCCGGAGCAAGCTGAGGGTGACAGATGAGGCTATTTCAATTAGATAGAGGATTTGCTAGCTCACTCAAGAAAGTATTCAACCGACAAGCATAATGAAGTTATGAGTGAAGAAACACTAAAAACTAAGGATTTTCTTCCATCAAAGCTGAATCAGGTACTCAGCGAGTTCAAGCAAAATTTGCAGGATTATTACCAAAATCGCTTACATCGCTTGGTATTGTTTGGGTCCTATACTCGGCAGCAGGCTACTACAGATTCTGATATAGATGTGTTGATTGTGCTGAATGGGGCAGTTAATGCGAGTACAGAGATTAATCAAACAGGAGCATTGGTAGCACGTCTATGTTTGGAAAATGATGTACTAATTTCACGCCTGTTTTTGTCAGCCGCTCGGTATGAAGAAGAACAATCACCACTGTTGCGAAATATTCGGCGAGAAGGAATTTTGTTATGACGCCGGAACAGCAGTTTCTGTTAGTCAAGGCTCAGCGTAGTATAGTAGTTGCACAAACTATGATCCGAACCCTGAACTATCTCGACAAGATGCAGAACAGATCACGGGATGGGCAATTGCTTTTATGTAATGGGGAAATCAGGTATTGAATGAAGCGGGATAGCAAACTGCTCGATGTATGCTTTGTATAAAAATCTAGGCGGTTTTGGAGTAGCGTAATGACAACTAAGGAACTAATCGTACAAGAGTTAGATCAGCTGTCTGAAACGCTCTTGGAGACTGTGAAGACTACAGTCCCAGGCCTCAGATCACAGGTACTCTCAGAAAAGTAGTTTCTTGGCAGAAGTTGATTAATAAGCAAGCTGATCGGTGAATAGGGGGCCAATATGTACGGATGCCCCAAATAACATCATTAGAGCAGCAAATGCTTGAGTTTATTTTGAAGGATTCAAGTGCAACTCAAAACAATGTAGGTTAGGTGGTCAAAACCACCTTAGATATCTTTCATGTAGAGGATCTTAAAATCCTCAGCCGCTTCTGGCTGAATTTGCTTCAAAGCCTTCACTAAGCTAATTAACGTTTCAGAACTAGGATCACGCACCTCATTGGCCCAGCGATAAATATTAGATGCACCAATACCCATGACAGCTGCCAATTTACCCTGGCTAATGCCGTGAGTTTTCATCACTGTTTTGAGTGCCTTTCCCGCTCTACCCATGCCTTTTATCGTTATAAAGGCTGTTGCATATTCAGGAATCGTAAATTGAGGTACACAAATTTAATCTAGCCCTTTAGCGACATCTCCTAAATATTTTTGTACAAATGTTTCTGCAGCCTCTGAATTGATTGTCCGCAACGCTTTGACTATTTCAATCAATGTTTCAGAGGTTGGGTCTCGTATTTCATGTACCCAACGATATACATTAGTGCGCTCGATACCTAATGTGGCGGCGAGGCTGTATTGACTAATGTCATAGGTTTCTAGAACCTGCTTTAGAACGCGTCCGGCTTTTCCCATGACACTCATCGTGTCAGAGGACCATGCACCATAAAAGTATACCTACTAGTTGACGTATACCCCATGGATAACTAAATTAAGGATGTGAACCATTAGGTATACATTCCAGTTATGCAAATTCAAAGCTTTGTAGCCTTGTCTGATCCCGCTATTGCCCTCGAACCAGCCCTTCAGCTCTACTCAGTCCCTAAACCCGACCGTGAGCCCGTCAAAATCCTCATCATCGGTTCCCAGGCAGCCGTCAACACCATCATTCACAGCCTCCACCATCACTACTTCGCCGAACCCTTCGAATGGACCCAATTTCTCCCTACGGATCGCCCCATCCAACCCCAACCCGGCGAATCTATGCGTGCCTTGGTTAAATACCTGCCACTTCAATAGGCTGTTTGCTCTACAGGCTTCCAGGCGTCTTTATAACCCAGCTCCGACGGATCCTAGCCGGCTAATGTGAATTGCGATCGCTCTGCCCATAGCCTGATACGGTCCTATGGGACAACATTCAACTTCTCGATAGAATAGGGAGCATGATTTCTTAGGATGAGGTGCTGGGCAGCTAGCACCATAGCTGCCCAGCACTCAAGGCTAATAATGATCGGGGAAACGTCGAACCATGATGAACGCCACAGTTGCTAAATATTTAGGCCGCTTAGGTTTTTTGTTTACGCTGACAGGGCTATGGAGCGGTGGTTGGGCCACCCCCAACGCCACGGTCCAACCGGCTAGCTACTGCTGGCAAGATAGCGCAGATTAAGCTCGAAACGATGGCCCCTATGTTAGGAGCATTTATATCTCTGAAGCAGACGGTCAGATTTTGGATATTTGTCTAGATGTCCCTGGCGCTAGTCTAAACGTTTCTGAAACAGGTGCTCTGGTACTTTTGCAGCGAGAAGCTGGGGTTGATGTCTCTTACTTTAGTAGAGGGGTGAGAGAGGGGCTTTTACAAGAGATTGATAATTTCGATATTGACTATTTCCGACGCGGTGTTCGTGCGGGTAGCCTGAAAGTTTTGGCAGGTCTGAGGTTTGACTACTTTATTCGAGGCCACCACAAAGGTCGAATTAGTGAAATTTCAAATCTTCAGATTGATTATTTTGATCGGGGTGAACAGTTTGGCAAGCTAAAACAGATAGGGCCAGTGTCCATCGACTATAGCAATACGGGAGACATCGAAACTAATAACAGCTTGGAAAATACCAGGCTGATTGTAATTCCTTGAGTGTGGATGGTTGCGATCGCACCCCGCCAACGCTAAACCGCCCATAACCGAAATTTTACGGATAACCCAGTGCCAGCCGCTGCCCCAAAACCAGCCAACAAGAGAATTTGCCTGTTATGGGTGAGATACTTAGCAATCGCTAGCATGGTGGTGGTTATTAAGTAGAAACGGGTGTTTTTGGCTTGTCCGCTATGCGCTTCAAAAGCTTGAGAGCAGGATTGGCTAGGGTGATTACAGCATTCTTGTATAAAGACTGTTTAACGATTGTCTGAGTAATAAAAAGAAGCGGCAAACCCTGACCTGATATGGTTTGGGCCTAGCGAAAATTTACCTATACAGGGTGTCTAAATGTATTCTCATCTGTTCTTTATTGTCGTATTAAGTTTATTCGGTGAGTTTGCATAAGTCGCAAAACTAGCCCACCACAGGCGCTATAACGAAATTGAGATAGGTGTTCCGCTTGTCATTTCCCCTTCTGGAAGATCTTACATTGAAAGGAAGTTGTTCTTCTCATAAGACATTAGGTAGCAATTTTCACCTTTCAACCTTGATTGTGAATATTTCGTATTTCTAGTAAGAAAAAATTCTGAAACCCCATGCAGTACCAAGGCTCGGCCATCTCCTCAGAGCATAATTTTAAGGAATCCTACGTCAGCCAATCGATTTCATCTACTGATAAAATCGCCAAGGTCAATATTTTAGATGTTGAGATCGACAACCTTTCTCG
>JBCCAQ010000004.1:0-49858 GCA_039814735.1 Cyanobacteria bacterium P01_A01_bin.15
ATGGAAGATGCCGCGCTGCAGTTTCCCCCCGGTGCCCTCAACCCGGAGCTAGAATCTTCTGATACTCGGGCCTATGCAATGATTACAGCCCTGACCTGGGACCAGGATAGCGACCCCAACTATGCCATTTTGCGGCGCTATGGAGAAGAGCTAGAAATTGCCATGCGGGGTGTCGCGGGTACCGAAGAGGTGGAAGCATTTGGCGTGCCTGATGAGGAGATCAGCGTGGAGATCAGCGCGCCCGATCTGGCGGCTGTGGGGTTAAATGCCCAGCAGCTCGCCCAGCAAGTCCGCCAGAGCGATGCCAAGGTGACCGCCGGTCAGCTGCGTAACTCCAGGGAAACCTTAGCCATTGAGGTCGACAGCGAGCTGAACTCGTTGGAGCAGATTCGTCAGATCCCGATTCAAGCCGGTGCCGGTCAGTTTACGCGACTAGGGGACGTGGCTAGGGTGACCCGCGGGTTGCGCGAACCGGTGACGGACCTGGCCATTGTTAATGGAAAACCTGCGATCGCACTGGGCGTTCTTATGTCGTCGGGGCAGCGGATCGACCTGTGGGCCGAGGGGGCTCGGCAGCAGCTCGACGCGTTTCGCACCCAGCTACCGGGGGGTATTTCCCTCAATCTCATTTTTGATCAAAGTGAATATGTCGATACCCGGCTCAGCACGTTAATTTCCAATCTGCTGTTTGGGGCGGTGCTGGTGCTGGTGGTGACGTTTTTTGGTATGGGCTGGCGCTCTTCGCTGGTGGTGGGGGCGGCCCTACCCCTGAGCATTTGCGCCGTCATGGGTCTGATGAGTCTGATGGGGATTCCCATCCATCAAATGTCGGTGTCGGGGCTGATTATTGCCCTGGGGTTATTGATTGATAATGCGGTTGTTGCGGTGGACGAAATTCAAGCGGAGCTAAAACACGGCGTCCCCCCCGAGCAGGCAGTGGTAGATACGGTTAGCTATCTGCAGTCGCCGCTGTTTGCCTCCACCCTGACAACGATACTCACCTTTTTACCCATTGCCCTTTTACCCGGTGGAGCCGGAGAATTTGTCGGGTCCATTGCTGTGACGGTGATTTTGTCCCTGGGCTCATCCCTGCTGCTGTCGCTGACGGTGATTGCGGCCCTGACGGGTAAATTTTTAGGTCAGAGCGAAGCTGATATTGAACAGGTCAGACACCAGCGCTCGCCCAATATTTTTCAGCGGGGCTTTCGTATGCTGATGACACCGGGGGCCTGGTGGAATGACGGGGTTTCCTCACGGCGACTGGGGCGATTTTACCGCTGGACCCTGGAGCGGATTACCCTGAGGCCCGTTCTGGGTATTGTGCTGACTATGATGCTACCGGTGGTGGGGTTTATCCAGGTGGGCAGCCTTGAAAATCAGTTTTTTCCATCGTTGCGACGGGATCAGTTTCAAATTGAGGTGGAGTTTGCTAGTCAGAATGCGATCGCAAATTCCCAGGCGGCGGTGATGCGCGCCCGCGATCGGCTTTTAGAGTACGACCAAATTAAAGAAATTCACTGGTTTGTGGGAGAAAGCGCCCCCAAGTTTTACTACAACATCAGCGACACCCGCGAGAACTCGCCCTACTACGCCCAGGCCATGGTGCAGCTGACTTCAGCAGATAATATTGACACCCTGATTCAAACGGTTCAAACCGACATGGACCAAGTCCTACCCGATGCCCGGGTACTCGTACGCCAGCTAGAACAGGGACCCCCCTTTGAGGCCCCTGTGGAGCTACGGATTTATGGCCCCAATATCGAAGTGCTGCGGCAGCTGGGGGCTGAGGTGAGGGAGATTTTGGCAGCGGTGCCCGATGTGGTGCACGTGCGGGATGACTTAACCGTTACGGTGCCAAAACTGGCGCTCCAAATCGATGAAGAACAGGCCCAGCTGGCGGGTCTTTCCAATACAGAGATCGCCCAGCAGCTAGAGGCTACGCTGGAGGGTGCGGTGGGCGGCTCTATCCTAGAATCCACCGAAAATCTGCCCGTGCGGGTTCGAGTTGCCAACACCAGTCGGGGCGATCTCGCTCGAGTTGCCTCACTCAACCTGCAGCCGACCCAGGGACAGGCTCAACAGGGCGAGTTTCGGTCCATTTCAGCATTAGGGGAGTTTGAGCTAGTTCCACAGCTCGCCCAGATTGCCCGCCGCAATGAACAGCGGGTGAATACGGTCCAGGCGTTTATTACCGCCGGGGTTTTACCCTCCAAGGTACTGAACGATTTTCAAACCGCCATGGAGGCCGAGGGGTTTGAGCTACCCCAGGGCTACTACACCGAAATCGGCGGCGAACAGGCGGAAAGCAGCGATGCGACGGGCGACCTGCTGACCTATGTGGGGCTGCTGCTGCTGGTGATGGGAACGGCGCTGGTGCTCTCTTTGAAGGGGTTTCGCTCAGCAGCCATTGTTGCCTTTGTGGGGGTGGGCTCAGTGGGAATGGCTCTGTTTTCCCTGCTGATCTTTCGCTCGGTGCTGGGGTTTATGGCCATTGTCGGCACCATGGGGCTAATTGGTATTGCCATCAACGGCAGCATTATTGTTCTATCGGCTATTAATGAAAATGAGCTAGCTCGCCAGGGAAATCGTAGAGCCATCCAGGATGTGGTGATGCGCTCCACTCGCCACGTTTTGACGACAACTATCACGACCATGGTGGGGTTTGTACCGCTTCTGGCTGACGGCGATCCCTTTTGGCGACCGCTGGCCATTGCGATCGCAGGCGGCATCGGCGGCTCTCCCTTTCTGGCGCTGTACTTTACCCCGGCGGCCTACCTGATGCTCCACAGACGTCAGCAACACAAATCTAAGCCAAAACAGATTGAGGTCCTATCGTCTACCTAGAAATTGATGGGGGCTAGTCTATGGTACGGGATGAGTCATCAGAGAGGCCCATTTATGCATGGCTGTTTCGGAGGGCTATCCCAGGACAAGAATACTCTCTGTTTCACTGTCACCAAATTGCGAGATTATGTCAAACTGATCTCTCAATATCTCAACAATTTTGGATGTTGGACTGTTGCCAATACGCAAATAAATAAATTTTGGAGGATGTCCATGTAGCAGACTGCGTTGATGAAAGTCAGAGTCTTTGGAAACAATGACAAAATCATAAATCCTGGCATATTCCCAAATTACAGCATCATCTGTATGCATCAAATTTACTGCTTTGACATGTTCAGAACCGGGGTATAGGTCGAGCACTGACCGAATAATCCTATCGGATAAATTCTCATCCAGCAGTAACTTCATAGGGCTACGACAAATAGCCTTTTCTCACGATCGGCAGCGAACTGCAAACAGGCTTTGATATCTGCCACGGTCAACTCTGAGAAATCTTCTAAAATCTCGGTTTCGGTCATGCCGCCTGCTAAATATTCCAGAATATCGTATACGGTAATTCGCATGCCTCGAATACAGGGTTTCCCATTCCGTTTACCTGGTTCAATCGTGATGAGGTTGTTATATTCCATGGCTTGGGCGGTTGGTTTGATATGCATTAATTGTACATCATGCTAATTTTGCGATCGCGTCTGCCATTGTTGTTCGGATAGGCAGGTAGATGCGAACTATCAAGTTAGAATGATCGCGTTGGCGAAGACTTGCTAACGGAGCATCGTACCCCCAATAACCTTTCAGTAATCCTATGATTTTCGCTGGGGTCAGTCTATGGGATGGTTGGTGGTATCATCAAGGATTGGGGCTGAGCCAAGATCTAAAATCTCAGATATAAAAACCACATCAAACCAATCACGAAACATTTCAAACGTTCGGTTGGCTGGCCAGTCTGATGTCTCTGTGTGCCATGCTTGAAGTTCAGCATCAAAAATGGAATTGTAAATCTGTTCGAGGATTGTCCAAGCAGATGAATTATCCGTATATTCAGGTATCAGGTATATTGTTGGTTCGTCGTTTTGGTCAGGCGTAACATTGGAGTTGTCTAACTGAGAAGCCCAATTGATGTATGGTTGTTTTGGGCGGACAATAACAGCGTCTCTATTAATCATGAAACGGTTTATTCATATTAGTTACATGAGACTAGCAATTGTCACAACAACAGCACAGCTATCTTGAGCCTCTGCTGTAATATCTGCCCAAATCTCATTGACATCATCAGCATAGCCGCTTGCTTTTTGGCTGGAGTCAAAACAAGCGATAAAGCCTACATCATTATTTGTAATTGAAGCACCTAAACCTATTGCCAAATCTCGTGCCTGTTGCAACTGTTCCACGGCAACTAATCCTCAGCTCAGTATTTTTATTTGATAATGATATTATCATAGGAGTCTGTAAATGAGATGATTAGTGACTCCCCAACATGGTGTTCAGCAATTTATCCTAAACAATAAGGTGCCTGTCCCTTGTGGTGATGAGGATACTTGGCGAGCATTTATGCGGTGCAAAGAGAATGTTCTACTCGCAAATGATACTATCGGCCAGTTTCGGGTAATGACGGTTTTTCTGGGGTTCAATTACGGCAATAATGAGAATCCTAAATTTTTCCAAACGACATGCTTTGGAACCAGCACTGAAGGCAAGCCAAAATACTCAGGTACCTGGCAACGGGCGTGTTTAGAACATCGTGGGAAAATTGCCTGTGCCCAAGGACTGACCAAATTTGCTGCCGAGAGGGCCGCTGGCATTGATCGCTCATTCAGGGCTATTGATTGTGTTTTAGTCCCTGACGCTGGAGAAATTCAGTTTATTTTGGAGTCAGAATCAGAGGCTATGCGGGTTATGCCGACAAATCACAAACACTGGGAGCGTCGAGGACGAATGATCGTCTTTTTGGTTCATCCTAGAAAATAACTCTCTCTAATGGATACGGCAGTGATGGTTGTCACGTATTATGTGACAACCATTAGAGGATGTCTTTTGGCAGGCACAAAGTTATGTCAAACCAATATGGATTCGCTGCAAGGACTACGATCTTCCGATTGGGCATGGCATGGGGACTAGCATTTGGGAACGGCTTGTCTAGTCATACTACAACCTTGAACGATCAAATTAGGTTCTCTAAAGAATAACTTTGGTTCTGGTTGCGAAAACAAACATCAGCCTGGCAATAGCGTTGTTAGAGTTCAGGCGTAGTTCTACCCTAGCGGGCGATTCTGGGTTGAAAGCGTCGGAGCCGCAGCGCGTTGGTGACCACCGATACGGAGCTAAACGCCATGGCGGCCCCGGCAATCATGGGGTTTAACAACCAGCCAAAGAGCGGGTAGAGAATACCAGCGGCGATGGGAATACCCACCACGTTGTAAATAAAGGCAAAAAACAGATTTTGCCGAATGTTGGCCATGGTGGCTTTGCTCAGGCGGATAGCGGTAACAATACCGCTGAGATCTCCAGAGATTAGGGTAATGTCGCTAGCTGCGATCGCAATATCGGTACCGGTGCCAATGGCGATACCCACATCGGCCTGGGCCAGAGCCGGGGCATCGTTAATGCCATCCCCCACCATGGCCACCCGCTGTCCCGCCGTCTGTAGCTGTTTTATCTGGGCGGCCTTTTGGTCCGGGCGGACGTTGGCAATGTACCGACGAATGCCCACCTCCTGGGCAATGGCAGCGGCGGTCTGGGGGTTATCTCCGGTCAGCATGGCCACTTCTAGACCCATGCGCTGCAGGGTTCGAACGGCCTGGGCCGATGACGGCTTGATCGCATCGGCAATGCCAAGTAGACCTTCCACCTGACCGTCTACCGCGATCCAAACGGTGGTTTTAGCCGCCGCTGCCCAGAATTGCTGTCGGGCCTGCAGCGGCTGGATATCAATGCCTAGGGTTTGCATCCAGTCGCCAGTACCCAGCTGCACCCAGTGACCTTGGACGGTACCTTGGACGCCTCTGCCCACAACGGCTTCAAATTCATCCACCGCAGGCAGCGCTTTGACACCCTGGGCGGCGGCGTAGTTAGTCACCGCAGCGGCTAGAGGATGCTCAGAGCTGTGCTCAATGGCGGCGGCCAGCTGCAGCAGTCTGCTTTCATTGCTATTGGCCGCGCCCTGCACCGTCACATAGTCCGTCACCGTCGGTTTGCCCTGGGTGAGGGTACCGGTTTTATCAACCACAACGGTGTCCAGTCTGTGGGCCAGCTCCAGACTCTCGGCATCTTTGATCAAAATACCGTTTTCAGCCCCTTTACCCGTACCTACCATGATCGAAGTTGGGGTGGCCAGACCCAGGGCGCAGGGACAGGCAATTATCAAAACACCGACGGTGGTCAGCAAGGCCAGGGTGATATTACCCGTCAGGTTAAACCAAAGCAGAAAGGTAACGAGTGCGATCGCAACTACCACCGGCACAAACCATCCGGTTACCTGGTCCGCCAGCTTTTGAATAGGCGCTTTTGAGCCCTGGGCAGTCTGCACCAGCTGTACAATCTGAGCCAGTACGGTGTCTTTACCGACCCGCGCGGCGCGGAGGCGAAAGCTACCCGTTTTGTTAATCGTCGCACCAATGACATCGTCGCCTTTACTCTTTTGCACAGGCATCGGTTCACCCGTCACCATGGACTCATCCACGGTAGAAGTACCCATTACCACCGTCCCATCCACCGGAATTTTTGCACCGGGCCGCACCACGATAATGTCGCCGACAACAACTTCCTGGGTCGGCACCTCAACTTCCTCTCCCTGTCGAACCACCATGGCCATGTCCGGCTGCAGTCCCATCAGCTGATGGATAGCATCGGAGGTGTGTGCTCGAGCCCGACTTTCCAAATAGCGCCCCAACAGTAGCAGGGCAATAATCACCACGGCGGCCTCATAGTAGACCTCAGGGGCTAGCCCCTGGGCCATCAGCACACCGGGAAATAAGGTAACAAATAGGGAGTAAGCATAGGCGGTCCCGGTACCCAGGGCCACCAGCGTATTCATGTTAGCGGTCCGATGGGTCAAGGCCTGCCAGGCACCCCTAAAAAAGGACTGACCACACCAAAACATGACAGGCGTCGATAGGACCAGCTGGACCCAGGCGTTGTGTAGCACCATGGGCCAGCCAGGGATACTCATACCCAGCATGGCAGGCATCGACCCAACAACCAGAATAATACCGATAATGCCGCTGACCACCACCCGATACATCAGCGGACGCTGCTGGGCCTGTCGCTCTAGGCGAGCTGCCTCTCCCCCTGGCCCCGTATCCACAGCCGCTTTGTACCCCGCACTGGTAACAGCTGTCTGAATTGCATCTAGACGGGTACTCCGCTCATCGTAGTCGACGTTGGCTTGTTCGGTAGCAAAGTTAACCTGGGCTTTATTAACACCGGGGACCTGGCGGATCGCTGTTTCGATAGCATTAGCACAGGCAGCACAGCTCATCCCCCCAAGGTTGAGGGTCACAGTAGTCATAGAAATTCTCCTAGGATTTACACTCTGCGGAGAGAGTTTTAACAGCTAGGCAGTAGCCGGATATCCGGCTTGTTTGAGGGCTTCCCGTACAGCTGTCTCGGTAGCTTCTGTTTCCACCCCTACCCGCTTTGTTTCCGGATCGGCAGTAACAACAGCATTGCCATCAAGGGTCTTAACAGCGTTGATAATGTTTTTGGCACAGGCATCACAGGCCATATTTGGAACCATTAGCTGAAGTGTCATGGGTATGCAATCCAATAAACAGTCGGGAGCTTTTAAACCTCACTGGCCCCAGCCTAAACCCTACAGTCGAGTAGAGAGTCCAGGGGGGTCACATTTTGATTGATTAAAGATACGGTCAAGACACCGGCTAACGGCTGTGTCGTTTGTGCCCGGGTGCCTGAAACCACATCAGCAACCCCGTCACCAGCAAAGTCAGCAATCCTAGCGCATTGAGAATTGGGTAGACCATCTCTAGATTGATGCTACCAAATTTACCCCGGTGCAAATCCAGCAGCCAAAGAAAACCATCTGCGTAACCGGCCATAACAGCAAATTGAAACCCCATGCCGGTTGTTAGCGTGAGCAGCAGCGGTAGGACCATAAAAGGGACCAGCATCCTGTGGAGCTGCCGCAGACGAGCTTGATTGATGGCCATGGTCAGTTCCACATTTTTCTAAACGATATGAGTATAAAGGGGCCAACTAGGAGCAGTCCCAACAAAGATTCGCCTATGCCAATGGCAAAACCATTACCCAGTTCTGCCTGAGTACCCAGGGGAGTCGGCTCCTCAACGACTACGGGGGTAATGTCGCTTTCTGTAGATGTTTCCGATGGTAGGATATTAGCCCCCTCCGGCTGGACCGGAGCGGTATCCTGCTCGTCGGATGGCTGATCAGAACTTCTTGAATGGTCGTGATTCTCGTGGGCAAAGGAGGGCTGGACTATTAGCTGAATAGTAAGACCGGCAATCACAATAGGACGATAAACCACGGCACTAGTGTCTATAAACATAGAGTTGTTAGCGTCAGTTCCACGTAAAAAAACTGAGATGGTCCTAATATCAGGTTTTCTTTAACTCTTTTTCTTGATCTCTCTTTTTAGCATACTCAATCCTTTTATCATGGGTGTTTTAAGCGATCTGTTCTACTAAGTACAACCAGTACTTGCCCTATACCATCTGGGTAACCTTAAAAATCTGTTCAGATGGTTTACTAGCGATGGCTGTTTCCCAGTTTATACCCGCCAAAAAATCTTGGGGAGAGACTGTTTCCACCACATCTACCCCCCACTCACCAGGCCGTAGAGAGGTGGGAGAGCTACCGAGGGCCGGTGTAGTTTTAATCCCCCCCAGCAGCATAATGGTGTGGTTATTAAGTCCGGGATAGGGGTCCTCTGAGCGTCGAGAGCTCAGGCCCTGGGCACAGAGCTTGGCCATGTCTGTGGGAGAGTGTTGCTGCGTATTAAAGAGAACTTCAACAATCCAGTGGGGATTGTCAATCAGGCTGCACCGGATATGCTGATGAGGCTTGAGCGCGCTAATAAAAACATGGGCAAAGTCAGCTCGATTAAGGGGGGCTACCTGGCCGTCAAGCAGCGTGCAGTTGTGGGAGAGTAGCATCCGTGTGAGCGCTGTCATAGTTGCTTTTGCGTCATGTTTAGCCACTAAATTTTAGGATATCAGCGGTGTAGATTTGCATCATAGCCTGATTGATTCAAGCCAGCCCACAGGCGTAGCGCTAAAATAACGGGGCCGTCCTCGCCACCTACCATGGCTACTGCCCACAAAACGTCGGTGAAAAAATATCAGGGTCAGTCCTCCCTCCTATCGAAGCAGCTGCTGGCTTTTTACCAGCGGGTGGCCCAGTCTACCCTCACTGTTATCGATGTCGAAACCACCGGCTCCATTGCTTACAAGTCAAACGTCATTGAGGTTTCCGTCATCAAAGCTACCCTGAGTGACGGCATCCTCCAGCAGGAAACGTCCCTGCTAAATCCCATGGGTAAAGTCCCGCCGTTTATTACCAAAATTACGGGTATCACTACGGCGATGGTGAGTCAGGCCCCCCATCCTGAGGAAATTTGGGCCGATTACGAACCGCTGCTACGCCAGGATGTGCTTACGGCCCACAATCTCGATTTTGACTACGGGTTTCTTCAAAGCGAGTACAAACGTCTCGATGTCCACTTCTATCGCCCTCCGAGCCATCGCTTTTGTACCGTGCTGCTGTCCCGCCTGATGCTGGCGGAGCTGCCCTCTCGCAGTTTGCCTAAGCTGGTCAAACACTTTAACTTTGATGTGGGTGTTTCCCACCGGGCCGAGGCCGATACCAAGGCCTGCTGGCTACTGGCCCAGCTTTTGCTAACACGGATTCAGCAGGAACCCGAGGAAAAAATCCTCGCCCTTTTTCGTCAGCAGTGGATTCGGTTGCAGGATGCGGCGGCCATATTTGGCCAACGAAAAAAAGACACTCTCGATCTGCTGATCAAGGCTGGTCTGGAGCATCGGCTATCGAAACGCCAACAGCAGCCCCTGTTTCGTCGGGGAGATGTGGAAGATGTGTTTTATGCCCAGCAGGGAGAGCAGCTGTCGGTACTGGGAGAGGTTTAACCCCTAAGACTTTTTATAGACATCCAGACTAAATCTATCTAGCGCCATGGTGCCCACCAGCTCACGGTGGTCGGCTGACTGATACTGATTGGCTAAAAGCCGATTGACCTGGTCACGGATTTTTGTTGCTTCTGTGGGCGTGGGTGCTTTCCAAACGGGTCTAGCGGCTTCTAACCATAGGATTTGGTCATATTTTTCATCCCATTCGACTAGAACTCTCTCTAGGGCTGCGGGTAGCATAGCCGGATCGGTGGCCAGGAGCCTGACAGATGTATCACCTGGGAAATAATACACCAGTCGCAGAACATGGCCCCAGGCTTTTGAATTCATGGCAATTAGGGTGGATTCTGAGGAGGCAGCCGCCTCTGCAACCTGTTGGAATATCTGACGGTTGCGCCCTGTCATATCGGCTACATTTAAGCCCAGGTATAGTACCAGGACCGTTAGGAGGGCCGATTTTTGCCAAGCAGCGGGCAGATGTGTCAACCAGGCTGCGATCAGTAACAATAGACCTGGTAAAACAAAAATTGCGCTACGGCCAAACCCCCAGGCTAAGGTGGATTTTCCCGATAAAATGTCGGCCGCCAACATTAATAACAGAGGCAACCATCCCAGGAGTAAAAGAGCGATTAGCAGCGAGGCCGATTTGTTGTACAACAAACGCCACAGATGCACGGTTATGGCGGCCAATAGCAGGGTCGTGAGCGCTCCGATGACTAAAACAGCCGCCGTTGGCAAACTGGTGGCCCAGTCTCCTACGATCAGCTGAATGCCAAGCACCTCAAGCACGCCCTGGGCATGCTGCGCGGCGGTTTCTAACCAGGTGCTATCGGTGGAAAACCGGTTTAGATCTACATTTCTTAGCTGCTGGGGTAGTCCCCAGTAGAACCAAGGGGCGGCAAAACAGGCGGCGCTGATGCCGCACAGGGCGTACTGCCACCAGCGCTGACGATCTTTCACTAAAATGACGCAGCCCAGGGTCAAAAACCACATGGCTGAGAGATAGTAGGTTAACACTCCGGCGGTAACCGATAGGGTCAAGAGCACGCACCATCCCATGCGCCCATAGCGAGACAACCGCTGATTACACAGCTGCAGCGTGGCCCAACCGCTTAAGGTGACCCATAGAATCGTAGGGCAGTACATGCGCACGTTGAGGGAGTGGAACCAAAAAAATGGATTTAGACCCAACAGGGCGGCTAGGATAAGACCGCTGCGGTGGCCACAGGCGGCTTTGCCCATGCCGTATGCGCCAAGAATTGCGCCCAAACTGAGCAGAAGGTTGAGGCTGCGCAGGGAAATTTCTTGACTGCCGGTGAGGGGCAGCCAGAGATACTGGGATAAAAAAAACAGCGGGGGGTGGGGTTCTCGACCGACTAAACCCTGCAGCAGGGGTTTTATGGCTGTGACAAATTCAGCAACACCGCCCCAGGAAGGGAGCTGCAGCAGCGATGCATAGCTGGCTAAGGCAATTGGTGTATCGGGGGGATTGGTATAGCTGGTGCGCTGGGTAGTGGATAGTAGTAGGGACAGAACTTCGTCATACCACAGCTCCCGTACGCCCACATAGAGTATTCGGATCAGACATGCGATCGCAATTGCCGCTATCAATATCCACTCAATCCGAATCTGGGGGATGGGATCTGCTGGTTGGCCAGGGGGGCCGGTCTCTGAAGACCGTTGAGGTTGTGACACAGGAGGTCTCCTTCAGGGATGAGAATCTGGGAGTTAGCTGGGGCTGACAGCTCGGACAGGACGGATAGCGCGGGTATGGAGGGAAACAAAACCTGTCCCTATCACCCCTCCGTTTCCCCATAAAACTCCCGTACTAAATATAGAGGTCGCTGTTTGACCTCTTCGTATATTCGCCCCAAATATTCACCAATAATGCCAAGACTTACCAGCTGAACGCCGCCTAAAAATAAAATTGCCACCATTAGCGACGCATAGCCTGGGACATCGATACCCAGTATGAGGGTGCGCATTACCAAAAATGAAGCATAGACAAAAGAGATGGCAGAAATCACCAGTCCTAAATAGCCCCAGACCCTGAGGGGGGTGGAACTAAAAGATACGATGCCATCAATGGCAAAGTTCCAAAGCTGCCAGTAGTTCCACTTGGTGCGACCGCTGTGGCGAGCATCGCGATCGTAGGTGATAAACGTCTGTCTGTAGCCGACCCAGGCAAATAGCCCCTTCATAAATCGGGTGCGCTCCGGCAGCTGTTTGAGGGCCTCTACCACCCGCCGGTCCATCAGCCGAAAATCGCCGGTATCCTGGGGTATGCTCACCTGGCTGAGGCTACCGATAATGCGATAGAACCCATTGGCCGTTAACCTTTTTAACCAGGTTTCTCCGGCTCGGTTACGGCGCTTTGCATACACCACATCGTAGCCCTCTCGCCACTTTGCCATGAGCGCCTGGATACACTCGGGGGGGTCTTGCAAATCGGCATCAATGGGGACAACGGCCTGACCTCGGCTATAGTCAAGTCCAGCGGTTAGGGCCAGCTCTTTACCAAAGTTGCGGGCCAGGGCCACTATTTTAATGGCCGGATTACGCCTGTGGTGGTCAAGCAGCCGGACCAGGGTATTGTCTTTGCTACTGTCATCAACGCAGATAATTTCGTAGCTTACCCCCAGGCTACGGACGACCGTCTCTAAACGCTCAAATAGGGGGTCAACATTGGACTCCTCGCAATAGAGCGGTACGACAATCGATAGCTCAGGCGATAGTCCGGGTATGCGGGACTCGAGTGATGCGACGCTAGACACACTCTGAATAGGAGTCATGGGGACAGGGACAATAGCATAAACGCTAGTATAGTTCTCGCTTGAGGTGATTCAGTCCCCTATATAGTCCTCGGGTGTCAGGCCAGCCGACAAATCCGGCAAAGCAACATCGATTTTGGGCGTCGGCTAAAAATACATGGTGAATACCCAGGGAGCTACGCCAGGTGCGCAGGGTAAATCCATTTTTGAGCGAGGCCCAGACAGCGGCTTGATCAAAGTGACGGAGATGGGCATCGGTCATCCCAGGAATAGCCCGTAGCCGCTGGATAATAGCGTCCTCTACAGGATCGAAAGCGCCAGGGGAGACGGCACCACCCTCCAGCTGTGTCCAAAAGTTCTCGATGGCGGCGGTTACCTGGGGATGATCCTTCGTATTGTCATGGCGAATCCCCCTTAGCTGCGTGTAGTGGCCATGGCGAAACTGGGAGCACTGAATGGGGACGGTGCCGTCACTGCCGCCATCGTAGTCGCTAGCAATGGTTTGGACCGGGATCTGACTGGCTAGGCGTTCGGCCAGGGCCCGCCGGTCGGTGCCGAGATCTTTGGCAATGCCAATACCCCAGCGAAACGGGTCGATGATGCGGCCTAAGTCGGCCCCCCCCACGGGGGAGCTTACTAAGCTAACCGATGCCACCTGGGACAACCACTCTGGGTGGCGCTCCAACAGCTCTAGCCAGATCAGACCGCCCATGGAATGGCCGACAATGCGCCAGGGAAGATCTCGATGGCGATGACGAGCTGCGATCGCAGCCTGCTCCACCTGCTCAATCAGCGGCTCAATCCGCCACCAGGTTTTGATGAGCCCCAGATTGGGAGCAATCACCTCTGTGTGTCTATCTGCCAGGGTACTTCCCAACCGATAGATGCGCCGGTTGGTATCGTGCCAACCGTGCTGTACAAAGAGAACATAGGGGCAACGATGGGGTTGTGTATCCGTCATGGCCGTATCTGCTCGATTTTTAGCAAAACGATATTAGCTGCCAGTTGGGTACGGTCGAGTCGAAGAAACCGATCTCTAAAAATTGTCCTACAGCGGCTAGCCTGTAATTAAGCCAGCGTTCAGGTTGAAGATCTGTCCCTGCGGTATGCTAAATGCGGAGCAATCCCCACTGTCCTTAATCTTGATCTAAGACTCTGTGATTAAGACTCCGCGCTGTTGCTAGTTTAATCAATGATTAGTCAATGATTTTGTAGCGGTGTGAGCCAGTTGTATCACCTAGCTGGGTCACCTGTTGATCCCAGGCGCACCCAAACCATTAGCAACGCTCCACTACCCTTGAGGATGCCTACGTGTTACGAACTTTTATTACCGACTTTAAAGTTGTTTTTGACCGAGATCCAGCTGCCCGCAACGCCCTGGAGGTCTTAATTTGCTATCCGGGTCTCCATGCCCTGCTGCTGTATCGGCTGGCCCATATCCTGTGGCAGCTGGATCTTCCCTTCTTACCCAGGTTTATATCCCATGTGGGCCGCCTCCTAACCGGTATTGAAATTCATCCGGGGGCCACCATTGGTCAGGGGGTATTTATCGACCACGGCATGGGGGTGGTGATTGGTGAAACGGCCATTGTGGGCGATTATGCTCTGATTTATCAGGGGGTGACCCTGGGGGGGACCGGCAAGGAAACCGGCAAGCGGCATCCCACCGTGGGCACTCAAGTCGTGGTTGGGGCCGGAGCCAAGGTCCTGGGCAATATCCAAATTGGCAATAATGTTCGCATTGGCGCTGGTTCAGTGGTGCTCAGGGATGTGCCCTCCGGCTGCACCGTTGTCGGCATACCGGGGCGCATTGTGCATCGCTCTAGCCGCTCCGGGCCGCTAGAGCACGGTCAGCTACCCGATTCTGAGGCGGCGGTGATTCGCACCCTGGTGGATCGGATTGAAACCCTAGAACGTCAGATCGCCCAGCTACAGTCGCAGCCAAGGCTCCCGCTGGATATTTCTTCGCCGCCTGACGACCCAGACGAGGGTGAGTGTTGTCGTTTACAGGATCGTGCGATCGCAGAATTCTTAGATGGCTGTCCGCAGCGATAGGGGATAGCCGTTTACCCCCGGCGAGATTTAGGGATTAACCGCCGTCATCCCCCAGCCATCAGCGGTCAGCTCATAAATGTGGCGCTCTTGGGGGCTGCCCCGCAGAGCTAGATGCTCCACTCGATTAACCGCCAACAGCATCACATAAAAGCTATCTGGGGGGTGGCTGGCGGGCTCAACCGGTTCAAATGCGGCGGCATCAGACCTGGCTTGACCTGGATGGGGCCAATAAAATTGTTGGCGAGCGTTGGCCGACAGGGACTGCCAGACCTGGAGGCGCTTGTCTTGGGTCTCCAGGCTGTCTGGTCCCATCAGCGTCAGCTGACCCGCGATGCGAAACTGTTCGCGGGTAACGGTAAAGTACCAGCAAGCTTCAGCCCATGGATAGGCTTGGATTTGCCGAACTTTTTCACTACGGCCATCGGTCACCATTTGCAAGGCATCGTCTGCAAAGCCTCGGAAAACCACGGTACGATTAGATGGCCTACCGTCAGAGTTAATGGTCGCTAGCTGCATATACCTACAGTAAGCTCGGGAACGATTGCGATGAAGCGCACGGGCTAGCGTTGGTCGCCATGGGGCTAGGGTCATAATTTACAATCAGAATCCTAAAGATTTACGGCTATTAGCGGGTTTGCCAATCCATAGTCAGCCGCAAAATGTTAGTCGTCGGGATAATTGTTACATTTGCAGGCCAGTCAGTAGGACAAAATACCAGACGCGGATCAATAAAGCCGGTACACTCAAGTCGCTGGCTAAGCTGCTGGGCCTTTGAAGGTGTCAAGGAAAAGTTGTATGAAAGGAAATTGCCTGTAAGACCATGAATGCCATTGTATTTCTCATACTGGGGATAGCATTCCTGGTTGCTGGCGCTGATTTTTTGGTACGAGGTGCCTCCAATCTAGCTGCCATGGCAAAAATCTCCCCCCTAGCCATCGGTCTGACGGTAGTTGCTTTTGGTACCAGTGCCCCAGAGCTGGCCGTCAGTTTGCATGCTACTTTCAACAATCAGGCAGAACTTGCCGTCGGTAACGTCGTTGGTAGCAACATTTGTAATGTGTTGTTGATTTTGGGAGCATCTGCTTTGGTGTCGCCTTTAGTCGTCGCTCAGCAGCTTGTGCGATTGGACGTCCCCATTATGATTGGCGTGTCTGGCCTCGTCTTTTTCTTTGGTCTGGATGGCTCCATCAGCACCTCCGACGGCATTATCCTAGTGATCGGGGGGCTGACCTATACGATATTTTTGCTTTACCAAAGCCGCTGCGAGAGCAATCCCGAGGTGCAGGACGAATACGCTCAGGAGTATGGTCCTAGGGACTTTGTCTGGTCCCAGGCCGGCATCGAATCCATCGCTTTCCTGGGGGGTATGGCTTTTTTGGTTTTGGGGTCACAGATGCTGGTGCGGGGGGCGATAACCATTGCAGAGGCGTTGGAGGTCAATCCTTTAATTATTGGTTTAACGGTGGTGGCCCTGGGGACCTCCCTGCCTGAGCTAGCCACGTCTATGGTGGCTAGCTTTCGGGGTGAGCGCGATATTGCCGTGGGCAATGTGGTGGGCAGCAACATTTTTAATATCCTGGTGGTGCTGGGGGCGACCAGTGCCCTATCTCCTGATGGCATCACAATTGCGCCCTCCGTCCTCGCCTTTGATATCCCGGTCATGATTGGGGTTGCGATTATGTGTTTTCCCATCTGCTTTAACGACAACCTTGTCAGTCGGCGCGAAGGACTGCTGTTACTGGTTTACTACGTGGCCTACACGCTATACCTGGTGATGAGAACAACCGACCATGACAGCACGGTGCTGTTTGGGTCAGCCTTAAAATATATAATCGTGCCGCTGACAATTTTAGGACTGACGCTGATTACACTGCGATCGCGTCTAAACTCTTCTAAATCAAAAGAATTAAGCGGTAAATAAATCGGTAAGTAGGCTGGCAATATTAGCGTTTGGCCAGGTAGTCCGCCAGCGCCGGATTTAAACAACGAGCTAGCTCTAGCGGGTCTACCCCTAGCACGGTGCGCTGCTGCTGGGCGTATCTGCCCGCTTGGGCATGCCACCAGACCGCCCCTAAAACGCCGTCGGTAATTGCCTCGCTTTTATTAGGGGTGGCGACTTGGGCCACTCGCTGCGCTATTAGACCCCCCATTAACCCGGTTAGAACATCGCCACTGCCACCCCGGGCCAGGGCTGGCGTACTGTGGGGGTTGATCCATAGTCTGCCTGCAGCCGTCGCTATCGTCACCTTTGAGCCCTTGAGCACCACCGTCAATCCGCTGCCCTGGGACGCATCGAGGGCGCCGTCATGGCTAGCGGTCAATGCTGGGAACAACCGTTTAAACTCCCCTGGATGGGGGGTAATCACAGTGGGGGGCTGTCGCTGGGCAAGCTGTGCTGCGGTGCTGCCGTTGAGGCCATCCGCATCCAGCAGCAGCGGTCCGGGGCTAGCCAACACGGCTGGCAGCCAGCTGACCTCGGCCAGCCCTGGACCACAGGCTACGGTATCGTATCGGTCTAGGGTCAGGGGGGGAAGGCTAGCGATGGCCCCAGTTGAGGTTTCATCGGCTCCCATCACCAGAGCCCCCGGCAGCTGGGCAATCGCCACCAGGCGGAGACTGGCTGGCACCACCAGGGTGACCATTCCAACACCGCTGGCCATGGCTCCCTGCGCCGTCAGCAGGGCTGCACCGGCATACTGTCTAGACCCGGCAATCACCAGCAGCTGACCCACCGTATATTTGTGGGCTATGGGGGAGCGCTCTAGGGGTAGCGCCTGATGGGCTCGCTTATCAGTGAGCCGCTGTACCGCTGGCATAGGGCCAAGCACGGCTTTAATGTCGGCTGGCGGAAGGTCAAAGTCGATAAGCTTCGTCTGCCCTAGATAGGGCTGGGCAACTTCTTGCAAACAGGCCCGTTTCCACAGCCCTAGGCAGAGGGTGGTCTCCGCCCTGATCGCTGTTCCCAAGGCCGCCCCACTATCGGTATGAATGCCAGAGGGAAGATCGATACTGACAACGGGGATATTACTTTGATTGATAAGATTGATGGCCGCCGCGATTTCCCCGGTGATGGGGCGGCTGAGGCCAAACCCAAATAGACCATCTAGGATGCGATCGCACCGGCGCTGACCGGTCGATTCGCCCTGATTCAAAAACCCTGGTAGCTCAGCCAAGGTTTGATACCAAGGCAGACCCAGGTGTCGGCAGTAGCGACCGTGGTCCGCCGTTAGAGGTTTGCACCGTTCAAAGGGAGCATAGATGCTCACCTCATACCCCTGCAGATACAATTCACGGGCTACAACCAGGGCATCACCACCGTTGTGGCCTGGCCCCACCATGACGCCAACTTTTTGATTCTGAGGCAGTTCCTGGGGCCAGCGCTCTAACCAATAATCCACAATCCGTCCGGCCACCTTTTCCATCAGAGCCGCCACGGGAAATCCGGCATCAAACAGGCGAGCTTCAACAGCCTGCATCTGGGCAGCCGTCACACAGGCTTGTTGAATAATGGGTGCCGTTTTTCGCCCTCTTATTGTCATCGATTGCCTACTTTTCTCACATCAGCACATCTCTCACATCAGCACACAGGCAAATAAAGTGATTTAGAACAATAACAGATCCGTAGATAGGGTGTTAGCCTAAGAGATGGCATGTTGATTATCTTAGTCATCCATGGGTAAAAAAGTTGTTGTCGGTCTGTCGGGGGGCGTGGATAGTTCGGTCGCTGCAGCGACCCTGCAGCAGCAGGGGCACGATGTGGTCGGCCTCACCCTTTGGCTGATGAAGGGCAAGGGCCAGTGCTGTTCCGAGGGCATGGAAGATGCGGCCCAGCTTTGCGAGGAGCTGAATATTCCGTATCACGTCATTGACACCCGCCAGCTATTTGAAGAAAAAATCGTCAATTATCTTGTAGAGGGCTACAGCCAGGGGGTCACTCCCCTCCCCTGCTCCCAGTGCAACCGCAGCGTCAAGTTTGGCCCCATGCTGGACTATGCCCGCCAAGAGTTCGGTACTGACACCATTGCCACCGGTCACTATGCGCGCATTACCCACAACCCAGACACGGACCGCTATGAACTGCGCCGTGCCGTAGATCGCAGCAAGGATCAGTCCTATTTTCTCTATGACTTAACCCAGACCCAGCTGGGAGCAACTCGATTTCCCCTGGGCGAGCAGACCAAGGCCCAAACCCGAGCCATGGCTGCTCAACTGGGTCTGCACACCGCCACCAAGCCGGAAAGCCAAGATCTGTGTCTGATAGAGCAGCATGGCTCTATGCAGACGTTTTTAGATAAGTACCTAGCCCCCAAACCCGGAAATATCGTGAATACCGAGGGCCAGATCCTGGGACAGCACACGGGGATTCACCACTACACCATCGGTCAGCGGCGGGGATTGGGCATTTCTGCTTCACACCCACTTTACGTCGTAGCCCTAGACGTTGCCCGTAACCAGGTGGTCGTGGGAGAACGCGACAGTGTCCATCAGCTTCACTGCATTGTCGACCGGGTAAACTGGGTATCAATGCAGGTTCCTGCTGCTCCAATCGGAGTAAGCGTGCAAATTCGCTACCGTTCTCCTGCGGTGGCTGCCACCGTAGTGCCCTTAGCCAATAACTCTGTGAAGCTTGTCTTTACAGAGGCGCAGTTTAGTGTAACTCCAGGGCAGGCTGCGGTATGGTACGACAGTGACGAGCGAGTGCTCGGCGGCGGTCTTATTCGGCCGTTTGCTAACCAATGATCATTAATGCAGTTTCTATAGAAGAAAAGAGGACGTTTTGACACTAACTAGTGATGGTATCGCGGCCCACGGCGGCACTCTTATTAACCGTTTAGTATCTGATGAGCAAAAAGCAGAGTTTTTAAGTAAAGCAGAATTTTTACCCCAGGTCACATTAGATGACCGCGCCCTGTCGGATCTGGTAATGATTGCCATTGGCGGCTTTAGCCCCCTCAACGGGTTTATGGGTAAGGCCGATTACGAACCCGTTGTGACTGACATGCGTCTGGCCAGCGGTTTGCCGTGGTCGGTACCCGTAACCCTATCTGTTTCAGAAGCGGTGGCGGCTCCCCTAGAGGAGGGTGTTTTTGTTCGTCTCAACGACAGCACAGGCCGCTATGTCGGTGTTCTGGAACTGACGGAGAAATACACCTACGACAAGAAAAAAGAAGCGGTCAATGTTTACCGCACCGACGAGGAAAAGCACCCCGGTGTCAAGGTCATTTATGAACAGGGGCCGGTTAACCTGGCCGGTCCTGTTTGGCTGCTTGAGCGCGATCCCCACCCTCTATTCCCAGACTATCAAATTGATCCCGCTGCTTCTCGAGCCATGTTTCGAGAGCGCGGTTGGAAGACAGTTGTAGGGTTTCAGACCCGCAACCCCATCCATCGCGCCCACGAGTATATTCAAAAATGTGCCCTAGAGACGGTGGACGGTCTATTTCTCCATCCGCTGGTGGGGGCTACTAAAAAGGATGACATTCCGGCAGACGTGCGGATGCGGTGCTATGAAATCATGATGGAGCACTATTTTCCCCAGGATCGTGTGATTTTGGCAATTAATCCATCGGCTATGCGCTACGCTGGTCCTCGCGAGGCAATTTTCCACGCCCTGATTCGTAAGAACTATGGCTGTACTCACTTTATTGTGGGTCGTGACCATGCGGGTGTAGGGGACTACTATGGTACCTACGACGCCCAATATATCTTCGATCAGTTTGAGCCGGGGGAACTGGGTATTACCCCCATGAAGTTCGAGCATGCCTTCTACTGCACCCGGACAAGTACCATGGCGACGAGTAAGACCAGTCCCAGTAGTAAGGAAGAGCGAATTCATCTGTCGGGTACAAAGGTGCGTGAGATGCTACGTCGTGGCGAGCTACCTCCACCGGAGTTTTCTCGTCCAGAAGTGGCTGCCGAACTAGCTCGAGCCATGCAATCTTAAAGCCAATGGAGTAGGGCAGTGCAGCGACGGGAGTTTTTATCAGCGACGGGTGTCATTTTAGGAGCCTTTGGTCTGAGTCAATCCCAGCTTCTGGGCTGGCAGCAAGCGTTGGCATCTCCCTCCCGTCGTAAGCTCGCCCTTCTCATTGGTATCAATCAATATTCCAACGCGGTGTTGGGAAAAGAGCAGCAGTCCCTACGGGGCTGTTTAACCGATGTCGAACTACAGCGTCAGCTGCTGATTTATCGCTTTGGATTTGCTCCTGGCGATATTACTACCCTGGTGGGGGCCCAAGCGACCCAGGCGGGTATTTTAAAGGCCCTCTATGGGCTGACCCAAAAATCGTCGAGCAGCAGTGATTTTGTAGTTGTTCACTTTAGCGGCTATGGTGGCCAGCTCTTGCTAGGTGACAAACGCATCAAAACCTGGGTGCCCGTCGATGGCTATTTGCCCACTGCAGCTGCCCCCATGGCCAGGGATATTCCTGTGGCATGGGTAAAACAGATTTTAGCTAGGCTCAAAACAAAACAGGTGTTTACGGTTGTAGATGCTGGGTATAGTCAGCCGTTGATTTCTCTGTCCGGCGGCTATAGTTCCCGAGCCCGTCAGGAGATCCCAACCGTTGAGGGGATACATTTTCCCAGCGGGCTGTCGGCGGAGATGGCGTTTGAGAAAGTGCAAACGGGTAAGGAACCAGCATTTTTTCCGGGTGACTTATTGATGGCGGCCCGGGACGGCCAATCTGTGATTGAGCGTCAGTGGACTGATTTTGGGGCCGGGCTATTTACCTACGGTCTGACCCGCTATCTATGGGCGGCCCAGCCACCGATACAGCTTTCGGCAGCTATGCGTGGTGCCCAGGAGTCAATTTTGCCCCTGGTGCCCAGCCAGGCTCCCTATTGGACAACTCAAACCGCCGACGAGCATGCTATCTACGGAGATGCGGATTCGCCTTGTTTAGATGCGGTTATCACTGCAATTGATGGGAATATGGCGACTCTATGGCTGGGGGGATTACCGGCCGATGTCGTGCAATATAGCGAGCAGTTTGGGTTTGCTCGTCAGCCCGACAGTCGCGATCAGCTGGTAATGTTGCGATCGCAGTCGGGTCTTTCCGGTCGGCTCAAGCTCACCGATGGGGAGTCATGGTCGGTGGGCCAACCCCTCTATGAAGTCACCAGAATTGTGCCTAAGGGCATTAGCCTGGTGGTTTCTTTAGATTCCAGCCTAGAGCGCATTGAGCGAGTAGATGCCACCAGCGCGCTGGCAGCCCTGTCGTTTGTAGATTCAACGGCTGATAACGCTCACCCGTCTGACTGTATGTTGGGTAAGTCTGATTCTGACTCAGAGGATGGTGCGGCGGCAGATGAAAAGTCCACACCCTTAGTAAAACAGGGCTACGGGCTGTTTAGCCCCATTGGAACCCTGATCTCAGGCACCCTAGCCAAGCAAGATGAGGCCGTTAAAATGGCGGTGGGTCGCCTCTCACCCAAGCTCAAAACCATGCTAGCTATGAAGTTACTGCGGCTGAGTGAGAACCAGACATCGTCTCACCTAGCGGTACGCTTCAACATGCTGCTAGTGGGTGAGACCGAAAAACTCGTGCTGCAGCAGGAAACGCGGCGGGCTTCGGGGGAATCCTCTAAAAGTCGCATTGCTGGTGCAGCCAGTCGGCAAAGCCACCCGGTGGAGTTTGCAAAAAGGTCTCGAGTCCGCTACCAGGCCCTTAATTTTGGCCCTGACCCCCTATACACCGTGCTGTTGGGATTTGATGCGCGCGATCGCATGGTTGCCTTTTTCCCCACCAACGGCCAGCCTTACTCCATTGAGTCTCTACAGGAGGCACTGACCCTGGCACCTGGCACCTCAGCTAGTTTTCCCAACCAAAACACCTGGGTGATTGATGAATCTCAGGGTAGGGTAGAAACCTATCTGGTATGTAGCACTAGACCCCTGACAAGCTGCTGGCAGCAGCTGCTATCTGTCGTCAACGCTGCTAGCAATCAGCGGGTGACCCTGGAGGATAACGCCCTATCCTTGGTACAGGCACTACTGGATGATTTAAGCAGCAACGAATCTGCAGATAATGCCTCTGATAGCTATACCCTCAAGGCAACAGCCTGGGCAACGATGGGCTGTCATTACAGTATTGTTTAGGCATTAAATTGAGCCTTAAACTTTAAGCCACAAAATTCATCTGCGGCTGACCATTCTGCGGCGGCCCATATGTAAAACATTCAGCCGAATTAGGTTAACCGTCTGCCGGACTAACTTGGGTTTAGAAACCATATAATCCCGATATGGCTAGCCTGTCGGAGATTATGAAAGAAGTATAGGGTTTCACTCCCAACTGAAAGTTGGAAGGTTAGGATAATGTCAAGTCCAAAAGCGAATGCTGATTTTTTCTTAAATATTACTGGAAAACTTGACAAGTGAACTAGCCAGTTTAAAGACCCGCTGCGATCAACCTTTATTGCCTATCTCCTACCTGTTTTTAATCTGTTTTGTATTTCCAGATTTAGGTTTTTATCTTCATTAAATAATTTTTGAGTACTCCCCAGAATATGGGTTTTTAGACAGTTTTCTAGAAACCAATATTAGTTTTATTGTTAAGAAAATCTCCAGTCTGAGGTAGTAAACGTAAGATTTTTAGACCTCTCGTAAATTGAAGATATTCCAACAAAGCCTAATGGGATAGAGCTATTACTAGCGGAATTATTCTATTGTCTACGGGCGCTATAAATTGTTGAAACGATAGTAACTCTCAAAGCTAAGGAGGTATTAGATAAAGTTCGAAAGCTGTCTCAAGAAAGTTCAAGATATTGCAGCATTGTGAGGACAATATCCAGAACAAAAATGTTCAAGGGTTGTATCGTAGACACCAAAACGTTTTACGTTTTGTGACCGTGGCAATGATTACCAGTTGGTTGCTTTAGACCTATGTTCGGACTCTCCTCTGCCCTAGACTATCAAAGCGTACCGCACCATGTCTTTAAGCATGTGCGGAGGAGTCTCTCTTGTTTGCTACCGGAAGCCATATATCAACTGTCCGAAAAGGATCTTAGCCAGGGTCAACCTCCCCTGGACGCCGGCGTTCAGAAATTTACCCTGCTATCCACAGGGCGCGATAGCCTTTTGCTCATGGCACAGCCCGATGGAGCCCACAGTTATTGGGTCTGTCTTTGCACCCAGCCAGCGGTCATTGCAAATTTTTTATCGCTGCCTTGGTTAGTCAACGGGTTAGGTCATCATAGTCAGGCTATCCGAACACAGCTACAGCAGCAGGGCACGGGAGAGCCATCCGGGCTCTCTTTGGATAGCAAGGGATTGCTCAAGCTGGCCAGCCAGCTAGTATTGGAAGCTAGCGGATTGGAGCGGCTCTCACCGGCTCAGGCGTCTCCCCTGTCGGCGGCCACTATCCTCCAGGGTGTCAGTCATCGATTGCATCAGTCGGAATCGCTCTCCTCGATTGTTCAATCAACCCTAGATCAGGCCTGCCAATGGCTGCACCTCGACCGGTTGTTGATCTACCAGCTTGTAGATTCTCCTCCAAGTCCCACCCACCCAGCACAGACAGACAGAGCTTTTCCACACATTACCTATGAAGCGTGCGCGCATTCGGGTATAGGCTCTGTTCTGTATGCCTCCGATGCTAGCTGTTTTACCCAGGCTTCCTGGCATCAGCGCTATGCTCAAAAGCAATCTCAAGCAGCGCATTACCATGCCATTGAGGACGTGGCCAGTCACTACCAGCAGCATTGTTGCTTTTTAACGCAGCTGCAACAGGCGGGGGTAGCGTCTCAAATCATAGTCCCCCTATGGCAAGAAGAGACGCTGTGGGGGCTGCTGATTGCCCATCACTGTCCTGTCCATAATCCTATTGGGGGAGAGATAGACGCGCAGGAACAAGGCCAAAATCTTCGTCATTGGCAACCTTGGGAAGGCAATTTTTTAGTTCACATTGCAGAGCAGCTGATGATTGCAGTTCGCCAGACAGATCTACAGCAGCAGCTCCAAAACCAACAGCTCATCCTCAAGGCCCAGGTTGAAGAACGGACACAGAATCTTAAGGATGCCCTAGTGGCGGCTGAAGCGGCTAACAAAACCAAAAGCGAATTTTTGGCGACCATGAGCCACGAGCTGCGGACACCGCTGACCTACATCATTGGCATGTCAGCGACCCTGCTGCGCTGGTCCTTTGGAGAACTCAGTCCCCGCCAGAGAGACTATCTCAACACTATCCACAGCAGTGGAGAGCAGCTGCTAGACATTATCAACGATATTTTAGAGGTTGCTAAAATCGAGGCCGGGCGGACCGTACTGGAAATTAATGATTTTTCGCTATCCAACCTGGCCCGCAGCAGTCTAGAAAGCTTTCGGGAAGAAGCCCAGGAAAAAGGCGTGGATTTAAGAATTAATTTGCGGCTCTCGGAAACAGAGGATGTCTTTAGAGCTGACCCACGTCGGATACGTCAAATTTTGGCCAATCTTTTAAGCAATGCGGTTAAATTTACTGATAAGGGCGGTCGCATCGGTCTGAGGGTGTGGCGAGATCCGCAAAATGTACTTTTTCAGGTAGAAGATACGGGCATCGGTATTCCCGAGCCCCAGCAGGCCATCCTCTTTGAGACATTCAAACAGCTAGAAACGGCTCGCCAGCGGCAGTATCCTGGTGCTGGCCTGGGGCTGGCTCTGACCAAACAGCTAATCGAACTGCACAATGGCTCGATCCAGGTAGTATCTAGACCTGGCAAGGGTTCTATGTTTACGGTGCGCATTCCTCTCCAGCATTCGGACGATCTGTCAACACCGTTCCATAGCGCTGAGCCGGTAACCGGTCGGATTATTTTGTTGGAAGACGATGAGAGCAGCGCCAGTCTGATTTGTGACTTGCTAACAGCCGCTAACTATCAGGTAATTTGGGTGATTGAAGGTTCGCGCATCGTACACCAGGTAGAGATTCTGCAGCCGGTGGCAATTATTTTAAATCACCACCTTGTTAGCGGAAACAGTCAATATGTTGTGGACGATCTTAAACACTATGTGGCTACCTCCGGCATAAAGATTATCTCCCTGATGGATGCTGGGGATAAGAACGCTGATGGCGCGGAGTCAGAACCGATGGCAGGCTTTGATGACTACTTGATTAAACCGATCGATCCGCCTACGCTGCTGAGTAAAATTCAGGTGCTGCCGACGGGTAGGGTTGGTGGCGATCCCTAGGCATAGTAAATATCCTGATATACTAGAACACTTGCTATATCTATAGTGTTGGTCCCATAGGATGGATGTTAGGCCAGGTTCTTAAAGGACGCTATCAATTAATCCGAGAGCTGGGGGCGGGGGGCTTCGGGCAAACCTATGTGGCCAGGGATTTGTTCCAGTCCACCATGTCCACCTGTGTTGTCAAACAGCTTAAACCGGCCAGTACTGATGTCACCTTTCTTAAGGTAGCGCGACGACTGTTTGATACAGAGGTGGCGACCCTCAAGCGTCTGGGAACCCATAGCTGTATTCCTAAGCTGCTCGATTCGTTTGAGGAGCAGCGGGAATTTTATCTGGTTCAAGAGCTAATTGATGGAGAATCCCTTGGGGATGAAATTCGTCGTACCGGTCGGCTCAGCGAAGACCAGGTGATTGTTCTGTTACAGGAAACCTTAGAAATTCTCAAGTTTGTCCATGACAATCGAGTTATTCACCGGGACCTCAAGCCTGACAATCTGATTCGGCGACGGGAGGACGGTAAACTCTGCTTAATTGATTTTGGGGCGGTCAAGGAAATCCGTACCCAGCTGATGAATAGTGAGTTGACTAGCCTGACCGTGGGTATTGGCACCCAGGGGTACACCCCCAGTGAGCAGCTAGCGGGCAAGCCTCGCTTTAATAGCGATATTTTTGCGTTGGGAATGACGGCGATCCACGGGTTGACCGGGCGGACACCGACTGAGATGCCTGAGGATATGTCCTCTCTAGAGCTGTGCTGGGAGCAGTACGTCAATATTGGCCCCGGTTTGCAATACTTGCTCAAAAAGATGGTGCACCACTATTTTTACCAGCGCTATCAGCGGGTGGCTGAGGTACTGGAGGATTTGGCTCACTTGGATGAGCTGGCGGCAAAAATTGACCAGCTGACCATGGCTGAGACGTTTTTGCCCCAGAAAACGGTGTGGCAGCCATCTCGAAAGGAGAGTATTCGCGCGGTTGCGATCGCAGCGGCCCTGGCCAGCGCCCTCACCCTGGGGATCCGCCAGCTTGGTGGCTTTATGCCGCTAGAGCTGAGGGTATATGACGCCCTTGTGGCCTACCAGCGCGACCTCGGTCCCGATCCGCGGATTTTACTAGTGGGTATTAACGAGCAGGACCTTGACAACCAGCAGCGTGAAAGCCCCTCTGACCAATCGATTGCAGATGCCATTGAGATTATCCAAAGCCACAACCCGGCCACCATTGGGTTAGATCTGCACCGTAATATTCCCCAAGGTGAGGGGCGAGCGGCCCTAGCTCGCACCCTGGCGGCTGACAATATTATTGGGATTACCAAGCTGGGGGATCTTGACGGTGAGAATATCCCCCCCCCGGCGGAGCTGGCTCCTGAACAAGTCGGCTTTAACGACATTCCCCTCGATCCGGACGATAAAATTCGTCGCAATCTCTTTTTTGCTAGCTTTGGTGATGACGACAGTGCCGATGTCTATACTTCCTTTGGCCTATTGGTGGCGCTGCACTACCTCAATCGGCAGCATGGCTTAAGCCCCGTCGAAAGCACTAAAGATGCCGAGGTGATGGCCATTGGTGGCGTGGACTTTGAGCCGATGGATGCCAACTTTGGGGGCTATCAGGCCGTTGACGCTGCGGGATATCAAATATTGCTCACCTACCGTTCCCCCAATCAAATCGCTCAGCGGGTTTCGCTCAGCGATATTTTGGCCAATCAAGTTGATCCCGAGCTAATCGCGGGCAATGTGGTGCTGATTGGCAGCACCGCCTATATCAGCAATGACAAGTTTTTTACCCCCTATAGCCTCCGCAGCGACAGCTATCAAATGTCTGGCGTGGAGGTTCACCTCCACATGATCAGTCAGTTTCTCAGTGCGGTGCTAGATGGCTACCCGCTTCCCTGGGCCTGGGCCAACGGGGCAGAAATTGCCTGGGTTATCGCCTGGGCTGGCGGCGGCAGCTTTGCTACCTGGCGGCTGCGCCGACAGCGATATTTGGGGGCGGCCTACGGTGCAGGGGGCGCTGCGATCGCAGGGACAACGGTGCTATTTTTTCTAAGCAATGCCTGGGTGCCCCTGGCCGCCCCCCTGGCCGCCTTTAGTCTCGCCAGCGGCAGTCTGCTGCTATACCGCCGTTATCGGCAGCGCCGCCGGACCTAAACCCTAATGTGCGTTAGGATCTGCCTAAAGCTGTAACCGACTTTCTAGACAAAACCATGGTGGCGAAAATTCAAAAAACAGATGCAGAATGGCAAGCACAGCTTACCCCTGAGCAATATCAAGTAACCCGCAAACATGGTACCGAGCGCGCGTTTACCGGGGCTTACCACGATAATAAGGCCCCGGGTATCTACAACTGTATTGGCTGTGGTGCAGAACTGTTTTCCTCTGAGACTAAATATGATTCTGGGACCGGCTGGCCAAGCTTTTGGGCTCCCAGCAAACCTGAAAACGTGGCTACAAAGCGAGACTTTAGCGGCTTTATGATCCGCACTGAGGTGCTCTGCGCCCGCTGCGATGCCCACCTGGGTCACGTATTTGCCGATGGTCCCCAACCCACCGGGCAGCGCTACTGCATGAATTCAGCGGCGCTTGATTTTATTCCTCAAGCAGACCTCTGAAGTTGACGCGACTCACATCTCCTATGGAGCTATCGGTGAAGCGTCGCGGCCAGGGCATGACCGTGCTATGTCTCCACGGTCATCCAGGGACAGGGCAGTGCATGTCTGTATTTACAGATTATCTGTCCCCCTATTTCCAAACCGTTGCCCCGGATTTACGCGGCTATGGACGCAGTCGGACCCATCGTCCCTTTACCATGGACCAGCATCTAGGGGATCTTTCAGAGCTGTTGGCCTCCGTGGCTCAGCCCTGTCTGTTGCTGGGCTGGTCCCTGGGGGGGATTTTGGCTATGGAGCTAGCACTCAAACATCCTGAACAGATAGCCGGGCTAATCTTAGTGAGTACAGCGGCTAGACCGGTGGGACGTCATCCATCCATTACCTGGCAAGACAATCTGCTGACGGGTGTTGCGGGTATTGTCAACTGGCTCGCCCCCGGCTGGTCGTGGAATATTGCCACCTTTGGCCAGCGCTCGCTGTTTCGCTATTTGATCTCCCAACACAGCAGGCGAGCCTATGGGTATATTGCTCGAGAGGGCACTCCCGCTTTTTTGCAGACATCTACGCTGGCAAATCAGGCATTAAGTGGGGCCCTACGCCAGGGATATAACCGTCTAGAAGAGCTGCATCGTATCCAGCACCCCTGTTTGATGCTGGCCGCCGCCAATGACGTTCATATTACGCCTGAGTCCAGCCAAGAAACAGCGGCCACTTTGCCCAAGTGCGACTGGCATTTATATAACAATGTTGCTCACCTGATGCCTTGGGAAATTGGGCCACAGCTGTGTGACGATATTGGGCAGTGGCTGCAGAGAAACGGGTTTCTAGACCTATCTATACCTAAGCAAACATAGCAAAAGGTGTTTGAAGCAGAGTTCAAACACCTTTTAGACCGTCTTAGTTTCATCAAACCTGGTCTTCCTCAACAGGATGCTGTTTGAGAAGACCCTCAGCTAGTTATGCATCACAGGCGGGGTAACCCTGGTGGGTTCAGTATATTCCACAGTCAGATGGGGCGGTTCGTTGCAGCATTTGATCGTGACGTTAATCTGTTGTGCGCCCTCCTGCTCGAGATCTTCAACATAGCCCCCCTGATGTTGAATCGCCTCTTGTTCAGTATCAAACGGACCAAAGTAATAAAGGCAGCGGGGCTGAGATGTGGAAATCTCCACCCACCAAGGTTTAAAGAATGAGCCGAAAAGACTGCTCAAAAAGTTCTTCATATAGTGCATACCTGCCGTAGTTAAAAATCTAATTTCCTAAAAGCTCAAAATTGTGCCTATAACATTTATACAGCCTGATTTTGATCCCCGCCAAGCCTGATGGGAGGTAATTTTTCAACCCATCGCTGTCGATAAATTTCATACAACACCATGCCTGCGGCAACGGAGGCATTGAGACTGGGAGTTTTACCGACTAGGGGGATAGATACTAAGACATCACAAAGATTTTGAATGGATAGGCTGAGTCCGGCCCCCTCCGCACCGATAACTAACACAACCGGCCGATCAAACTGGATAGTGTGGGTGGATTGTCTTCCTGTAGCGGCCGTCCCATAAATCCAAAACCCGTCTTCTTTAAGTTGTTCTAATGCTCTCGCCAGATTGACCACTCGCGCCACTGGAAACGTTTCTAGGGCTCCGGCTGCAACCTTCGCGACTGTTGGAGTGATCCCGACGGCGCGGCGCTGGGGGATCACCATTCCTTGAGCGCCTAGGGCCTCAGCGGTACGAATAATGGCTCCTAAATTATGGGGATCGGTAATACTGTCGGCGGCAATAATGACCGGCTGACGGCGGCCGGTTTTGGCGTTAGCCACTAGCTCAGCAAAATCTGCGTAGTCCTGGGAGGCGATTTGCGCCACAATTCCCTGGTGATTTGCCCCCTGGGTCAGCTGATTTAATCGCTGGGTGTTGACCTCATCAACAACGGCACCGTTGGCTTTGGCATCTAAAATCAACGGTCTAAATCGGGCATCAAAGGTTAGCCGAGCGTTGACCCACAGACGATTGATCGGTCGCTGGTTTGCGATCGCAGCCTCTACGGAATGACGACCGTAGACCAGGTCGGAGCGCTCCTCCTGGCTTGGAGGTGAGGGCCGATCCTCCGACCGGTTGGCAGCCTGTGGAGGCCGCCGTTTCTGAAACGGTTTTCTGGGCGTCTGTTTAGGTTTGGGAAGCCCCTTTCGCTGGGGGCGAGATTTCCCTTTAGCCGGGCGCGGCCGATCAGAAGAAGGTTTAACCATGGCTCAGGTGTAAAAGCGGAGTCACATCATACCGCCTAGTTGCCGTCAGCCGCCGCTTGTATTTGGGGTGAAATTGTAAGTTGGTTTAGCAGCTCACCCAGACGCTCCTGATTAGTAATGTAGAGATAACCAACCAGGGTCTCAAAAGCCGTCGCCTGTCGATATACTTTTGCAGATAGACGTCTTGGCGGTTTAGACGTAGCGTTTCTCCCCCGCCGAACCAGATTAGCCTCTGCCTCGTTTAGGTGGGGCACTAGCTGCTCTAAATAGGTTGCCTGCTGTTCGGCTTTGACCTGACTGACCACCTGCTGATGAAACTGTTGGATCCGCTGGGGCGGCCACAAAAGCTGCATGCGAACATAGAGCTCAAACACGGCATCGCCGATATAAGCTAGGGCTATGGGGGAAATAGACTGCACGGGCTGAGGGTCGCCTTGGGAGAACGTCTCTAGCAGTTTGAACCCCTGACTTTGAGCATATAGATCCACACCCGAGCGTTCGGAGCTATCCATGGTGATCCCCAGAAATTTGGCACACCAACATATCCCGCTGACCCATGGCCTGCAACGTCCGGTTCACAGCTGTCATCAAGAATCCTTTAGATTCTCAAGGGCGGCATCAACGGTGGGCTGCAGCGAAAGAAACTGTTCTAGACGAACTAGTTTCACGGTTTGGGTCACGCGGGCGTTGGTAACCACCTGGACGCTACCGCTCTCACCCTTAGCTTTTTTCACCAGCTGAACCAGCGCACCTAGTCCGGAACTATCGACAAAATCAATTGCCGACAGATCGAGAATAATGTGGGTGGGTCCTTCTTCGATATAACGGTTCAAAACCTTGCGAAAGGTAGGCTCCGAAAAGGCATCCAGCAAACCAGTAAGGCGAAATATTTGGCATTTTCCCCTAACATCGCGGGTGCCTCTTAAACTTACGGTTAGGGTCAGCGACTCAGCGATAATAACCTCCTAAGGGCAATAGATACGGCAAAATCAGACGTTTAATTTTAGGTCAGGATTCTTCTGACTGCAAGAAGATTAAGCGAAACGTAAATGCGACGAATCCAGGGTTGAGCCATGATTAAACTCAACTTGGTTTGGAACTTGCCAGCGGTTTGGTAGAGCCCCGATGCTGACGCATCAGGGTGATGAATTTTTCAAATAGATAATCTGCGTCATGGGGACCCGGACTCGCCTCTGGATGATACTGTACTGAAAATACAGGCAGGTCCTTATGTTGTAACCCAGCCACGGTGCGATCGTTGAGATTAAAATGGGTCACCTCGACATCGGCGGTTGGAATAGTATCCGCATCAATGGCAAATCCGTGGTTCTGACTGGTAATTTCCACCCGCTGTGTGAGACCGCAGGGCTGATTGAGACCCCGATGGCCAAACTTGAGCTTAAATGTTTTGGCACCAAAGGACAGTCCTAAAATTTGGTGGCCCATGCAAATACCAAAGGTGGGCAGCTGACTTTCTAAGAGCGCGTTTACCAGCTGGGGGGCTGACTCAACGGCGGCCGGATCGCCGGGACCGTTGGAGAGAAAAATGCCGTCAGGGTTGTATTTGAGGATGTCCTCGGGGGGCATATCAATGGGGACTACGATCACCCGACAGCCATAGCTCACCAAACGGCGTAAAATATTGCGTTTGATGCCAAAGTCAATGGCCACGACCGTGAGGGGAGCCTTAGGGGGTGTCCCAGCGGGTTCCTGGTTAGCAGGGGCAAACTCCCAGCTCCTGTCGGTGGGCTCTGTCCACTCGTAGGCGGTAGGGGTGCTGACATCTTTGACCAGGTTTAACCCAGCCATGGAGGGGATCATCCGAATCTGCTTTTGGAGCTGCTCGGGATCAAGGATTTCACTGGAAATGGCTCCGTTCATGGCACCGGCGGTACGCAGCTTACGGGTTAAGGCGCGGGTATCAATGCCATAGATACCTGGAATATTGTGCTGTTTGAGATAGTCGGGTAGCGAGGTAGTGGAGCGCCAGTTGCTGGGGCGTTCACAAATATTTTTTGCGATCGCACCCATAACCTGGGGAGCGATAGATTCCTCGTCCTCCGAATTAACCCCCGTATTCCCCAGCTCAGGATAGGTAAATGTGACGATTTGTCCTCGATAGCTAGGATCGGTCAAAACTTCCTGGTAACCCGTCATCCCAGTATTAAACACAATTTCACCAATCACGGTACCGATGGCCCCAAAGGAGTGACCCTGGAAAACCGACCCGTCGGCTAACACCAGCAACGCTGGCTGGGAGCTAGTGGAAAAAATAGACATGGGTTACAACAAGGAAAAACAGACGCGATGCGTTCCCCAAGGACACAATGGGGATCGGTACCATCCTAGAGGCCATGGGTAACATTTGGGCAGTGCTTGGAAAAAAACGAGTCAAATTTATTCAGATTTTATGGCTGGGACCCTTGGCCGCCTGCCAGATTAGCCCGGTTCAAATGGAAAATCCTCCAGAGGATTCTCCTGGACCAGCTGCGCAAACTACCCCGTCCAGCCAGCCTGACCCAGAGAATTCTGGGACTAACTCCGATGTAGCTAGTCCAAGCCCACCGCCATCAACGGCCTATCAAGACGGTGTCAATCTGGCCTCCAGCGCATTTACCTTGAGCCAGCAAGCCACCTCCTCCGACGACTGGCAGCTAGTGGCCAGCCGCTGGGAGCAGGCAGTCCAAACCCTGCAAACCGTGCCAACCGACAGCCAACAGTACCCAACCGCCCAGACCAAGCTCAAGGACTACCAGCGCAACCTGGCCTATGCCAAACAGCAGTTAGAAACCCTGAGTCAGCCACCATCAGAAATTTCCCTGGCCAGACCCAATCGCCCCGATACCTCATCTTCTGTATCTGCCTCCCCCCGCATTCCAATTATTGAGCGTCGGGGGGGGACCCCCGTCATTGAGGTGAGCTTTAATGGCAAACGCTATCCCATGATTTTAGATACAGGCGCTAGCCACACCCATATCCCCCGAGCCATGGCCAATGAGCTGGGGATCCAGGTAGTTGGGCAAACATCGGTCACCACCGCCAGCAGCAACCAGACCGTAGTGGATGTGGGCTATGTGGAGTCCGTACAGGTGGGCAATATTACCCGTACCAACATCCCGGTTAGCATTGGCGACACTGTACCCATCGGTCTTTTGGGGAATGATATCTACAGAAATTTTGATGTCATTTTGCAAGTAAACTCAGTGGAGTTTCGCCAGCGTTAGCCGTTGGCATCCGGTTGCTCATATCTGCTGATCGTATTGCCCATATCTATAGAGACTAGCGCTATATCCTGAGGTTCGGATAGCCTACAGCTGAGATACCCTAGAAACAAGCCCGCATTTTACAGTGAACTCCACGGGAGCACCCGACTGAGACATCGTGGAGCCCCCCATAGCCTTGCTGAATGTCCTCAAAAGATGCCAATTGGCGGACTTGCTGATGCGGTTCGACTAGCTGGCACATTAAATGACCGCCTCTCAACAATACTTTTTTACGCGCTGCTATGTCCGAGCTTCGCATCGTTTCCTTAATTCCCAGCGCTACTGAAATTGTTATCCAACTTGGCTTTGGGGAGTCACTGGTGGGGCGCTCCCACTCCTGTGATTTTCCGTCAGCGGTACAGGCACTACCGGTTTGTACGGCCCCTAACTTTGATACCGCTGGCCCCAGTAAAGCCATTCATGATCGAGTTAGTGAGCTACTCCGTAGAGGCCTGAGCGTTTATGATGTCGATGTGGAGATGTTGCATCGACTGCGCCCCACCCACATTTTGACCCAAGATCAGTGCGAAGTCTGTGCGGCTAGCTTGGCTGATGTACAAAAGGCGGTGGCCCAGGTGATTGAGCCCCAGCCCCAGGTTGTTTCCCTCAAGCCAAGGATTTTAGCCGATCTGTGGGACAACCTGCGCCAGGTGGCAACGGCGTTAGACCCGACTAACGGTGATGCGATCGCAGATTTGACCATTGCCCAGCTGCAAAGTCGGCTGCAGGACTGTTTGCAAAAGGTCCCAGCTAAGCTGCCCCAGCCCACCGTTGCCTGTTTGGAATGGACCGATCCCCTAATGGGTGCGGGCAGTTGGGTGCCGGAACTGGTGTCCATGGCCGGCGGACACCCCCTATTTGGCCATGTGGGTCGCCATTCTCCCTGGCTGGATTGGGACGATCTAAAGGCAGCTGAACCTGACCTGCTGGTGGTGATGCCCTGCGGCTACGATCTGCAGCAGGGCCGCCAGTCCATTGACCAGCTGGTTCAGATGCCATCATGGCAGAGTCTTAAGGCGGTTAAAAACGGCCGTGTTTTTGTCGCAGATGGCAATCAATATTTCAATCGACCCGGCCCGCGCCTGGTTGATTCTCTAGAGATTTTGGCAGAAATTTTAAATCCCGATGACTGTTCGTTTGGCTATGCCATGAAGGCCTGGAAAATTTATTAACCAAAGTGCTGATATCCCTGGCTCTGCCCTAGGCGGATATCGGGGCCTGGGTCTAGATCATTGACCAAGCGAATCTCAGGCTCTGGTGTGGTGTAGCCAATTACCTGGCTGCCCGGCAGCTGCTTGATAAAATCAGAGGCCACAGCGGCGGGCAGGCTCAAAACCAGCTCAAAATCTTCGCCGCCATAGAGGGTCCATTGCTCAGCCGTCGAGCGGCCCACCGCCTCCACTAGCCCCGGTGGTATGGGTAGTGTAGAGCGCAGTAACGCTGCGCCCACTGCGCTTTGAGTGCAGATTTGAACCACGGCATCGGCAAGGCCGTCGCTGGTGTCCATCACAGCAACGGCTCCGCCACAATCTAGCCCCCGCAGGATGGCAACCGCATCAAACCTGGGCACCGGTCGCTGGTGAGCTTTAATCCATGTCCGGGCAAGGGTGTTATCTGCTTGCTCAAGGTCACCTTGCAGTAAGGCCAACCCGGCTCGGGAAGCTCCGTGGGCTCCGGTGGTCACTAGTGTCTGATTGGTTTGGGCTTGGCTGCGGTAGAGTGCTCGGTGCCGGGGAACTGAGCCCAGGGCGGTGATGGCTAAGCTGCGGCGCTCACCCCGACAGAGATCGCCACCGATGATAGCGCCACCGTACTGGCCAAGACAGTCTCCTAAGCCCTGGTAAACCCGCTCCAACCAGGCCCAGGCAGTGTCTGCAGGTAGGGTTAGCCCCACGGTAAGTCCCACCGGTGCAGCGCCCATGGCAGCCAGATCGGACAGATTAATGGCCGCCGCTCGCCAGCCCAGGGCCAGGGGCGGCAGGGTGCGATCGCAAAAATGGACATCCTCCACCAGCACATCGGTGGTCACAACGAGCTGTTCACCCGCCGGCAGGGACTGGACAGCGCCGTCATCCCCCACTACCGGCGCACAAAAACGGTGCAGCTGTCTGAGCACCTCATGCTCACCCAGATCGGCAACGGTCGGGCCGCTTGGGCTCATGCCTTTGGAGCTACCCAATTATCCAACCCATCAGTCACCTTAGCCGAGATGATTTTGCCCCCCTGGCGACCCATCTTATCGAGGGCTTCTTGGCCCTCAATGGTGTAGCCAAATACGGCATAGCGACCATCCAGCAGATTTAACCCCGCCGGTGTCAGCTCTGGCTCAAACAAAAAGAAGAATATCTGGGACGATCCGCCATCCGGTTCAGATTCAGGGCGCGCCATGGCCAGAGCCCCAAACGAATTGAAGGGCAGCACCGGTTTTTCCAAAAATCGTCCCAACTCTTCTAAGGTGGCACCGTAGGTGGGAGCCGCGTCGCCTTCTACCAAAATCTCTAGGGGAATAGCCCGGTACTCCTGGGTTTGAGGATCGATAAATCCGGTATCAGGCCCGGCTGGATCCCCCGTTTGCAACACGTAGTTTTCCTCGGCTCGATCAAAGGTCATACCGTCATAAAATCCCCGCTGAATCAGGTCCACAAAGTTGCCCGCCGTTACCGGAGCGCTGTAGCCATCCACGACAACCGTGACAGGACCTTCATTGGTGGCGATTTCAACGGTGGCGCGACCCTTGAGCTGGGCTAGATGGTCATAGGTTTCGGGTACCTCATAGGGAAATCCCTCCACCATTAAGTACTCCAAATCTCCGAGGGTGCCCAGCACCTGCCGTCGACCGGTCCAAAGTGCTTCTAGATCCTTGGTTTGCCCAGCCGTCTGCATGGCCTCCAGCTGAGTATTAGCTTGTGCAAACAGCGGCTCAGCCGCGGAGCGACGTCCCTCTGGAATAGTCTCTAAGATAGTTGAGCGTTTACGGTTGAGTAACTTTTCTGCTCGATTGATGTCTCGTTTGGCTCGTCCCCACTGTTTTGTGCGTAGGGCGTAATTGAGCCCCTCTAGCTGGTCTTGGACCTTACGAATCTCTGGACTATCAATGGGCAGGGCGTACCGCAGCAGGGCCCTAGGATCAGTAATCGCATCGCCAGGGGGTAGGTAGGCCACTGGTAGAGCCGTTGATAGCACCGGTGCAGCTTGGGCCGACGGGATGCCAAATACACCAAAGCTGAGAGCGAAACTAAGACTGATGCCCAAAAACCCCGCCAGGGCGGTTTGAAAGCTGGATTGAAAACGAGCCATAGTTGGAGATTAACGACAACGGTATGACAGACCCTCTCGATCTTGCCATAGTGTGGCTCGTCTTGTGATGCCAGTAAATGGCCACTGCGCTGTACAATAAGGGCCGACTGTTGACCGCTGACTACTAAATTACTGTTTGCCAGCACCATGATTTCTAGTAACGATTTTCGCACCGGCACTAGTATTGAGCTTGATGGTTCCGTGTGGCGAGTAGTAGAGTTTCTCCACGTGAAACCTGGGAAAGGAGCGGCATTTGTACGGACTAAGTTAAAAAACGTACAGTCGGGTAGCGTTGTTGAACGCACATTTCGCGCTGGAGAAACCCTGCCGCAAGCCATTCTTGAAAAGAGCGTCATGCAGCATACCTACCGCGATGGCGAACAGTATGTGTTTATGGATATGGAAACCTATGACGAGGCCCAGCTTTCAGTAGACCAGATTGGGCCGCAGGTGAAATATCTCAAGGAGGAAATGGAAGTCACTGTCCTCCGCTGGAATGGTCAAGTTTTAGAAGTTGACCTGCCCAATTCTGTGGTTTTAGAAATTACGGAAACCGATCCTGGCGTCAAAGGAGACACCGCCACCGGAGGCACAAAGCCAGCCATCGTTGAAACAGGTGCTCAGGTAATGGTTCCTTTGTTTATCTCAATCGGTGAAAGAATAAAAATCGATACACGTAACGATTCTTATCTCGGTCGAGAGTAGGTTTTGCCGCTTTCGCGCTTGCGGTCGGATTTTGTGCGGTCTTGCCCACCCAGGAAACTGCTCCAATCTGGCTCTATCGGCTTAGGTGTCTTCCATTGTTCGTTTGGAGTTGTAGATAGTGGATTTGGATTTTAATGAGCTTCGTCAGCTAGTGGCAGCTTTGGATCAAACCGATATTGCTGAGCTGACGCTTAAAAATCCTCAGTTTGAGCTTATCCTGCGCAAAGCAACGGCTCCTAGTCAAGCCGTGGTGCTAACCTCGGAGACTTCTGTACCCGCTGCTGCCATACCCCCCGCGGCTCCAGCGACGGTGCCATCAGCCACCGCCGAACCATCTTCTCCCCCCGCAGCTAGTGTTTCGGATCTATACGAAATTACCTCTCCCATGGTGGGGACGTTTTATCGCTCGCCATCTCCCGATGAGTCTCCTTTTGTCGATACGGGCGATCGGATTAAAACCGGACAGACCGTATGCATTATCGAGGCAATGAAGCTAATGAATGAGCTAGATGCTGAGGTGTCTGGTGAGATTGTGGAGATCTTAGTCCAAAACGCTGAACCTGTTGAGTTTGGTCAGCCTTTGATGCGAGTAAAGCAGAGTTAGCTGGGTCTGCTTGATGTCCGCCAGGGTTTGAGTTATCGCTGGCACCGCTGCCAACAATTGGGTCAGGGTTTGTGGGGGAGTCTCCCGAAAGGCACGCCTACTCGTCTAGATGGGTATGATGTAGACTACCTAGAAAGGTTGGGTCTTTAGCAAGGATGGGTATTCTTCAGCAGAAGTGCCCATTGCCACAGGAATTTAGTGTCTGCCATGGGCAAACATTCCACCTGGCTCCAGCCTCATGATTTTGCTCAACATTCAAATAGGAGGTACCCCTTCGGTAGAGATATGCCAGATGTCCAGCTCTGAAACCATCTGCTTTGATGCACTGATGTACAACAAGCAGGTGGCATTGTGTACGGCATTGTGTATTGACCAAAAGGAGAGAAGCATGCAAGATACCCCTCGACCGCTCATTCAGCATAAATCAGAGTCCCACGTCTGCAAAACTCCAAGACAAACAAGGCTCTACAAGCGTTTAGAAGAAGCCCTTCATACCGGTAGCGAAGTGTGGTTTAGGATGCCAGGAACAAGACTGGTCGGTATTCCTATCCATCTAGATAGCGACTATGTAGAAGTGGTAGACGTGGATGTTGCAGAAGGCTATGAGGATGATGAACTACCGGATGATCCTTATCAGAGAACGGTATGGCTGATTCGGCTAGCTGAAATCAGTGCCATTTCCTATGCCACGGATCGATGGTCGAAGGATCGGTTTGAGCGCCTGTTGGATCAGGGTGAATCTGACAACAGTTCTAGAAGCGCTTAGACCTGCTCTAAATGCCCTCCCTATCTGGGAGGGTTCAAGCCTTGCCGTCCACTGGATTTAATTTTTCCTGGGTTTTGGGATAGGACGACAGCCTAGGCCGATGATGAGGCCGTTGGGGACTGAGCGTCGACCGGCTGGTTTAGGGCGCGGAAGTAGCGGCTACCGATAACAAACCAGAACAGACCATAGGCTAAAAGCTGAACCAGATAGATGCGATCTCGATAGCCAAATAGCACCTTAAGGATGACCCCTGGCAGCTGCTTATCCGGCAAACGCTGACTGACATCCCATACCAGGGGACCCAGCACACAGGACTGACCCAATCCAATGCACAGATCGACAGATGAGCTCAGCTGACTAAAGGCCGCAAAGGTAATGTCTATGTTGCGACAGACCGAAACGACCAAACCCGAAACGATCAGCAAAAGCAGTATCCCCATCACCTGAAAAAACAGCCTCAGGTTAATACCTATTCCCCATCTAAATAATCCAAACCCAATCAACACTGCCCCCAGCAGTCCGACCGGTACCCCCAACACGCTACCGGTCTGGGGCGATTGGGTAAATAAAAACAAAACCGTCTCAAATCCTTCCCTAAGGACGGCGATGCAAACCAGACTAAAAATGCTCAGTCCAGCGGATTCATTGCCCAGGGCATTGGCCACAGTCTGGTTGATTTCAGCCTTAAGGGAGCGGGCTTGACGGGTCATCCATAGCAGCATCCAACTCAGCATGACAATGGCAATGCTGCCAAATAAAATACCCAGTATCGGTTTTAAAAGTCTCTGAGCATTGGGCATGACATACTGCAGCTGCTGCAGGCCCAACCCCAAAAATGAACCGATCAAGACGCTACCCACCAGACCAGCGGCTACTCCCCCCAGCACCCATCGATTGAGGTGGCTTTGCCCGGCCTTATTGAGACAGGCTGACACAATTCCTACCACCAGCGCTGCTTCCACGCCTTCTCGCAGGGTCACAATGGCAGTGGGTAAAGCGGCAGCAATATTCATAGGCCAAAAATACTTATGGCATCTATTATGCCGCGTTATGGCGGTATTACAGCCGCTAATTAGTACAGGTTTTACCCTAGCCCAATCTCTTGAAGTCGCTGCTGTAAATAGCGTTGAGCTGTTTGAGCTGGAAACTTAGGCTGCCCGCCCGTACGCTCCACACAGCGAGGTAAGGGCGTCAGGTCAAAGGTGGGACGAGGATGCATAAAAAAGGGCAGGGCAAATCGCCGGGTACTAGCCCTATCAAAATTAACCACCCGGTGGGTGGTGCTCTTGAAAATGCCATTGGTGAGGGCCTGCAGCATATCCCCCGTATCCACAACAATTTGCTCAGGCAGGGTGTCAACAGCTAGCCAGCTACCGTCGGTTTGCAGCAGTTCCAGACCGGGACCCGTGGCCCCACACAGGAGGGTAATCAGGTTAATATCCTCATGGGGAGCGGCCCTTAACCCCCTTGTAGATAGGGATTCCGCCAAAGGTGGATAGTGCAGCACCCGCAGAATACTTTTACCCTGAACAGCCTCTGCCTCAAAGAATGTTTCAGACAGGTCGAGATAAAGGGCACAGGCTCTGAGTAGATGGGCCGCACACCGCTCCAACTGCCCATATAAAGCTGACATCGCCAGCTGAAACTGGGGGACTTCCTGGGGCCATGGGTTGGCCAGTTCCTCCTCCCGACCCACATGCCAAAACTCTTTTAAGTCAGGGACCGTACTGTCTTTTGCATGTTCTTGAGCAAACCTTGTAAACCCCCGCTGACCATTGATATCCGGCTGTTCATATCCTTTTTTAATCACATCTGGCAGCTCAAAGAAGTCAGCTGCCGCACCATAGGCCGATTGGATCAAATTGGGGGCAATGCCATGATTTTCTAAAGCAAAAAAGCCTATCGTTTCTAATCCATGGCCCAGGGTGCTTACAAACTTCTGTTGCTGGGTGGATGAACCGTGGAGAAAAGACTGTAGGTCTAAAACAGGAATGGAAGAGGAAGCCATAGAAAACAACAGGGTACACGTTTTTAAGGGTTGCCATCACGGTTAGGAAATAGCCTCCCAGGTAGTGAAGTCAACCATAGGGAGATGTATTGGCAGCCTGCCTTTTTGCTAGACGCTAAGAGAACCTAACTATGAAACAGTCAATAAACCTAGCTGGTCTATGGAATATAAGTCTATGGGTGACCAGCCTGTTGGGGATAAGTTTATCAGTGGCTTTGCCGGTCCGTGCCCAGACGGTGCTACGGATTGATCCAGACACGTCATCGTTTGAAAATGTAGAGCTAACCGATGGCGATGTGGGGGTGCGCATTAGCTATACCCACTACCAGGAGCTAGCCGAGTCCGATGACAATAACCCTGGTTACAACCTTAGCTATCAGCTTGTTTACCAGGGTGAGCCTCAAGAAACGATCGATAATTTGACCTGGCTGTTTGCCGAATTTGAGCTGTGGGACTTAGATAGCAACGGTACAGAAGAGATCGTAGTGCGAAACTTCTCAGGAGGTGCCCACTGCTGCACCAACACGACTATCTATAGCTGGACCGCAACCGGGTTTACGGCTACCGAAACCGGCCACATAGACGGTATGGGGGCCATTTTAGAGGACCTTGACGGGGACGGCGCAGCAGAAGTGCTGATTCCCGATCAAGCTTTCCTGTATCGATTTGGCAGCTACGTAGAATCGTTTCCTCCGATGACTATTTCTGCCTATCAGGGGGGCGAGCTGGTTGATATTACCCATCAGTTTCCCGATCGGATTCGGGACCAGGCAGAAACTGCTCGGGAAACGTTTCTAGCGGTCCAAGCTGACCACGGCCTAACATCCAACAGCATGTTGGCTAGCTATGTTGCTCAGCAGGCCCTTTTAGACGAAGACTTTGAAGCCGCATGGCAGTTTATGCTCGATAGCTATAATCCGGATTCTACCTGGGGTCTAGAAATCCATGAAGATGGAGAAAAGGTTGGCTACCACTCTGATTTCCCGGCGGCGCTGCGGGCGTTTTTGATTGAAACAGGCTATCTAAATAGGGATGGTCAGCCGATTGGCCAGAGCGAGACCTAGACCTTATCGAGTTCAGCACCTGGGGCCAAGGAACTGCCCGCCAATGATAGAGCTCGCATCCGAAGCGACGGACGTGCATTCGGATTTTTGCTCTGGCGCAGTCCTAGGCCCATGCTTAAACTGGGGAAAATGACGGGGAACAGGCGATGGTGCAGCTAAAGCGATGGCAGGTGGGTCTACTAGCGCTGCCGCTAGTGGCGGTCGTGGGCTTTATCGTAGTGGCGGCCGCCGTACAGCTGCGTAGCTGGGGTATTACCTGGGTTTGGGCGCTCATTTTATTCGTATTTGTAGGCTGGCGTTGGCTGCTGGTGCGCTGGAGTCGACCCCGTGAGATCGAGCAGATTGTAACGGCTGTACAAACAGAGCTACAGTCTGTGACCCCCAGTGGAGCACACGAAGAAGCGTTGGAAGCCGCCCTGCAGCCAACGTTGCTGGCAGCCCGAGAGGACCCACCTGTGTGGGACGACTGGTCTGCTTTTTGGCAGCGGTGTCAGACTGTGGTGGCAACGGTAGCCCATCACTATCACCCCGATGTCAAACGTCCGCTGCTTAATATCTATGTCCCCCAAGCCTATGGATTGATTCGGGGGACGGTGGATGATATGGATCGGGCCATGACCCAGCTGGCTCCGGTGCTAAATCAGGTGAGTGTGGGCCAAGCCTACGAGGCCTACGAAATCTATCGTCGTCTAGAACCATCCATGGGCAAGCTATGGCGAGCGTGGAGCTGGGCCCAGTGGCTGCTCAATCCGGCGGCAGCTGTGGCCAAAGTAGCCAGCCAAAAAAGCACCAACCAGGCCAATCAGCAGCTGTTGGTAAATCTAAGTCTGCTGCTGCGGGAAACGGCCCTGCGCAACCTGGCACAGCAAACCGTCGCTTTGTACGGTGGCGATAGGCTACCGCCAATCTTTGAGTCAGACCGACCAGAACCGCCAGATACCCTCGCCAAAACCGCCACGCTGCGCTCAATTTTAGACACAGCTACTCCAGCTGAAGCCGTTGAGCAAAGACCAGTTTCACTGATGCTGGTGGGGCGTACCGGGGCCGGTAAAAGCAGCCTGATCAATACGCTGTTCAAAACCGACCTGGCAGAGGTGGACGTACTGCCTAGCACGGATAAAGTTCGTCAGTATAGCTGGCAGCTAGATACGGGAGAGACGCTGAATTTAATCGATTCCCCCGGTTATGAACAAATCAAGCGGGAGGACTTTTATGGGTTGGTTCTTGCCCAGGCGGCCAAAACCGATCTTTTAGTCTTGGCTACACCGGCCCTAGACCCGGCCTTGCAAAGTGACCAAAGCTTTTTACACGATCTCAAAACATCTGAACGGCAGCCGCCCACCGTGGTGGCGCTCACCCAGGTAGATCGACTGAGGCCTGTGCGAGAATGGCAGCCGCCCTACAATTGGCAAACCGGACAGCGGCCTAAGGAGAGCGCTATCCGCGATGCCGTAGCCTATCGGGTTGATACACTGGACCAGCCGTCTGCAGCTGTAGTCCCGATAGTTACCTACGACAGCAACAGAACTGCCTGGAATGATGAAACCCTGGCCCTAAGGCTGGTGGAAACTCTGGGTGATGCCAAGCAGTATCGTTTAGCCCGGTTTTTAACCAATCAGGCCGCATTAGCAAAGGCCGCCGCCAAACTGATTGACCAGTACACCTTTCAAATGACGACCACCCAGGGGGTTACTGAGCTGCTCAAGAGTCCGATTTTACGCTATGTCTCACGGATGATGACAGGTTCAGATCTGTTGGCGACGGCACTGATGGAGAAAATTCCGGTGGAGCAGGCTCCGGTGGTAATCGGTAAGCTGCAGCTGGCCTATGAGTTATTTAATCTGCTGGCTACGGATGAGAGCAGCTTTGACCTGGCTGCCCTGTGGCCAACGCTGTTGGATAATAGTGCCCCCCCGGAACAAAATGCCTGGGCGTTTGGGCATGCGCTGACGGCCTACTGGCTAGGTGAAACAACTCGGCTAGATAGTGCCTTTGAAAAGTATCTAGAAGAGTATACGGGTGAATCGCCCTGAGCATTCAAACGTGAGGTATGAAAAAAAATTGGGCAATCTGAGTTTGATGATTTGTCCGTGGGTGATGCTCTGATTATGGGATTTGGGGCCGATAAAAGTGCTCTAATAGGGCTCTAATCAGCCCATTAAGTAGGTGAGTTTCATCATTTGTAAGATGGCAGCGGGTATGTTGTACGTCTTCAGATGTATCTTCAAGCTCTTATTTCTTGGGGTTTGATATATGAGAACTCACTAGAGCTAACTGCTCAACTATTTTAATTCTCACAATTCTCTTCAGCTTTTTGGAGAGGATAAAGATTTCCACATCTCTCCTGTGTTAGCAGCATTCTGGGGCGACGGAACTATGGCGATTTTTTTTAGATCGGCACAGTTTGTATTGCAATAGTTTTCAGCACCGTGGCGGCTCCTGTTTTGACTGTCCTTTGATCTGACTTTTTTTAACAAGTATCGATGGTATCAATCTCACGTAATCAATGGCGGCAGCGGATTCGCGAATACAAAAACAGCTGGGTGCAGACCTACTTTAACTATCGTATCGAATCAACAAATCAGCCGTATTGCGTAGCATTTCGACCTACGCCGTACCGGTTTTTGCTGGTACTGAGTCATATGCGCTCTGGGTCGTCTTTGTTAACCCATCTGCTGACTACCAACCCTGAGGTGATTGGCTATGGCGAAATTCATACGGACTATGCCAGCGCCCAAGACTTTAAAAGATTACTCAAAACGGTGTACTGGCAGGGGCAGGACTTTTATCGGCTGAGCGACCTGCGAAACTTGCGTATGAACCATCGATATGTGCTGAACAAGGTATTGCACAACAAAAAATTTTTAAATAACGACTTTCTTCAATCTGAGCAAATATACGCCATCTTTTTATTGCGGGAGCCGGAACGGAGCCTGGCGAGTATTGCGGACCTCAAACCCCATTGGACTCAGCAAGATGCCATTGAATACTACTGTAAACGCATGGCCATGCTGGTGGAGTACGCGCAGCTGATCAACAATCCCCAGCGCACCTTAGTACTCACCTATGAGCAGATGTTGGACCATACGCCCCAGATGCTGGCAACGCTGCAACAGTTTTTACAGACTCAGACTCCTTTTGAAGAAAAATATAAAATCCTCAAAACAACCGGCATGAAGGGTGTTGGCGATTCAAAAGGAAGGATAAAAGCAGGGGAGATTGTGCGATCGCAACGTCAGCTTAGCCAAACATTTTCACCCCAGCTACTGGAGCAGGCTAGACAGGTTTATCAACACTGTCACCATAGGCTAGTCAATTTGTGTCAGTCACCTACAGCATCATGAGCTATAAAAGATATTTTTTCCTAGGGTTGATGGCAGCGCTGCTGTTGGGGCTGTGGAGTCTGAGCGTCCAGGCCCACGACCCCCATGATGTGGCACAGCAGGTGGAGCTGTCGCCTAACTACAGACAGGACCAGTCCGTATATCTGCTAGTGCGGGGTAATTTTCTTAAATCCACCGACGGCGGCACCACCTGGCAGCGCCAGGTTCGGGGTTTGGATCACCAAAGTCCGCTGATGGCCTTTGCCATTGCCCCCACATCCCCCAGTCACCTCTACCTCACCACCGCAGGAGACGGACTGTATGAGTCGGCAGATAGCGGCAGGACGTGGCGTCGGAACAATCAGGGATTACCCGAACTCTCCCTAGACAAGGTGGCCGTATCCGCCGCTGGCTTGGTTTTTGTGGCGGGCCATGATGGCAATCTCTACCGGCGGGGAGAAAATAGCTGGACGCTAGCCCTATCTACGGCAACGCCCGTAAGTGCGATCGCAACCGGCTCTGACCTCACCCTTGTCGGCGATCGACAGGGACAGCTCTACAGCTCCACCGACGGTGGCGAAACCTGGGCCAACTTAGCCACCGCCGCCAGTGCCATCACCAGCATCAGTTTGCCCCCCACCAGCGCCACCCAACAATTTTGGATTGGGACTGAAGGCCACGGCATCCTACAAACCCTGGACGGGGGTAAAACCCTCAGAGACGCCAGTCGGGGCCTGCCTCAAACGGCGGTCCAAGACGTGGTCAGCGTCACCGACAACAATCAGGTCATTCTCTATGCTTCTACAGCCAGTCAGGGTGTCTTTTATTCGGACGATGGCGACACCTGGCAGCCAATGGATAGCGGGCTAACAACAACGCCCCAGGCGGACAAAATGGGCTATCCCCACTTTAACGATCTGGCCCTGTCGCCTAGCTTTGATCAAGATGGTACGGTGCTTGCCAGCGGGTTTGATGGTCTATTTAAGACCACCGACCGAGGCGATTCTTGGGCCCAGCTGGATACGCTACCCGGTGATATTGTTATGGCCCTAGCCCTGTCCCCTAACTACGCCCGCGATCAAACGCTGGTGGCACTCACCTATGTGGGTGAAGCCTACATTAGCCGGACCGATGGCAACAGCTGGAGCCCGATGGCCAAGGGGCTGGAGCTGCCCTATTTTACAGATACGTTTGCCCCAATCTCCCGCAACGACGATCCGCGCCGGTTTCAGTCTTTGGCATTTTCACCCAACTATGCCCAGGACAATACCCTGTTTGCCACCATTTTGAATAACGGCGTGCTGCGCTACTCTGATAGCCAGGGTTGGCGGCTACAACGATTTGAAAAATGGGAACGGGCCGCTGCGATCGCACCGTCTCCCAATTTTGCCCAGGATAATACCCTGTTTGTGGGTACCCAGGCAGGCCATATTTATCGCTCCAATGGTAAAACCTTTGATAAAGTTAGCGCCATCGACCGGCAGCGAGGCAATGAATCGCCCTTTATGGTGGTCTCTCCAGACTACGCCCAGGACCAGACCGTGTTTGTTACTGGGGCGGCTGGTGTCTATAAAACCACCGACGCAGGGCTATCCTGGCGGGCAATGACCGCTGCGGCCGAGTTTCAGGACCGCCTCAAGCTCAAGCTGGCAATTTCACCCGGCTACGCCCAGGATCGCACCCTGTGGCTGGGCACCAGTAATGGTCTCCTGCAGACCCAGGACGGCGGCGACACTTGGACCGAGGTAGCCACCCTTGGCAATACTCCGTACATCGAGGCGGTTGCGGTTTCACCTAGCTACAAAGACGATCAAACTATTATGGTGAGCCTGCGGGGCCAGGGGATCTTTAGGAGTAGGGACGGTGGCCGCACGTTTGCAGCCGTAGGCGATGCCGCGCCGCCTTTAGCCATTGTCAACAACTTTGAGTATGGGGCAATGCCGCTAGTATTTTCACCTGACTATGCCCAGGACCAGACACTCTGGGGATTTGGCGCTGTCAGGGGAGAACTCTTTAAGTCTAGCGACGGGGGACAAACCTGGCAGACAATCGCTTTGCCCGATGCGGAAATTTTTGACGCCTATAGCAGCCATCGCTATTCGCTTTTGAGCCAGGTTCTGTTTTTCTTTCACATCTATCGGATGACCCTACTCAAGCTGGCTTTGGCCTGCGTAGCCGGAATTATTGGCTACGGTCTGTTGAGCATTGCGCCTGGGTATCTAAAGATATCGCAGCTGCCGATGCGGATGGGAGCCGCCGCTATGATGACGGGGATTGCGATCGCAGCGCTATTTATCTAGAGAAAAACCCGGTTTGTCCAGCGTAGAAGAGCGAAAGTCACAGGTTAGGTTAATTGTCCCTAGAAAACAGACATCGAGATTTAATGAGTTTTATAAACGAGAACTCAATTGACTTTGATATCTACATTTAAGGAACCCTAAAAGTATCTCTAAAACTGGGTTAAAAGATATTGCCCGTATAATAATAAGTAATATTTCCTTCTCTTTCTTTTACGTGCGGCATGCAGTCACCCAAAATCCAAGTTGGATTCTATGTAGAAATTAAGACTTTATAAATGAATCCAGGTGAGTGGGATCGGAAATGTTAAAAAAAAGTTAGGTCAAAATTAATTTTTTGCTGTATGTCTACTCAGTTTGACCCGAATATTCACCCTAGGCCGCTCAACTCAGAAGTCAAAGAATTACGGAATATTTTTCGGCGTCTCAATCAGACAATGCAGCGGGATGAGGTGGTGCAGGGTACTACCGACGATCTCCTGGGCTTTTTGAAGGTTGATCGGGTGGTTCTATACTATTTTTATCGTGAATGGGAAGGCCAGGTTACCTTTGAATCTCTGAGCGATCCGCGATTTTCCATCTATGGCTCCACAGGGCCTGATCAGTGTTTTAACGATGAGTACGCAGCCCTGTATCTGGCGGGACGGGTGCGCGCCATTGCTGATATCGAAACCGAGCCAATTGAGGCCTGTCACCGTGACTTTTTACGATACCTTCAGGTACGGGCCAATCTGGTGGTACCAATTTTGACCTCAGGCAGACTGTGGGGATTGCTAGCCGCCCATAGCTGCCAGGGAGCAAAAACATGGTCAGAGGCTGACATTGAGCGGATGCAGGCAGGCGCACTGACCCTTGCTTCATCGCCGTCTATTCGAGATGACTAGGCTACTACTGGCTGCTGTTGATAAATTAGCTGGTAAATTTCATAGGCATTGAGCGCTGCGCCTCGGAGGAGCTGATCGCCGCTGATAAATAGGTTGAGACCATGCTCACCATGGACCAGGCTGTGGCGGATGCGACCCACTTCTACCGCATGCTTGTAGGTAGAGGTGACCGGCATCGGGTACAGGTTGCTGGTGGTGTCGTCACACAGCTCAACGTTGACATCGGCGGCTAGCAGAGTGCGAGCATCCGCTAAAGAGGTGACGGGTTGGGTAAATTTGATTGAGATACTCTCTGCATGGGAGCGCAGGGCCGGTACTCGCACCGCTGTGGCATCGATGGGCAGGTCGGGAACTTCTAGCACTTTCCGAATCTCCCATACCATTTTCATCTCCTCCTTGGTGTAGAGGTTGTCTTGGAACTTGTCGACCTGAGGCACGACGTTGTAGGCCAAATCGTGAAAGAAATAGTCGCTGGAGAAGGTGTGATCGTAGTCTTTAAAGTCTTTGGTGCGAGCGAGTAGCTCATCCATGGCAGGCTTGCCAGCACCGCTAGCAGCCTGATAGGTGGAAATTGTTAGGTGTTCGATACCGTACTTTTTGTGGAGCGGTGCCAGTACCACCAGCGCAATGGCAGATGAACAGTTGGGATTTGCAATCAGCGTCTGCCCCGTAAAGCTGTGGGGGTTAACCGGTGGCACAATCAGGGGCACATCATCTGCGTAGCGAAAGGCAGATGAATTATCAATGACGTAGCTGTTTTTGGCTAGGAGCGGACCATATTCTAGGGAGAAGTCTCCTGAAACGCATAAAAATACGGCGTCACAGCTGGCGGCATG
>JBCCAQ010000251.1:0-7884 GCA_039814735.1 Cyanobacteria bacterium P01_A01_bin.15
CGACAAGAATAACGGTTTATACCTTTCGGGACTGCCACCCATGACAGCTACGCCCACCGATTCGCAGCAATTTGGCCCGTCACCTGAGGGGGATGAGACGGCTCTGCTCGATGTCAGAAAAGTGGAGCCCAAGGGCCGACATACCTGGTTTTGGTCGGGGGTGTGGCTGTTGCTGTTAGCTGCCTCCAGCGCCCTGGGGATCTGGGCGATCGCATTTATTACCCGGCTGCCCCCACTACCAAACTGCGATCAGATATCGACCTTTAGCGCCGATAGTGAACGGCTGTACTGCGCCAAACAAGCGGCCATATCGGGGACTGAACGGGACCTGGTGGCCGGGGTACAGCTAATTGCTGCGTGGGATGACACCCATCCGCTGTACCAGGACTCTCAAGATGTGCTCAATCGCTGGTCGAAGGGATTGTTTAAGCTGGCCCAGCAGCGGATGCAAGCGGGAAACCTAGACCGGGCAATCCAGCTGGTGGAGTATATTCCCCCGCGAACCGACACCTATGGAGAAGCCGGAACGACGGTAGAGCGCTGGCAGCAGGAATGGGTTTCGGGAGCCGACATTGCGGCGGCGGTCACTGAGGCGGTGGGTAATGAAAACTGGAGCGGTGCCCGCAAACAGCTGCTCGAAATGAAGCGGCTGACCAGTGATTATTGGCTTACGGACCGTTATCAGTATCTGGGTCAATATATCCGAGGTGAAGAGGACGCCCGCCGTACCTTAAATCAGGCTAAGACCATTGCCAGCAGTGGCCAAATGGACGATTTAGCGGAGGCGCTAACGCAGGTACGCCAGATTGGGGTGCAAAGTCAATCCTGGCCTGAGGCTAAGCCTTTGGTAACCGAGTGGGGTAATACACTCTTGAACTATGGGTTTCAAAAATGGGAGCAGGAGGACCTAGACGGAGCCATTGCGATTATTCAGCAGGTGCCACGGAACCTGGCGGTAAAGCCAGAGGCTCGAGATCTCGTACAATTTGCCCATGCGCAACGATTGGCCACGTTTAATCAAAGCTGGGAGCCCACCTATGGGGCAATGCTAAATTTGATGGAGGCCATCCAGGCGGTGCGGGGTATTGGCAGCGACAGCCTTTTTTATGACGATGCCCAGGCCAAATTAGCTCTGTGGGTGGAGCAGCTCAGTGATTTACAGCAGCTCTACGGAGCGACATTAGTGGCCAATTTGCACCATGAGGGATCGTTGAAGCTGGCGATCAATCAGGCCACGTCCATCGGGACTGACCGGCCCCAGCGGCAGCAGGCACAGACCCTAATTTCCCACTGGACGAAAGAGATCGAGCGGATTGAGGATCGGCCTTTTTTGGCACGGGCACAGCAGCTAGCCAGCAATGGAGACAAGGCCAGCCTGGAGGCCGCCATTGCTGAGGCTAGAAATATTCAGCAGGGGCGAGCACTGCGCATAGCGGCCCAGACAGATATTGCCAAATGGACCAAGCAAATCCAGGTATTGGAGGATCAGCCGCTCTATAGTCAGGCCCTGGATCTAGCCAGTCAGGGCAAGCTGGCGGATGCCATCAAAGCCGCCCAAAAAATCCAGAAAGATCGAGCCCTGTATAGCCAGGCCCAGTCGTCTATCAAAGACTGGACAAATCGCATTCAGGTGGCGGCGGATCGGCCCATTTTGATCCAGGCTGAGGAGCTGGCCTATGAGGGCCGCCTGACCGATGCGATCGCAGTTGCTGCTCAAATTGCCCCCGGTCGAGCCCTCTACCGCGAAGCCCGTAATTCTATTGCTATTTGGGATGCCGAGCGGGCCTATATCCGTTCGTTGCAGGCACCGGCCCAGACCGACTACTACGGCGAGGACAGCGCTGACGACGGCGTTGACTAAGTATATTTGCCCCTTAGTCGGTCTGAATTATCTAGAGATGTAGCTGCCCACACCGCAAACTGAAGCCGGTGGGGGATACTAGAACGGTGAGATTGAATCAGGCGGCATGAGCGAACGGCCCTTGCAATTGATGCTGGTGGATGAAGACCCCACTTTTCGGTTGGGGTTACGGGTCTGGCTGGAGCAGCTTCCCGGCTTTCAAATTGCAGCGGAGGCGGCTAGTGCAGCGGAGGCACTGGCCACCATTCGGAAGTGCGATCGCACCCAGGCCGATGCCTTTACTGACCCCACCCTGCGGGGTCAGCGACCCATCGACTTAGTCATTATCGATTTAGGCTTAGGCGTTAGCGCCACGGCTACCGAGCCCGTTGGCAGTTCGGGGTTACAGCTGTGTAAAGCCATTAAAACCGACTTTCCCAAACTGTCGGTGCTGGTGCTGAGCGCCAGCGCTGAACCTGTCCTTGAGGCCGCCGCCCGTCAGGTGGGGGCCGATGGCTACGGCACCCGAGGCATGCCCGTACGCGAACTAGCACAGCTCATTCGAACGGTGGCTCGGGTGCCTGGCAAACCCGCTCAGCGACCGTCCGCGCCGCCGCCCATTCCCACCCCGCTGACCGCTATGCGGCTTAGCATGCGGCTGTCAGGGCTAGCCCAAATTGATCGGCAGCTGGCCAAGACAGCCGCTCAGCTTCGCCGACCTCGCCTGCCCTGGCTTGAGCAACAGATTTTGGCAGGGCAGCTGCGGGAACTAAAAGCAGCGCGCTGGTGTGTAAAACGGCTGTGGTCCACCCGCCAATACCCGGACGCTGGCTGGACCCAAAAAAATCTCAGACCGCCCACGAGCTATCCCAAACCAGTTCCGATGCCGCGATCCGTCGGTGCGGCCGCCGCCATCAAAGTACCCGAACCCGTTGCCCTCAGCCTCCAAAGCGGGGATGTGCAAACGCTAGTCTTTGAGGCCGTCTTTGCCAAGCTCCAGACTGATTTACAAAACACCACGTCAGAGCCAGTAGAAATCGACATCCTCCGTCCTGATAAAAAGCAGGAGCTGCTATTTATTATCCTGCGACGGTTTGAAGATCTCTTAGATGACCTGCGACACTCAGCCATACAGCCGGGGCAGCTAGTGGACAAGGCTCCCCAGGTACTGCGGGATCTGTGGGTCGCCACCATAGAAGAATTCTTTGGCCGCTACTACACCGTGCCGCTCAACGGCATTGAGCAGGAAATCGTAGCCGTGCTGTATCAGGAAAAAGAAACCGTCGAACGGGAAATCCTCAGCCATATTCCGCTAGTCCCAGAGCTGCTGGCCCACTGGCTATTCCAAGATGCCATGGTGGTTGATGGTACGGCCTATGTGGCCACTACCCCCGAAGCCCGCGTCCATAGTGAAAACCTGCTAGAAAATCTGCTGATCCAGATGGGTAATGCCGTTATGCAGCCCCTACTCAACCGGTTAGCCGATGTGGAAGCGATTAAAAAAGGGCTCTACAGTCGGCGAATTATTTCTACTCGAGACATTGAGCGATTTCGCAATGACCTATCCTGGCGCTATCGCTGGGACCGACTGGTCAACGAGCCTACGGCTATTTTTGAAAGCCAGTATCGTCTGTATACCCTGGGTCCGCGCGGCATTGTGCTCACGCCGATCTATGCGCCACGTCGGGCCGAGCTTGAGCGTCTGTCGGGGTTGCCCTGGGCCATGACCCTGCTATTAGAGACTCGCGACGCCCTCAGCCCTAGGGTTCGCGCCCTGATTGCTTTAGTGGGTAGTAGCGTTGTGTATGTGCTCACCGAGGTTGTCGGTCGCGGCATTGGCTTAGTCGGTCGCGGCATCTTGCAGGGGGTTGGCAGCGCCTGGCAGGACACTCGCCAGTCTAGACGACGACAGGCTCCCCCCACCTTTAATGAATGGGAGTAGGGCCAATGGCTACCGATCCGACCCCAGCTGAAATGGCTCGATACATGGCTACTGCCAGGCAACGGCAACAGGCAGAGCAGCAGCAAAAAGAACATCGTCAACGGCAGGGCTGGGACGTAGCCAAACAAGCTGCGGCTTTATTAAAAGACCACTTTCAAGGGCAGCAAGTCTGGTTATTTGGCTCGATGCTAATGCTTCATCGGATTCATCCACATTCTGATATTGACCTTGCTGTTAAAGGATTAGAACCCGCTCAATATCTAAACGCCATGGTAGCGCTATTAGAGCTATCAGAATTTTCAGTTGATCTGGTGCAAATCGAATATGCTCAGCCCAGTTTATTAGCAACAATTGAACAGCAGGGTATGGAGCTATGAGCCGCTACGCTGTTTTACTAGGGCAAATTGAGCGAGAGCTGGGAAGTCTGCAGCAGCTTGTGGGTCAGACTGACAGCCTCATGCAAAAGGTGAAAGCAACGGGTGACGTAGACTATCTAGGTACGATTGCGCTCAATCTCCATAGTTTTTACTCAGGAGCAGAGCGCATCTTTCGGGATATAGCAACTGACTTGGATGGCAGTCTGCCTTCTAGTAGTGATTGGCATCGACGTCTGCTGCGTCAAATGGCGGCAAACATACCTAATATTCGGCCCGCTATTTTGCGTGACTCGACGCTTAAAGCCCTAAATGAACTTTGTGCATTTCGCCATGTTGTCAGGAATACCTATTCCTTTGATTTGATTCCTGAGAGAGTAGAAATGTTGGCAGCTAATTTGCCTGAAGCCTATGCGCTCCTGGCGACTGACCTAAATGAATTCAAACCGTTTCTTTTAACTATTAACGGTGTTTAAGTTGCAAGATTTAGAGAGCTTGTAGCCCGGTTGGCCGCCCAATGCTGGAAGCAATCAGCTTCCAGCATTGGGTGGACAATCTTTAGAGCTTGATCCAGCCAAACCAGGATAGGATGACCGCCATCACACCGCTGGTGAGCAGCACCGCACCGGTCACCGTAATCGCCGCACCAATCTTGTTCAGCTGAGCTGGAGGTAAGCCATAATAGGCGGACTCACCACCGGTAGCAGAGAAATCATTCCCCAAAGCTGTGAGTTTTTCTAGGTGATCGCTACCGTAGCGGGGCATGCGCTCAAAGGGGAGTTCTCCCATGCTCTGCTGGGGCAAAATCCGTCGCCGCTGGTAGGGTACGGTATCTTCACCATAGTTATCCATGTATTCATCGCCATTGAGCAAGGCATCCACAAATCCTTGGATCCCTTCGGTGGCGAGCACAATTGACCAAGCCAAGGTTTCACGCTGGTCGTATACCTGGCGGCCTAGCACTCGCTGGACACACATTTCCACAAAGCGATAGTTGTTGCTGCATTCGTAGTTGAGACGTCTAAAGGAATCCGACAGTAGCAAACTGCGAATAAAGTCACGCACGGTGATCTGAGAGCTGCGGAGCTGGGACTCTAAAAAGCGATCGCGATGACAGGCCAACAGCTGCTGTTCATTAAAAATGCGACGATAGGCAGCCCGAATCAGGTTTTCTAATTCCTGCGCATCAGGCAATAGCGCCGTGGAAAAAATGCGAGGCTGTTCATCACCGGGAACTTCAAAGCCATTTACACGTTGATTTTGGCAGTTTGCAGGATAGCTTAATAAGGGAAGCGTCATTAGGGTTCAAATCCTTTTGTAAAACGGTGCCAGGAAAAAACTGCAGGGCAAACAGCTGCCCTACAGCTATGAGGAGTTCTCGTCCTCCGTCAGATTCTAATCTTAGGGATATGGAGTGAACCGCCAGAAAAATTTGTACGGAAACTCAATTAAATACAATAAAAATAAATGCTTTTCTAATTAACCATAGAGATACTCCTCGAATGGCGGGTGGGCTTTTGATTTAGCTGTGAAGCCTATGCCTACTAAGGCTGAGTAAAAATACTTAGATAGCCTATGGGTAAAACACCCCCTAAGGATATGGGCCAGGTTAACAATGAATCTGAGAGCCCTTAATATTTCCTTACGCTTAGCGACGGCGGATTTTGCTCATCATTTTGCGCGACCAGCGTAGCGGTAATTCTTCACGACTGGCCCAGTCTTGGAGAATGCGGAAAAAGACTTGGCGGTCGTTGGTTTGGAGGACGGCGACTTGATCGGCGGTTTCAATGGCGTAGGGGTAACCGCCCCCCACAATGGTTTCAGCCCTGACCCAGTTGAGGACCTGGCCGGTGATACCGGCTTCGTGCATCCAGCGCGGCATTTCAATGCGGGCTGGGTAGCCTTGGTTGGTTTTAAGGTAGGTAAAGGTGACTCGGTCGGACTGCTCTTTGTATTGATCTAGGATGCCGCTGCGATCGCATTGAAAAATCGGCGTACAGTCCCCCCACCGCATAAACCGATTGAGCATCTGGGCATCATGGACCGCAGGCATGCCCTCCACACCGATAAACAATTCTAAAAGCGTCGTTAAATCATGGGCATAGCTGGTATCCACATAGCCCACCAGCGGCACCCTATGGTGTTCGCTGGCCCGCAGCAATTTCAATAGGGCTTTGACATAGGCGCGTTTTGCCTCCTCTTCATAGGCATCGGCAAAGGTAGCTACCAGGGAACCATCAAAAAAGACCAGACAGGTCTGGGGATCCTTGACCTGTTCGATGTAGCTGACCAGCCGTTCGGTTTCCATCTGGAAGCGTCGGATGCTAACCAAGCGCTCTAGGGGCTGAGCCGCGTCAGCCGCCTGCAGGTCGCGAGGGGTCATCACATCCAGCTCGATATCTTTGGTGTAGGCAGCATCCGACGTGTGGGGGTTTTCAAACCAGCCCACCTGCACCAAAGCGATGGGCAGTGATAAATCCTTACTCGGAAAAATCTGAGAACCGTCCACCGCAAACGTGGTCACCCCGCTAAGGTGTTCATTCACCCATTGCAGACTGTGCTCACGACTGCCCCATTGCAGATGGCAGCGGCAAATACCCTGGTTATTTTGATCTAACAGCCGTGCCCCCACATTTCCTGGGTGGGCGCTCAGCCAGCCCTGCAGCTTTTCTATCGGTGTTTTACAGAGGTCTTGCCAGGCGGCCTGATAGGTATCTAATCCTGACTGATTTTTACTTTCAAACGTGCGAAAGTCCCTACGCTTGGATTGTAAGATTGCCTGGATTTGAGAGGGTTTGATCGCCATGGGCACAATGGACGGGGCAGAGCATTTGTACTGCTATTGTGCCATGGGTGACCCCTTGTAGGGTCGTTCCATGGAACGACCCTACAAGGGGTTTACCGGCGGGATTGGAGTTTGCGGTAGACATCCTTGATATCCACGTTGTGGTGGGCCAACGCCACTAGGGTGTGATATATCAAGTCGGCTACTTCTCCGGCAATATCATCGGGGTCATCGTCTTTGCAGGCCATCACCACTTCGGCGGATTCTTCGCCAATTTTTTTGAGAATTTTATTGTCGCCGCCGTCAAAGAGTTTGTTGGTGTAGGAGTCGGGTTTGGGGTTGGCTTTGCGATCGCAAATCACCCCATACACCTGGGACAATGTATCCGCTGCTGGCGGAGTAACGCCACCATCCACCTGGTGGAAACAGCTGCGCTCCCCCGTGTGGCAGGCGATATCCCCCACCTGCTCAATCGATAGCAACAGGGCATCGCTGTCGCAGTCGTAGCGAATCGCTTTAAGCTTTTGTCGGTGGCCCGAGGTGGCCCCCTTGTGCCACAGCTCCTGGCGGGAGCGGCTCCAGTACCAAACATCCCCCGTTTCCAAAGTCTTTTGCAGCGACTCTTGGTTCATCCAGGCCATCATCAGCACCGTGCCGTCGAGATAGTCCTGTGCGATCGCAGGGACAAGACCCTGCTCGTTGTAGCAAATTTTTTCAGTGGGGATAGCGCCTACAAAAGAACCCGAAGTGCTCATCTGTTTCCAATCAGCTCAGTGCAGCCCCATTGTCGCAGTTTGCGAGCTTTTTCGGCTTTGCGACATTCCTTAACATATTGCAATCAGTGTAATTACAAACGATGGGACAAACGATAGGATTAAAGATACTGCGATCTTCGCCACCACTGAGTGATACCGCTCTTTTAGGACTCAGTCAGTCCTCGGCA
>JBCCAQ010000201.1:0-10333 GCA_039814735.1 Cyanobacteria bacterium P01_A01_bin.15
GACCTAGTGCCTATCAGCCTGGGCTAGTAAGCTATAACGGTAGCGCTCACGCTGTCCATGTCCCCGGTTTTACCCATCGATACCCAGCGCTATCAGTCTGGCAGCTGTACTTTGGAGGTGACGGCACACCGTTCATCGCTGTCCCAGTGGAGCGATCGCCCCGTCGTGCGGCGGCTGCGGTTTAGCCTCTGGCTGGAGCAGCCCAACCGGCAGCGGCTGGCGGCGGGCGATCAAAACCAGCTGGTTACCCTCAGACAGGCTGTGGAGTCCTATGTGCAAACCCACCTGACCCAGCAGGCCTGGCCCCAAACCCACGGTTTAAGGCTTTTGGACCGGGAGCTAGAATTTAGCACGCTGCAGCTCTTTGACCTGGCCGAGGTGCTCAGTGCCTCCGAGCAGGGCCAAATCACCCTGCCAGCGGCTACAGGGCGGCGGCGAACTCACTGGTGGACCGGGTCTGCAGCGGCCTCTCTGCTGGTCGCTGTCGGTGTCACCACAGCCTATCTTTACTACAGGCCAACAGCGGAGCTAGCCACGACCCAGGCCCCTGAAGCCATTTTTGAAGAAGATGAAATCCCGCCCACTGGTTTCGAGACAGCCCCTGAAACCCTTGAGACTCCTGCGGTAACCGATGAAGCCCCTGACGGATCGGTCCCCGAGCCCCCCGCTGAAACTGAGTTAGCAGCCCCCGCTGAGACTCCCACAACCGATTCGGCAGACAGTGCCCAGCCCCTCGAACCGGTGCCGTCCCAGACCGTCCCAGAAGAGGCCGTTCCAGAAGCCCCAGCCCCAGAAGCTCCAGTTCCAGAAGCAGCTCCAGAAGCCCCAGCTCCAGAAACCGCCATGTCTGAACCACCCCAGACGGCCACTGCTCCCAGGGCAGACCCGCCAGCGACGCTGGACGCTGAGCCGTTTGGGGAAAATGGAGCGGCAGATAGCGCCATAGCGACTCCCTCCGCTGAGCTAGAGCCGGCGCGCTCTCGAGCCGGGGCGCTCCTGGCTGCGATCGCAACCGACCTGGCCCCCTACCAGCCGACGGATGCCGCCTATCCCCTGGTGTATCACCTGCAGATTGCAGCCGATGGGACGATCCTCGCCCTGGAGGCCGTCAGCAATGATGCCCTCACCCTGGATATACCGCCGCAGGCCCTGAGTATCTCCCCCGGTCGGCCTCTGCGGATAGAGCTGACCTACACCGGTACCGTTCCCCCAAGGGTAGTAGAGCTACCGCAGCCGTAGTCAGGCGTGTCCAGTCAGGCGTGTCCAGTCAGGCGTGTCCAGTCAGGCGTGCCCAGGGCGGTCTGATTTTTTCTGGGCGGACCGGTTTTTGCGTCGCACCAAACCCTCATTTACTGGAAACCCAGCCACCGGAATCACCTGGTGACGGCGTTCATCTTCCAGATTTCGCAGCTCGGTATAGTCAACCCAGTGAATACAATCCACGGGACAGGTATCAATGGCTTCTTGGATAAGCTCTTCGCCATCCCCATCCTGTCGAACCGCCCGAGCCCGGCCATGCAAAGGCTCTAGATAAAACGTGTTGCGTGCCACGTGGACACAGTGGGTGCAGCCAATGCAGGTGGTCTCATCCACATAGACCCCCCGCTGACGTACGGCTCCACCCAGCTCGGGCTCCAGTCCGGAACGAGCGGCGGCGGCTCTGAGCGTACCACCTAGCTCAGGCTCTAACCCGGAACGCCCATCGTCGGGCTCGGTTGATAACGTCATGAGTAGTCACTCCAATCCTAAGGGGGCCGCTCCAGATACAGCAGAGGCGGCCTGAAGCTACAAGCCTCAAAACCGCCTATCTGCTGCCAATCCTTCTGACCTGTTTAATTCTGGTTTAACTCTGGGACCAGCGCTGCAACACCAGCCGAATGGAACCATCCTGGGCGGTCTTCTGCTCAGCTACCTGAAAACCCTGGCGGGAGGTTTCGCCCATCACCGTGTGATACGCATAGCGCTGGGTTACGCGGTTTAAGAAACCATCCACCGATAGGGGCTGCTGCCAGTACTGCATGTCGGCCACCAGCTCATAGTCGCCGGTGTCCGTATTGCGCTTGAAACCAAGGTCGTAGCCATTATCCTGCTCAATAACGACCTCAGCGGTTTCAGTCTTTCCCTGATAGCCGCGTACCGACTGGGGTCCAACCTTCCAGTCGGTGCCGATATCGGTTAACGCAGCCTGCAGGGCGGGAAGGTTACGAATCTTGGTTTTGATCTGGCTAAAGTGCGACATCTTAAACCTTGTATTTTGTGGAAGTTAACAGTGACAACCTTGAACGGTTGGGCAAAGGTTAAAGCAGGCGCTAGGTCAAACCTACCAGCTGCCGTAGTTGGCCTGGGAATCCCTGTGCTCAGACACGAGCTGACCGTTCTGGTTGTAGAACTCAGACGTTTTTTCCTGGGATAGAACCTGACCCAGTTCAGCTTCAATAGCAGCCGTCACCTCAGCGCAGGAGCGACCAACAATGCCGGTCACTAGCTCCTTAACTCGGCCATCGGGATAAATAACAAATTCCAGTGTTTCCACAGGGATTCACCTCGTAACGGAGAGCGCCACACTAGGGGCAGGTACATAGACAAAACAATAGCTAAAAACCCGTTAACACTCCATACAAAAAGTTAATACAGAGCATTGAGTTTGAGAGTGTCTACGTTAGCCGTATAATTAGTGTCGCGCAACTTCCTGAAGCCGTCAAGCAGAAGGGTTGGCAGGATTGAGGTCCGGCGTAGGTGTGTTACAAATTTCAATATTCCGACAAAGTAAATAGCTATTGTTGAGGCGAATTTACATATGGAACCGGTTGGTTTTCAGTTTGAGCAGGAGTTTATTGAGTCGCTGCGCTGTATTCCCATGCAGGTGAGGCTAAAGTTAGACACCTGTGGTGTCAAGCTAAAGCTCAGCCACTGGCATCAGTTCACCCAGGTTGAACGCCAGACCCTGGTTACTATGGCCTGCGATTGCGAAAACAGTGTTCGGACCTACCAGCACCATCTACAGGCGTTGGTGACTCGCTACACAGGACAGCCCGCCAAGGAAATTAGCGTGGCTCCTGTCTGGTTAGCACCTACCGTGCCTGACCGGGTACAGCAGCAGGCAGCCGCCCATAATTTGACGATTGCGATGGAGCGGTGGCAGGCGCTAACCTCAGCCCAGCGGTTTGCCTTGATCAAGCTCAGTCGGCCCAGCCACGAAAACCGCAACTTTATTTTGGCGATGCAGGAGTTTGGTCTGGCGAGTTGAGATGGAGCTGTTAGTATCGGTACCAGTGTCGCTGGGGCGCTGCGGGTTGACGTTGGTTTGTTGACGTTGGTTTATCGTAATTTTTAGCTATGGGTAGTCGAGGGCCAAATAGCCGGAGTTCTTCCGTTAAGGTTTCTAATCGGGCGGTTTCCCCTCACCTGATGACAGTGCCCTGGTCGCCATTGGCGCTGGGGCTGATACTGCACGGGATAGTGGGGTTACTGCTGTCGGTGTTTTCTCCCCCCTATTGGGTGTGGCTCCTGGCGTTTGCGGGCACTTTGGTGCAGACGCTGGCCCTGGCGGGTCCTAGGGCTCTAGCGTCGTTGAAAGGAGCTTGGATCCTGGTATCTCGCTTGATCACCTGTCTGGGAACGGCGCTATCGGTGGTTGCTCTCGGGATTGCCGTTGGGTTTGGGGGGACGGTGGATATCGACCAGATTGAATTTTTCAGGTTTGGCCTGGCGCTGCTGTCAACCAATCTTGGGGTTTTGCTGCTAACGGCTGTTTGTAGCTTGCTGATTGCCTATACTGGCGACCGGCTGTTGGCTCACATGGGTCGAGGTCGCTGCAGCCTATCTGTCATGAGCGTTTGTTTTTTGGGTCTGTTTATAGGGGGGACGTTGGGGCTTGCGATCGCAAGCCCATGGTAGCCATATGGTACTAGCGATTGATTTTGGCACTAGCAACACGGTGCTTTCCCGGTGGAATGCGGTTACCAAAGCCGCTGAGGTTCTTCGGCTGGATGCCGTTGGGACATTGGATGTGGTGCCCAGTCTGCTCTATGTGGAAGACGCCCAGCGCGCTCAGGTTTTGATTGGTCAGCCGGTGCGCGATCGGGGTCTGGATCGATCCGAGCGCTGTTTTAAAAATTTTAAACGGGGTATCGGCGCGGCCCAGCAGGGATTTTTGCCGAATTTAGATGGACGTACCCTGTCATTTGAGCAGGTGGGTGACTGGTTTTTGACCCAGGTGATTGAGCAGCTCCAGCAGCAGGAAGATAGCCTGGACGAGATTGTCTTGACGGTGCCGGTTGACAGCTTTGAAACCTATCGTCGCTGGCTCGGTGGCCTCTGCCAACGCTGGGATATCAGCCGGGTGCGGATGATTGATGAACCGACGGCGGCGGCGCTGGGGTACGGTCTGACAGAGAAAGCAACCGTTCTAGTCATCGACTTTGGGGGCGGCACCCTGGATCTGGCGACGGTGCAGCTGAGCGGCCAGCAGTCCCAGGCGTTGGGATACATTCTCCGGTGGGGAAAAAAGGCCATGGGTAACTCGGCCCAGCAGGTCTCGACGGCCAAGGTATTGGCCAAAGCCGGAGAAAATCTGGGGGGAGCCGACATTGATCAGTGGGTGGCTCAAGATCTGTGCGATCGCTACGGGCTGTCGCTGTCGCCCTTGGTTCTACGGCTAGCGGAGCAGCTGAAAATCCAACTCTCTGGAGCCACCAGCGCCAGCGAAAGCTATTTTGACGATGAGACTTTTGAGAGCTACAGCCTCACCCTGGGGCGTGACCAGTTTGAGACGCTGCTAAAACAGCAGGGATTTTTTGAGCGTTTGGAGGAGCGTCTAACCCAGGTTTTGCAGCAGGGACGGCGTCAGGGGGTGGATGTGGAGGATATCGATGCGGTGCTGCTGGTGGGGGGTACCACTCAAATTCCCGCTATCCAAGCCTGGGTCAAGGACCGGTTTGACTCTACTCAGGTGTACAGCGATCGGCCCTTTACCGCCGTGTCCGCCGGGGCGCTACAGCTGCGTCAGGTGCAGCTGACGGACTTTTTGTACCACGGCTACGGTATTCGTTTTTGGGATCGTCGTAACAACTGCCATGGCTGGCATCCGATTATTCCCCAGGGGCAGCCTTACCCCATGGTCCAGCCGGTGGAGCTGGTGCTGGGGGCCTCCAGTGAAAAACAGCCCAGCATTGAGCTAATTATTGGCGAACTTGGCCGTGACCAGGGCGGTACGGAGGTGTACTTTGAGGGCAACCGGCTGATTACCCGCCGGGCTCAGACCGGGGGGGCCGTGGCGCAGCCCCTCAACGAAAAAGCACCCAGCATTGCCGCCCTCAATCCCCCTGGTATGCCAGGGGAAGACCGGATACGGCTGCAGTTTACCGTCGATCGGGAGCGGTGGCTGCGGGTTACCGTGGAGGATATGCTATCGGCTGAAGTTCTGACGGAAAACCAGGCGGTGATAGAGCTTTCCTAGGCCCGCTGGCCCGCTGCTACTCGGGCTGCTCTCCCCCGCCTCCTAGGCGTTCTCGCAGGGCTTCACCGGCCTGCTCGGCTTCGGTTTGGGTTTTGGTAATGATAAAGGTCTGGGTCGCGAGCAAAACCACCACAAACAGCGCTCCCGAGAGGAGAAAACTCAGTTTGGTGGATGGAATACTTTGGCCTAGGGCGTAGATTGCGATCGCAAACACAATGGCCAGATAAATTTTGGACATCACCGGCATGGCCGATGCCGACCAGCAGAGGGCTACCAAAATTGCATTAAAGTACAGTGCCAGCAACCCCAGGTGAATACGCCTAGCATAGATTTGCTGGGCTCGTTTCCGACTGCCTGCAAACGGTAGCTTTAATCGATTGTTTGCCGCATGTAGCAGATCCAATGCCATATAACCCACCGGGACCGCCAAACTAGACACGATCACCAGTATCTGGGGCGGTGCCTGGAGCACCTGATTGATGGACTCCGACGACAGGGCTAAATTGATTGCCTGACTAAATAAAAATGCTGTAATGGCCGCCACCAGTACAATTAGCAAGTCAATTCCCAAAACAGGGACAACTGGCATTTGGGCTGTGCGTGGCTTCATAGACTAAATCTATTCCTTGATAAAGTATGTGTGAACTAAATGGTCGCGCCGAGTATATCTACGTATAGCTACCATACCCCAGGGGTTTACAGATAGTTCAGGCTGCCTGAGACCCATACAGATAAGCTAGGAACAACTTTAAATTATCATCATATTTCTGTTCAAGGAAAGACCCAATGAGTTCAGCGCCCTCTTCGATTGATCAACCCCCCATAAATGATGCGGCAAATGATGCGGCTGCCGCCGCCGGCCCCCCATCAACCCAACACATCTCTCCGGAGAGCCCACCTTGGACTATTGAAGACAGTGAGGAACTCTATCGCATTAATGGCTGGGGAGACCCCTATTTTTCCATCAATGCGGCCGGTCATGTCACGGTCTCCCCCCGGGGCGATCGGGGCGGTTCTCTCGATTTGCATGCCCTTATTCAAGCGTTGCAGGCTCGCAACCTATCCCTGCCAATCCTGGTGCGGTTCTCCGATATTCTCGAGGATCGCATCGAACGGCTGAACTCATGTTTTGCCAAGGCCATCACCAAGTACGGTTATGACGGCTGCTACCGAGGCGTCTTTCCAATTAAATGCAACCAGCAGCGGCACCTAATAGAAGATCTGGTGCGGTTTGGGGAGCGCTATCAGTTTGGCCTAGAGGCCGGTTCTAAACCTGAACTGATGATTGCCCTAGCCACCCTAAAAACCCCTGGAGCCCTGCTGATCTGCAATGGATATAAAGACCGGGCCTATCTTGAAACTGCCATGCTCGGCCAGAAGCTAGGCCAGCACCCAATTATTGTTTTAGAACAGTTAGACGAACTGCCGCTGGTGATCGAGGTTAGCCAACAGCTCAATATTCAGCCACGGCTGGGGGTACGGGCTAAACTTAGCGCCAAAGGGATTGGCCGCTGGGGTGGCTCGGCCGGGGACCGCGCGAAGTTTGGACTGACCATTCCTGAGATTTTAACCGTTGTCGAACAGCTGCACGCAGCCGATATGCTGCCATGTTTGCAGCTGCTCCATTTTCACATTGGCTCTCAGATTTCATCCATTAGCGTCATCAAAGACGCCCTGCGCGAAGCGGGGCAAATTTATGTAGAACTGGCTCAGCTCGGTGCCAATATGCAGTATCTAGATGTGGGTGGAGGTCTGGGGGTGGACTACGACGGGTCTAAAACCAACGTCCCAGCCTCAAAAAACTACAGCATTCAAAACTATGCCAACGATGTTGTTGCAGAGGTCAAAGAGGCCTGTTCTGCTCGGAAACTGCCGGTGCCAACCCTGATCAGTGAGAGCGGCCGAGCCGTTGCTTCCCACCAGTCTGTGCTGGTGTTCAACGTCTTGGGTAGTAGCGAAGTTCGCCCCCAGGTACCGTTTCAGCCGTCAGCAGAAGATCACGCCATTCTCAAAGAGCTATACGAGACCTATCAGAGCGTCAGTTCAAAAAACTATCAGGAGGTTTTCCACGACGCCGAACAGTTTAAAGGAGAAGCGGCCAGTCTGTTTAACTTTGGCTATCTCAGTCTGACTGAGCGGGCCCGGGTGGAAAATCTTTTTTGGGCCTGCTGTCAAAAAATTGTTCAGGTGCTGCACCAGGAAGATTATGTCCCAGACGATCTGTCCGAGCTAGAAAAAATGATGGCCTCCATCTACTACATCAATCTGTCGGTGTTTCAGTCGGCCCCCGATAGCTGGGCGATTGATCAGCTGTTTCCGATTATGCCCATCCATCGTCTCAATGAAGAGCCCACCTGTCGAGCCACCCTGGCGGATTTAACCTGTGACAGCGATGGCAAAATGGATCGGTTTATTGACTTGCGCGGTGTGAAATCGGTCTTAGAACTCCACGATCTCCACGGGGAAGACCCCTACTACCTGGGCATGTTTCTCAACGGCGCTTACCAAGAAATCATGGGAAATCTGCACAATCTCTTTGGGGATACCAATATGGTCCATATTCACCTGACGCCCCAGGGATATGCCATTGAGCACGTAGTCAAGGGGGATACAACAAAAGAGGTGCTGAGCTATGTACAGTATGATTCAGAAGCCCTGGTGGAACAAATTCGACGCCGCTCAGAACTATCCCTCAAGGAAAAACAAATTACCCTGGCCGAGGCCCAGCTGTTGCTGCAAAACTACGAGGAGAGTTTGAGCCAGTATACCTATTTGTCCTAGGGATAAAGAGACGTTCCATAGAACGCTTGCTGGAAAGACGTTCCATGGAACGTCTGTACATTGATAAAGTAGGCCTGAGCTGGGTCCTCGGGCGTTAGATAGATTGGAGCTTGGAGAGATCGGGTTTGACCTTGAGCTTTACCACTAGGGCTGTGATATTGTCGTGGCCGTTATGTTCATTGGCAAGCTCAATCAGATCGGCGACGCCTTCTTCGATGCCCTTATGACCTCTGAGAACGGGCTCAATATGGGTAGCGCAGTGGGTTTCTAGCAGTCTGTCATCGCTGAGGCCATCGGAGCACAGCAGCAACAGGGTGTCCTCAGTGAGATTGAGATAGTTAAAGCTGGGTTCAAGCACGTCTTGACCACAGGGACCCAGGGCCTGGGTAAGCTGGTAGGCATCGGGGCGAGTATAGGCAATGGCCGGTTCTACACCGCGTTTGATTTCTCGCTGGCCAACTTCGTGATCAACGGTAATTTGCTGTAGCCCCAGACGCTTGGTATAGCGGTATAACCGACTGTCGCCCACGTGGGCCGATACGGCCTGGGTTCCTTTGACTAACAGCATGACCAGCGTGGTGCCCATGCGCGCACTGCCCGTCCGGTCCTCTGCCTGATTTTTGTCATAGATGACCTGGTTGGCAAGGCTAATGGCTCGGCGCAGTTCGACCTCGTCGGGCAGGTCTGCACTCCAGTGCTGGTCTAGATACTCGCGCAGGGTATCTACCGCCAGCTGACTGGCCACCTCTCCCCCAGAATGTCCCCCCATGCCATCGCAAAGGATATAGGCACAGCGAGCATCTAAGGTCTGACTGGATAGGGTTTCCTGACGGCTAAGAGCGGACTGGATAAAGTAGTTGTCTTCATTGTGGTCCCGCTGCTGACCCACATGGGACTGTCCGGCGTCTTCTAGACCCGTCAGCTTCATCGGCAGCACCATGGTGGGGGAATCGATGCTGTCCATGCTGGCATCTTCGGAAAGGTCCAGACCCTCTAACCCTGGAATATCTAAATCTGCTAGAACATTTGTATCGGGTAGCGTTTCTGACGGCGTGATTGGCACATCTGTACCTAGCTGATATTTATCTGCGATCGCAATCAGAGCATCCTTTAACGCCTCAATCCGATCGAACTGCCCCTCGGTCACCTGGGCGGCAAGCTCAGTCAGGTCAGGTAGGGACTGCCCCGTAGACTGCAGCAGGGACTGCCACAGTAGCCCCATATCCGCCAGGCGATAGTCATTGCGATAGGGTCCCATCTCAATACACCGCAGACAGACAATCTGATCTTCATCCATACACAGATTGTTAATATTCAACAAACTGCCCTGCCCTTTAAACACGGCCATGGTTCCCCACAGCTCGACCATGACATAGAAACTGTGGATCTGCTGCAGCGGGTCTAGGGTGGCGTCATGCCACACGGTGAGCAAATTTGGCAAATGGCGGCGATCTTCAATAATCAGAACGCTGTAGTCCGTATCAACCCAGGCCTGCTGCAGCTCTGGAATCGATGGGAAAAACCGGCTGTGGAGCAGCAGATAGGGATAGGCCATCAGGGGTAAAAGCTCTGTCCCTTCTGGTGCTTCTCCAGGGGCCACCAGGGCCAGCTGCTGACTCTGCTCCACCAGAGAGGACGCCATATCATCGGGTTTTGTATCGGTGACTTGAGCCTCAACGGGCTTTTGAACTCCGTTAGCCAGGACCACCTCCTCCACTAGCCGGTAGCGCTGTTGGGCATCCAACCAGTCACCAGCGGCTTTGGTGATGCCCGCTGAGGTGCCCGTCGCATCGGTGGCTACCTGGTGCCAAATTGCCGGGTCGCCACTGCTGGGAGTACTACTCTCAGGGAGAGGGGCCTGAGAGTCCGCCACCAGAGCGACCGGCGGTACCCCTGGAACGATCAGAGCCCGCCAAAGCTGTAGCGGTGCTCCGCATGACTGGCAAAACTTATGTTCGGTTGGATTATGAAAGTGGCAGTATGGGCAAATGATCATCAGTGGATAAAGAGGACCGTTAACAATAACCGCAGCTGAATAAAAGTAACGATGCCATAATCCACCATTCTTGATATTAAGAACAGTTTGAAACCCTA
>JBCCAQ010000270.1:0-7173 GCA_039814735.1 Cyanobacteria bacterium P01_A01_bin.15
GCTCAAACTACTGCAGAATTTTACTGCCATTGAACCCCACTGGAAGAAAAAAGACCTGATTTATCCCATTAAAGGTCATCCCATCGGTGCAGTTAAAACGGCCTTAGAACAGGTGGGATTTGCAAATATTGCTATCCAAACCATTGATGGAGCAGCTGAAATTGACAACAACCATTCGGCCCATTTTATTTGTACAAAACCATGACTTCAACTATACCCACACAACAACACCTACAATCCATTATCGATCGCTACACTCAGCGAACGGCAAAATCAAAACAATTGGCGGCAGCGAATCGAGCGGTACTCGCTGACAAAAGCTCCATTGGATTCAACTTTTCCTTGGAGACAAAAGAGATGTGTTATCCGGTGGTGGCAGCCAGCGCCCGAGGAGCCAGGCTGTGGGACATTGACGGCAATGAATACATCGATATTCTTATGGGTCTAGGGACGTACCTATTTGGCCACAATCCTCCTTTTATCCAAGCGGCGATTGAGACTCAGGTGAAAACAGGTATTCCCATCGGCCCCCAGACTGAACTAGTAGGGGCCGTCGCCCGGCTGGCGAGCGATCTGACTGGCCTAGAGCGGGTAACCTTTAGCAATACTGGTAGCGAAGCGGTGATGACCGCCATCCGCATTGCCCGGACCGCCACTAAACGCAACAAAATTGCCGTATTTACCAATGCTTACCACGGTCACTTTGACACCGCGCTGATGCGTGCGCCCCTGAGCGAATATGCCCGCAAAAAAGCGGTGCGGCTAACTAGCGCTAAACCCTGGCTAACCCCCATAAGCTGGCTGCTAAAACAACGCATTAATAGTCGCGCGGTGCCCGCAGCCCCAGGTATTCCATCTACCGTTGCGCGGGATGTGATTGTTTTAGAGTATGGCAATCCCCAGTCTCTAGCCGTGATTAAGGCCCACCGCAGCAACCTGGCCGCTGTTCTAGTGGAACCGGTTCAGAGTCGTTGCCCTGAACTACAGCCAGAAGCGTTCTTACAAGCATTGCGAGACCTGACTCAAGAGACAGACATCGCTCTCATTTTTGATGAAATGGTGACTGGGTTTCGTATTCATCCCGGTGGTGCCCAGGCCCATTTTGGCATTCAGGCCGATATCGCCACCTATAGCAAAATTGCTGGCGGCGGTCTGCCCCTATCCATCATCGCGGGAAGATCTCGCTTTATGGATCATATCGACGGCGGGCAATGGCAGTATGGTGATGCCTCTGAACCCCAGGTCCCCACTACGTTTTTCGCGGGCACATTTTGCAAGCATCCCCTGGCCCTGGCTACCGCCCATGCCGCCCTCAGTCGAATTAAGGCAGAAGGCTCGGGGCTACAAGCAGATCTGACCCAAAAAACAATCAACCTGGTAGATCGACTCAATAGCTTTACCACAGCGGCCAGTTTGCCAGTGAGGTTTACCCAGTTTGGCTCATTTTTTGCGATCGCACTTACCCAAAGCCAACTCTCTCCCCTCGCCACCAACCTCCTTTCTTACCATCTGCTCAACCGAGGCATACACCTACGCGGCGGCGACAAAGGCGGCTTTCTCTCCACCGCCCACACCCCAGAAGACATCGACAAAATCTACACCGCCTTCCACGAAAGCCTTATCGCCCTCCACAAAGCCAGCTACCTTTAGCCCTTCTGCCCCTTTACCCCTTCCCCCTTAACCCTTCCCCCATTCCCCCTAGGAGATCATCATGACTCAACCCACCGAACCCACCTACCGCGTCGTCATCAGCGACGAAGGCCGCTATTCCATCTGGCCTGAATACAAAGAAATTCCCTGGGGCTGGCGAGCCGAAGGAAAACTTGGCCCCAAGCAAGACTGTCTCGACTACATTGGCGAAGTCTGGACCGATATGCGCCCCCTGAGCTTACAAAAAGCCATGGCCGCCGACCCGCAAGCCCATGATTAGCCAGATTGCCCACCCCACCGGGCTGACCCATGCCAGAGGAATCTCCGTGACGCCAGACGGTATAACACCAGACGGTATAACGCCAGACAGCACGACTCCAGACAGTCCGCCATCGACGTTGGACTTACTTGTGCCCTGGGATATTCCCCTGGAGTGTCCCTTAGGTGAAGCTGAAAAACAACAGATTCAAGCGACCCTAGAACAACTTTTAGAGGCATTGCAAGGAAGCGACTACGACCAGGCCCTTATCCAAATAAAACAACTTCTAGCTAACCTTAAGATACCAAGCACCCAGATTGCCCAGGTCAAATCCACCAAAACCTCTCTCAGCACTGAAGATGTGGATGACTATGACCAGTATTTTGGCGTTAGCCACGTTCAGACGAGAGAGTCGGCACTGTGTCTGGTGAGAGGACTGCTCACCAACTGTTACCGATTCATGGCCCTGTGTACTCAGAATCCGCAGCTGTCCCTTCAGCAGATTGCCCGGCAAAAGCAAGGTTTCATTAGCTATATCCATTTACTCGCCCGAGTATTTTACCTAGAAGACTTGCCATGACTCAGACCGCGTCCCAAGCAATTTGGCAGGGGTTCCACTGGTCGTTTTTTATCAACGTCCAGGGTCTCATCATCAGCCTCAGACGGTTTGAAGCTCAGCTGGCACTGGGTCATCTAGATCAAGCCGAGATTGAGCTAGCCACGGCCACTGACCTCATGCTCGCCTCCGGCGCATCAATGGAGCTGGCTGGCAGCTTTAGTCGAGACGCCTATGAAGATGAAGTGCGTGAGTCAATGACACCGCCCCAGGTACGAGCAGATAATTTTAGTGGTCTAATGTCTTGGGAGCACGCAGCTCTGATGCAAATTTGGAAGCGGTTGCGCCCGGCCTTTGAGGCATTGCCCCATGAGCTAAAGCCGCAGCATGGAAAGTTTGTAAAGGCCTATTTTGAATTAGCCCAAGCCCATCGCGCCGTCTGTGAAAAGTTTGGGGGTGCAGAAGGCGGTAGTCTAAGATTTGATAGTAAGTGTGCGATCGCAACCCTCGACAGGTTTAGAGATAGCCGTTTAGGACTGATTAATCCACCTCAATCATCCCCCCAAGGCTGTCCCTTTCACCTCAGCTAACGCTCAAGCCATTACATGAAAAATCGATTAGCTGCGCCTACTATCCATTTCTATATTCCGCCTTGTTTCTGGCCCGAAGAGATGCCTACCAGCAGCAATGAAAACTGGGCAGGCTTTGGCTTAGGTATCTATGCTTGGACGCTCCAGACCTACCTACGGCTTAAAGAATCGGGACTGGCCTGTGAGCTAAGCCATCGCCTACCAGACCAGGGCATTGTCTTATTTCACAGCAATGCCCTACGGGGAAACCCCATTGAACCAGGACCCGCCCGGTTGTTAATTTGCATCAAGGCAGAATCTCCCCTATGTAGCATTGCCCAGCTACACATTGTACAAAATCCCGGCGAGGCCAATCCTAAACTGGGCCTACATTTTATCCCCCACTGGTCCCAACCGGGTCTGTTACCCCGCGCCGCTGAGAGAAATGAGCGCTTTGAGACCGTTGCTTTCTTTGGTCATCAAAGCAGTTTGGCCCAGCGCTTTAGATCGCCTCAGTGGGCCAAACAGCTGGCTGAATTAGATTTACAGTGGAACCCTATTGTCAACACCAATCCATGGAATAGCTATCACACCCTAGACAATCAATGGCATGACTATCGCAACGTTGATGTCATTGTGGCCCTACGGCGGCTCCATAGCTGGCGCATGCGCGATCGTAACAAGCCAGCCACTAAACTTTATAATGCTTGGTTAACGGGGGTGCCAGCAATTCTAGGCAAAGAAGTCGCCTATCGAAGAACGGGGAGAACAGGTATCAGCTATCTAGAAGCTAATTCAGAAGCGGAGGTACTCACCGCCTTAACGCAGCTCAAGGCGTCATCTGCGTTAAGGCAGTCGTTGGTCAAAGCAGGAAATATTCAGTCAATTGCCTATCAACCGGCATCCATTACCCAGCGCTGGCAGCGGTTTCTACGCACCGTTGCAGTGCCCGCCTACGATCGTTGGTGTCATCTAAATCAGACCCAGCAACGGGTTAGCGTCATGACATCGAGGGTGACTAGCCTTTGCGATCGCACCCTACGTCGAGTCACTAAGCTTATATAAACAGCACTGTGAAAATTTACCACTACCAACGTGACGATCGCCAGCCCAACTTTGGAGATGAGCTAAACCAATGGCTATGGCCAAAGTTGATGCCAGATTGTTTTAGTCCACAAGCTCCAGATGATAATCACATGTTTATCGGCACTGGCACCCTGCTAAATTCACGCCTTCCCCAGCGCATCCAGGCCGCTAAACGAGTCAGCTTTATCGGTACCGGTGCAGGCTATGAACAACCTCTACAACAAATCCCTAAGCACTGGCATATTTACTGCGTCCGGGGTCCTATGTCTGCTCAACAGTTAAATTTACCAGCCAGCAAAGCTGTTGCCGATGGCGGCATTTTAGTAAATCGTATATTTACCAACACCCAACCCAAACACTATTCCGCCAGCTTTATTCCCCATATTCACCATGCCAACTATGCCGCCGACCTGTGGCAATCCGCCTGTAACGCCGCCAATATTCACTACATTGACCCCCGCTGGCCAGTCGAAACTGTCCTGACAGACGTTGGCCAAAGCCAGCTATTGCTAGCCGAAGCCATGCATGGTGCCATCGTAGCCGATGCTCTGCGCGTGCCCTGGATTCCCCTGGTCACCAGTCCACGCATTCTTAGCTTTAAGTGGCAAGACTGGTGCCAATCCGTAGAACTCACCTACCAGCCTCAGTTTGTCCCGCCCCTACCCACCTACCCCCGGTGGGGCCGAGGGCTGCGCTCTGGCATAGCGGCCAGCCAGCACTGGTTGAGTGCGCTACAACAAAATACCAGCAACACCATACAACAGACGCTTCAAATCAGAGCTAATCTGACCTCAAGGCGATTAAACAATATTATCAGCACCGTTAAGCCAAATCTTAGTCACCCCAATGTGTTGTCAACTCGGCTGGATCAGTTAGAAAACCATCTAGAAGCCTTTAAACTTCGGCATAGTCAGGAACAAAAACCGATATCCTAAACAGCCCTGTCGGCATCAATTCCGCCTAAATCACGGACCGAATATTATTTTCCCATAGGCCAAATTTTGCGCAGGCGTAACTACTTAGCCTGTTCCGCTCGTTCACCAATCTGAGTAGTTTCATATAATATTGAAATACTGCACCTGTTAAAGGGAGACTTGCCATGAGGATATCCTCAAGATCACTACTAAACATGGCGCTGATTGGTTTAAGCACTGTAGCGACGCTCAACATGTATGGTCATCTTGTACTTCATCAACCTGCTGCTGAGCTATTTTCTCACCAATGGTGGTCTACTTGGGCACCTAGCTATATGGTCTGGTTTGTATTTTTGGTAGTGGGCTGCCATGGTGTTTTAAGAAGACAGAGCCGGTAATTTATTGAGCACCAGTCTTACAATCACAACGGTAGCTTAAATTAATCCCGCAGCCGGGTGTAAGCCCATATTTCAAACTCGGCTGTAGAGGATAGCTCTGTGGCGAATGAACCGTAGTGGTCTGCACAAAATGATTCAAATTCTGCCATAGCACGATGAAATACGCCATCAGGCACCCACCAGCAGAAACCATAGGCTCGCGACTTGTAATAACTGAGCAGTTCTGCAACGGTGTTGGTCACGGTCCATTCTTTAGCAATCTGATAGTTGGACTGGTAGTTCTTATGATAGAAATAATTGTCGATCTCTTCGATCAGGTTGTCCACGCGTTTAGGTATGCAGGCTTCTTTGTATTTCGAGAGAATTGCTTTGAAGTGCCTCTCAAATTCTTTACGAGCAGGTGGAGTAATCCACTGGGCGTTGAGATAAAAGCCTTGGGGTTTTAGAACACGATTAATCTCATGGAGAAATTTTTGCCAGTCTGAAACAGTGTGAATCATATGGACAGTAAGGACAACGTCAAAACTGGCATCTGGGAACGATAGTTTTGACGCATCTGCTTGAAGTAGAGTCAGATTGTTTGGAATCGGCTGTAATTTTTGTCTGAACTGATCGAGCATCTCTTGGGAGATATCGAGACCGGTGACAGGGTAACCACGTTTTACCAGGGGAAGAACATTCGAGCCAGTACCCACACCGGGTTCTAAAAAGGACGTATTAGGATTTGCCTCGACTAGCGTGAGAATAAAGTCAGCAATATCTTCTGCCACTGTTTCTGTCATCCAGCGGGTTTGATCGTAGATGGGAGCGATGCGGTTGTAATAGTTAGCTTTGTTCATGTCATCGCACTCCGGACATCAATACAAACCTACCATCCTTACTCTTTCTAGAATGGCATAGTACAATAGTACAGAGCAGGTTCTAACGACAGTCAGAACTTAAGCAATGGAGTATCGTTATGTAGCGAGGAATATGGCTAAGCAGTTCAGTCAATTTAAACCACAGTGAGATATTCTCTCCATCTTATGAGGGTTATGGGATAAAGATTGTATAAAATTCAAATATTAATGATGGAGACACGTTATGTGCAACACCTGTACGTCTAACAGTAGAGCCTAATAAATTTTATTTTCTAAGTTTCTAGTGGATAGCAGTAGCGATGATTGCAGCAGTTGATAAAGCACCCATATCATTTGACGAATTCATGGATTGGTATCCAGAGAATTCAGAGAATCGCTATGAATTGAGGCGAGGAGTCGTTATCGAAATGCCTAAACCGAAAGGGAAGCATTCCAGGTTAGCGGGTGATTTAGCTTATGAGCTAGGTGCTGTCTTTCGGCAAGCAAGTCAACCTTATTTTATTCCCAGAGAGTGCATTATCAAAATCTCGAATGATACAGGCTATGAGCCAGACATTATTGTTTTAGATGAAAATGAAGTCGTCCATGAGCCCAGGTGGGAACGAGAATCGATTATTACATTAGGGAAGTGCTTGCTAATAGAGTACCGATTAGAATAGAGTAGTAGCCCCCCCACTTATGAGCGGTCCACCGATGCGTCCTGGCGTGAAACTCGATGAGAAAGTCAAATCAACCCTGAGGGATGCCGCCAAGAAATTGACGGGACCCAAGAAGCGGGCATTCATGGCAAAAGCAGCAGAGGATTACTTTGACGGCTCAGCAAGAAAGGCAGAGAGCTATCTGGGCTGGAAGCGCCAAGCTGTGCAATTAGGCCTCCATGA
>JBCCAQ010000263.1:0-7357 GCA_039814735.1 Cyanobacteria bacterium P01_A01_bin.15
CGGCATGTTTACCGCCAACACCATGTCATCAGCTATTGAGGCCATGGGGTTGAGCCTGCCCTACTCCTCCACCATGGCTGCAGAGGATGCCGAAAAAGCCGATAGCGCCGAGAAATCGGCCTTTGTCCTCGTAGATGCCATTCGCAACCAGATTTTGCCTAGCCAGCTCCTCACCCGCAAAGCCTTTGAAAACGCCATCTCCGTAATCATGGCCGTGGGCGGTTCCACCAACTCAGTGCTGCATCTGTTGGCCATTGCCCACACCATCGGTGTGGAACTTACCATTGATGACTTTGAGGTTATTCGCAATCGCGTGCCGGTGTTTTGTGATCTCAAACCTTCGGGGCGCTATGTCGCCACCGACCTACACAAAGCAGGCGGTATTCCCCAGGTGATGAAGATGCTGCTAAATCAGGGACTGCTCCATGGCGATGCCCTGAGCGTTACCGGTCAAACCATTGCCGATGTCCTGGCTGATATACCCGATCAGCCCAGCCCCGATCAAGATGTCATTCGTCCCTTTGACCAGCCCATCTATGCCCAGGGCCACCTCGGCATTCTCAAAGGTAACCTCGCCACCGAAGGCTCCGTTGCAAAACTCACCGGCATCAAAAAACGTAGCATCACCGGTCCCGCTCGTGTCTTTGAGTCCGAAGAAGCCTGTCTAGATGCCATTTTGGCAGGTAAGATCAAGGCCGGAGATATTCTAGTGATCCGCTATGAAGGCCCCAAAGGCGGGCCTGGCATGCGGGAGATGTTAGCGCCTACATCAGCCATTATTGGTGCCGGTTTGGGCGATTCGGTTGGTTTGATTACCGACGGTCGTTTCTCCGGTGGCACCTATGGCATGGTGGTGGGGCACGTGGCCCCTGAAGCTGCGGTTGGCGGTACTATCGGCCTGGTTGAAGAGGGCGATTCTATCACCATGGATGCCGATCGGCTGTTGTTGCAGCTCAACGTGTCGGAGGATGAGCTAGCCCAACGACGAGAGAATTGGACAGCTCCGGAGCCTCGCTATACGCGGGGTGTGCTGGCCAAGTATGCGACCTTAGTTGCATCGAGTAGCCAAGGGGCGGTGACCGACAAAGATCTGTTTTAGGTTTACAACCGATAGGCAAACAAACAAGATAAAACCCTCTGACCGTCTCAACACAAGACATGGTTAGGGGGTTTGTTGTGAAAGTATGTGCCCAAAGCCATAAATGCTATACCGCCAGTGCGATTGACACGATTAATAAGTTATGGATCTGTCGTGATTGCAGCGAAATAACTACGCAATAATAGGGGCGTGAAGGTGTGAAAAATTAACGAAAGCAAAGGACGTATTATTATGCATGGCACTGCCCCTTTTGCGTGTTTTGACTGCCACACTACGTTTAAGCGTCCTGGCAAATCCCCAGGATTTGTTAGGCTCTGTCCCCACTGCGGCCATACCGCCTACCAAATGGGCGTTAAGTTTCATCCACCTAAGAAATCAAATCAGGCGCTGTGGGATGTTGTTAGCTATCTTGCAAAGCACGGCTTCTATTATCAAGAAATCCACAACCTTAATGGACACATCTGGGAGCCGCTTAACTATCCAGATAATCTCACTGAAGCCCAACACTTTGTAAAACACTTTTGCGATCAGGCGATCCGACCAGTTGCCAATGGCCCATCAAACGCCGAAAAATCTACCGGTAGGGCAGTTGAAGCCTTGCCATAACAGAAAAGCGCTCGATCACGCTTTACTCCCTGGCGATATTCTGCCCGGAAAACTTTTCCATCAAACTCAAAAGATATTGTTGTTACCAGCAAATGTGCAGACTGCTCCCACAGACATGCCTGTGGGAGAGCCTACCTGCTTCCGAAGTGTGGTTACAGCCGCTTTGCCAGGAGACTGATCGCTTCGCCCGGGTTGGGCGTTAGGATCAGCTGGTTGTCTGGCACCTCGATTAGTGGGCTCCACTGGCTGGTTTCTGCGTAGCGCAGGTTGTGGAGCAAGTGGATGGTCTGACGGATGCCGCCGGGACTGCCCAGCAGGATATGGCGGATGGATTCACCCGTAGGTAGGGTGATAGAAAGATCGGCAGGCAAACATGGCGGCACCTGGGGTGCCTGATGTGGGACATTCATTGTGGGCGTTTTCCTTAGAGTTAATGGAGGAAAGCGCCCAAAAAGATAGCCACCCCGGCGCTGGCATGCTGGAGTGGCTGTAGAATCAATACAGCTTTCCAGACTGGGTTGTCAGTTTGGAGGGTTAGCTGGATGGCGGTGTTGCTATCACTGTCATTCAGCGCGGCTAAATTTTTGGGAGCAAATAGCAATCCGTGGTCCGGTCGCTATTAACTGTGTAGGCTAGCAGCTGTGGCCCTACCCAGTCAAGACTTTTTTTACTGTGGTAATTTTGACCATCAGCACCTTGAAGTGGTTCTTGGCTAGGGTGGCATCGCAGCTGGTTGCTGGGCAATGCTAGTAGTTGCCCTCTCAGGGAACTGGGAAAAACTTCTCAGGTGGCTTTCAGGTTCACTGCGTATTAATAAAATTAGCGTCGCTGATCCTCGAGATGACTTTATCTGCAAGATGCGGGTGTTTGGCATTTTCAATAGACCGATGCATCCCCTAAATCAGCAACGGCATAATATTAAGTGGCGTTGCTGCTCCCCGGTATGACTTTATCTGCCAACTATTGGCCACCAGCATATTTCACAGATCGGTTCATCCCTTAAATCAGCAACGGCAATTAAGTAATCAAGTATCCTTATCAACCCAACGCTCTATGAAACGCTCTGTCCTTTTTTCTGTAGCACTAGCCGGTACGATGCTCCTAGGGAGCTGTGCGGTATCTTCTGACTCTACGGCTGTGTCTGAGGCACCGGCTGAGGCTGAAGCCCCGGCTGAGGTGACGGCGCAGGCTCCAGAACAAGCCCCTGAGCAGACAGCCGCCTATGCCGTATTTGCTGAAGATGGGGTGGCTATTCGCGGCGCGGATCCGGTGGCTTACTTTACTGAGGGTGAATACACACCGGGCAGTGATGCGTTTACCTATGATTGGGAAGGGGCCACCTGGCAGTTTGCCTCGGCGGAAAATCGCGATCTGTTTGCGGCGAATCCTGAAGAATATGCGCCTCAGTATGGTGGTTTTTGTGCCTGGGCTGTGAGTCAGGGGACGACGGCATCGATTGAGCCCACCTCTTGGGAAATTGTCGATGGCAGGCTCTATTTGAACTACAACGCCGGCGTGCAAAGACGTTGGTCTCAGGATATCCCTGGCAATATTGCCAAGGCGGATCAAAACTGGCCCGGTGTGCTGGCTAACTAAAGATTTTTCGTAGCGCTTTGCTGACTGGGGGAGTCGAAGTCAGCAAAGCGCGTGGGCAATCAGCAGAAAAGCTATCCCTTGATCAACGCCGACAGGGGCTGTAAGCATTTAAGGTGCGTTGAGGTTTGGATGGTAAACTGGCGCAGCCTGGGACTGGTTCTCAGGCTGTTGCGTTCAGTAGGGGTAGTGTGAGCTTTTTGGACCGGAAGCCGTCTGTTATTCAAGCCTGGGTGCTACCGATTGGCACCATTACCCTGTTTTTGTGTCTCAAGTTTTTGTTTATTCGCAACATGGGACAGGTGAATGAGCTGCATCATCTGCCGCTGTCCCGTAACTTTGTTGAGCCCAGCTGGCTGGCGGGGGATATTTACTATAGTGAGCCGTCCGGCTATCGGCTGCTTTTTCAACTGATATTTGGGCCGCTGACTACGGCTGTTGGGTTTCTCGCGACGTCAATTATTGGTCGTATTTTTGGGTACTTGGCCATTGCGGTGGGGCTGTGGACCCTGTCTCGCCGCTTGGGTATTCGATTGCTCACACTGCTGGTGGCGATTGGCCTGTTTGTGTATGTGCGGCGTCCCCAGGGGGTGATGGCGGGGGAATGGCTGATGGGTAGTGTGGAGCCTAAGGTGTTTGCCTATAGCGCTGTTTTTATGGCGCTATCGGCTGCTTTTGTGGGGCGCTATCTTTGGATGACGGCCTGGCTTGGGATTGCAGCATCCTTCCATGCGTTGGTGGGGGGCTGGTCGTCGATTGTGATGCTGCTGTGGCTGCTGTGGCGACGGCGAGATGTGCTGTTAGACGGGCGACGCTGGCTGGCAGCGCTGGCGATCTATGGGGTGACGAGTGTTTTTGCCCTGACGGCGGTGCTGACCCAGGTGCTTTCTCCGGTGGAGGAGAGTCGGGTCTTGCCATCGTATATTTATTCGTTTTTGCGTAATCCGCACCATGTGAACCCCATGGCTTGGCCCCTGGATGAATGGCTGTTGCTGGTGGCGTATCTGGTGGTGTTTGGGGGAAGCGTTTTTTATGTGTTGGTCAAGCAAGACAACAGCGATTTACCCAGAACCGAAACCACCGAGTATCGGTCGGATTTTGTCTGTTTTGTGCTCTGCAGCCTGATATTGTTTGGGGCTGGAATTTTGGTGGCTCCCTTGGATCGCAACGGCCAAATTTTGCAGTACTATCCCTTTCGGGTGGGGGATTTGATGCTGGCGCTGGGGGCGTCGTTATTTTTGGCGCTGGCGTTGGAAAAAGTGTTGTTTCGACACAGGCGAGGTGCGATCGCACTTACCCTGATCATTCTCATTGGCTTTGGGGCAGAGGCCACACGTTTCTATAGCTACGGTATGGCCCTGCGGGACTTTCCCGGCGACGAGCAAGGGGTCAACCCGGAGCTAAAAAGCCTGGGCATTTGGATCAAACAGAATATTCCTGAGGGGGAGCTGGTGATCTCCCCGCCGGTACAGCTCGACCAGCTGGCCTGGCTGTCGGAGCGACCGGCGGTGGCTAAGTTTCGGTTTGTGCCCAGTGCTTCTTCGGCGGATGTGGATGCCTGGTATGAGCGCATGAGCGACCTGGGCGGCGGCATTGATTTGCTTAGCTATGTGGACCGCCGTAGCGATGCCCGCCGTAAAGTACGCGGGGCTCTGAGCGATGCCTATAACGGCTTGAGCACCGCCCAGATCAGTAACCTCATGGACAAGTACCAGAGCAGCTACGCTGTGACCGTAGTTAGCCAACAGCTGGAGCTGCCTGTTCTCTATGAGAACGCCCGGTACCGCCTTTATACGCGCTGACTAACCCAGCAAAGCTTTACCTCTCTGGGACAGCCCCTCAGCGGTTAACCCATTAAAGGCAAACAGCTGACCGGCACTGGATGTAGTCTCGCCCCGCTTCCAAGCCATCACATCCCGAGGGCTGCTGCTGCGAAGCATGACGGGTTCTAGCATGGCGCTAGAGCCACCGGTGACCCCTAAAAGAGCATCGCCACCGAATAGAGCCAAAAAGTCAGCGTCGCTCAAGAAGGTGCCATCACCGTCGCGGCAGGTTTCCCAGGCCACGTCGCTAGCACGATACAGACGCCTAGGGCTAACAATGCCAACAACTTTAGAACCGATCCCGGCGGCGGCCAGGGCGGCAGTTGCTTCTAATACGGGTAGCAGCATCATGTCGCCGACAACGGCAAAAACAACCGTTTTATCCCCCGGCGTTTCTTGTAGTACGATAGCCCCGGTTTCTAGGGCCTCACGGGTTTGGGCCAGGGTGGTACGTACCGGCAGAGGAGACTTACTCGCTGTGATGGTAATGCCCTTGTTGCTAGTCCCCACCGCCCATTCGTAACAGGCTTGAATACTGTTAGCATCGATGGGAAAGAGGGGAAAGACATTGCCATTACGCATCATGGCGGCAAAGTAATTCTCGATTTCTGGACGCTGGTGGGTCCAGCCGTTGCGCCCTTGCTCTAGGGCACCGGCGGTAAACAGACAGATGGTAGATGGCGTACTGCGGCGCAGCTCCGCCATGGCCTGGGTGACGGTTTGCCAAATGGGCAGACCGTTGATGGCAAAAGATTCGTAGGAGCACCAGAGGCTGCGACCGCCAAACAGGGCCTGGGCGGCGGCCATGCCCGCACAGGCGTCTTCGCTCAGGGGCTCATAGACCTGACCGTTGGGGCCTTGGAAGTACAGCTCATCCGTGGTCGGGTGGACAATCTTGAGGGCCTGGTTAATGTTGTTGATACCGGAGGCGGCGTTGCCGTCGGCGTTGGTGACCACAAAGGTGGAGTCTTTTTGGCCGACGTGACCCACTAGCACCCCCATGGCGGTGGTGGCTATCTGTTTGTCACCGTCAACGGCAAACTCATTTAAGGGCAGTACTCCTAGGTCTGCCAGCGGCGGCTCTGACTCGGTGACGGCGGTTTTGACATTGGGGCCACCGTTAGACCGGGCAAAGTTGGTACGCACTAGGTCCCAACCGGCGGTCGGCAGCGCCCTGGCCTGGAGGGCTGCCATAATATAGTCCTTTTCGAGGCTGTCACCGGGGTAGAGGTTATGGGATTTGGCACCGCGCTTATGAACGCCCGCTCCCTTAAGCTGTTTGACGATGAGCACCGTCAGCGTACCGGAGAGGGCCTGCTTGGCCGCTTTATCGGTGGCCTCGAGCAGCGCCTGGGTAAAGGCTAGGCGCTGTTTGAGGGAAAAGGCGGTGCTATCTACATAGGCTCCGGGCTGATCCGCGTCGTCATAGTCCTTGGCATCCACTAGGATTACATCCTTAAAACCGTGGCCCCGCCAGTAGGCCACCATGGCCTCGTTGGACTGGGTGGACACCATGCTGTGGTGCTCCTGGGAAAATCCGTTCCACACCAAAATGGGTAGGAAGTTAGTGGACTGGGGATAGGCCGTGGTGAAGTGGCCGATGCCGCTCATAATGTAGGGCTCCCCCAGACCGCCATCGCCGATGGTGACCGGAAACAGCGTGTTGGGGTGGAGCTTGGCCCCGGCCATGGCGAAGTGCTGGCCCTGCCCCAGGGGGCCTGCCGGGTTTAGCAATCCTGGAATTTGTCCCGAAAGGTGACCGAGCAACCCGTCGGTTTCACGGAAGCGATCGCACAGCTGGCTGACGGTTTCAATCCCCATGTCTTCTAAAGAACGGTCGAGGAAAACCGTGCTGTAGAAACCGGGCGCGTGGTGACCCACCTCGGTAATTAGATTTTTGTAACCCAGCATGACCAGGGCAGCAATGCCATCGGCGATACTGGCAAATCCACCGGGGTGACCGGTCTGTTTGCTAGCGGTCATCTGCAGGGTCAAATAGCGCAGGGCATCGGCGGCCAGCATGGTCTGGTAAACCGCTTTGGGGTCGCTGGGGGATGCGATCTCACGCTCACCCTCACCGATGGCCGCCGTCTCTAAATAGGCCGCCATCTCGGTCGGGGCCTCACCAAAATATTGAATACCGTCACAGAATGCCGGAGTGGCGTAAGCAGTTACCGTCATGGACTTTGGACCCCTGAACTAAAGATAGTCAACACGCTAGCAGCAGCGGGCGGCC
>JBCCAQ010000099.1:0-16572 GCA_039814735.1 Cyanobacteria bacterium P01_A01_bin.15
AACTCAGCCGCCAGCTGCGCCCCCAGGGTGCCATGCACAAACATAAGTGCAAAAATTCCTAGACCAGCAAATACATAGGCCCACTGCACCTGACGAGCCTTATCACGGTTCCAGACAAAACGCTGGAACCCTCGCCAAACCGTCATGGCTACAATTAGCAGCAGTAGCACCACACCGCCCACACCGTGCCAAAGCATCGTTTCCATGGCCCGCAGACCCCAGATACTTTCTACATCGGAGGGGGGCTGGGCCAGCATAATCTCATAGAAACCCGCCGCCACTGTAAAAAAGGTAACAATGGCCGCCGCTAGCATGTTGTACCAGCCCACATCAAAAAAGTTGGAGCGCGTTGCAGGAATTGCCAACAGTTTAAAGACGGGCTTTTCCAATGGAAACAGCACACCGACAATATCAAAGGCAATGGCCACAATAAATAGGCCCAGGGTAAGGTGCACCAGATTTGGATGAATGGGAATCTGATAAGGCAGCCCATTAGTCCCCAGCTGCAGCTGGTCAATCAGACTTGAATTCACTAAAACACTCCCTCTCTAGCAGCTTCGACTACTGGCACCGTATGCAATCCATAGATCCAGACAAGCAAATCCCCCAGGTAAACCTGGAAAAATACCAGTCCCACCAGAACAACACCCACACCTAAAAATGGCGCAGGCAGCGTTTTTGGATCGCGGGAGCGAAGAATATAGCGCCACGCTGTGACGGCAGCGATGATCCCGGAGAGAGACCAGCCAATCAGAGTATGTAAATTGAGAGCTGACTCCGCAGCGGTATAAGGTTCAGCTAACCCAGCTTCAACCTGACCAAAAATGACGGCTATAAAGATAGAAACCGTGGCAAAACACAAATTCCACCAGCTCACCTCATAAAGACGAACGTTGCGGGTAAAATAGCCAATCGCATCACATACAAAAGAGAACAACACCATAGCGATGACAAAATGCACCACAATCGGATGGATTGTATCGGGATAGGGCAAATTGTGATCGTTTAGTGGGGGTAAATACTCGAACATACTCTAACTACTTACAACAAATCACACCAGTGTAAAGAGGAGAAATTGGCTTGAACCCTCAGCATCAGGGCAACAAAAACGATCATATTCAGCGTTACTAGCACCAAAATCGTGTGAATTTGCTCTTCTCCTACACCATCTAGGTTCATCGTGCTCTCCCTATTGCATACGATGGCTCCTGGCTAACGTGTTTTCTCAAAAAATATGACACCAGCTTTAAGGAAACTCTCTGGAACCTCAGCATGTAGCTACTTAAGTAACCATGGGTGCTGAAACTGGGTCAAATAAGACCGCATGTCTATATGGCCACATCAGCCACAGCACTGACCAAAATCTAGGGGTGACTACATCTAAATATTAGCGATAAATCCCACTATATGGTGGATTATCAGCAAGTCTTAAGAGTCAGATTTGAGCCTTCAAAACCTGACATATTCTTAGTAGAAACAGGGACTGTATATTAGGCCACATTCATAGGTGCTCAAGCCGTTCATCCTGTACTCTTTTTTGTCTAGCTATCAAAATATCGTTCTTTTATAGAGATTCTTAAATGCTCCTTAATGAGCTTATATATGGCTATTAAGGATTAATATTTATGACTCTACTAGTAATGATAGACAAGTCTGCACTAGGAAAGAGCATTTCAACGTATATCTACAACAGGGCCTCTTTTTTAGCTAAATACTCTTCGATATTTATCGTTCCAAACAGATTTAATCATCTTGCCCGATAGTTTTTTCAAACTCGGACTCAGCCCAAGCATTCTCCACACCAGGGAGTCGATCAATCATAAGGATTTAAGGTTTGCATGTCTGACCATTTTTTTGTGTTTTAGATTGGAGGCTGAATAGCTGTTTGAGCGTTTAACCATCCCGTATCGTTTTGTCAATGACTTACCCGTCTAAACATGGGTTGACACCGGCTCAGCAAAAAAGGGCCGCCGCTGTTTTAGGGGCGGCCTTTTGCCAAGATCCGTTTATGACATATGTGTTTCCCGATACCACAACACGGATCCAAACTACTGCCAGGCTCCTGTTACCGGTTGTGCGCTGTGGCCTTTCTCCATCCAGGCGTGGGATCTTATACAATCCTTATCCCTTAGCAATATTTTTAGGCAAATGCAGATAGATCCAACGATTCAACGGTGTCAAAAAATTCCAGCAGACGTTTGCTAATTTTAGCGACGCCTCCTGCTACGTTTGACTCAATATTTAAAGGTAGTACCGGATCGTGGAGAGAGAGCCGTAGCAGAAACCAGCCGTCCTCTTCTGAAGATGAGCAGCCAACCCGGATACCTTCGTAGTTGTTGGGGACCAGCGACCAGTCAGTCTGTTGGGCAACAAACCTCTGAAGCTGCTGAATGATATTTTCGCCGTAGGGTTTAAACTCGTCTACTCCGATTTTGATGCGGATCTCTCGACTTTCTTTTGGCTCCTTGAGGGGAGCAATTAGGTCAGTTAACGAGCGTCCTGCTTGGTTGGCATTAGCCAGCTCAATCAGTAGTTTACTGACCAGGTAGGCCCCATCATCTAAAAAATAATTTTCTCGCATGGCCCCGTGGCCAGAGGTCTCAATCGCCAGCCACGACTCTTCTCCCGTTTGGTTGAGACGCACAGCTTCGGTGATCACATTTTTGTAACCCCGCTTAAAGCGATGATGGTTTCCCTGCAGCGTTTGCTCAATGAACTGGGTAAGCCCGTCGGAGGTAATGGAGTCGGTGACAATGGTAGACCCCGGATGCTCCTGCAGTACAATGGCCGAAATCAGAGCAATCAGGCGATTGCGGTTGAGTTCTTGGCCCTGATGATCCACTGCGGCAGACCGATCGACATCCGTATCAAAAATAATGCCAAAGTCCGCCTTGTGGGCGAGTACGGCCTGACAGATAGAAGCCATGGCAGCGGAATCTTCGGGGTTAGGAATATGATTGGGAAACATGCCATCGGGGTCTAAAAACTGGCTCCCGGTGGTATCGGCCCCCAGGGGTTCTAGCACTTTACTGGCGTAAAATCCTCCAGCGCCGTTACCAGCATCGACAATAATTTTGAGCCCCTGTAGCGGCTGCTCAAAATGGTGAGGATGATTAACAGCGGTGCGAATTTTTTGTACAAGCTGCTCTGCATAGGTGGAGATAAAATCCCGGACTGTGATAGAGCCCGCCATGGCCTCTTTTGAAAAGTTGTTTTGCTCAGCCAGGGCTAAAATTTCGCTGATATCCGGTTTGCCCAGCCCCCCCTGGGCGGTAAAAAACTTGAGGCCATTGCGATTGAAGGGGAGGTGACTGGCGGTCATCATGATCGCGCCATCGCAGTCAAAACCGGAGGTAACGGTGCTCATAAACATGGCGGGTGTAGAGGCCATGCCAACGTCGTAAACGCTAGCACCTAGGCTAGCCATGCCGTCCATGACTCCCTGCATTAAGACCGGGCCCGATACTCGGCTATCTCGACCCACGGCCATCTGCAGAGCCGTCGTGGGTTTGCCAAGCTTTTGGGCCAGCCAGGTAGTAAATGCCTGGCCCAAAAGCTGAACGATTTCTGGGGTCAGGTTGACGGGCTCGTTGGGAACACCCTCAACGGCAACGCCGCGAATATCCGAACCATTTTGAAGCTTTTTCCAATTGAAGTCTTGCATAGTGATGGAGGAATTAGTCGGGTTTGCCTGGGATTATTTTGATCATGCCTGGGGGGATAGAAAATATGGAAAATCCACTGATTTTGTTAAAGAGTCGAATCTGGTGCTGACCCTGGGTTAAAGCCCATAACGCTTTTACAGATATCAAAAAGGATTGATGTTCCCCCCCCAGGGCATTGTTGCCAGCCTAAAAGTTGATCATAATTTGCACTGTTATACCCACCCCCTACTCAGAAGGTTTTGCAATGCCCAACAAGCCTACGCGTCAGTTCTCAGTTTTGATCGGTGCTAGCCTCATGTCCTCGATCGGGCTTTTGGCCTGTGGTGAGCCAGCATCTCAGACGGCCGACCCAGCCGCCACACCAGCCGCTGATACTGGCTCAGGCACACTGACAATCCGTGCTAACGGTGAGGATTTTGTACGCCAAGGATTTACAACCAAGGACGGTTGGCAGGTCAGCTTTGATCATGCTTACGTTACTTTGGACGATGTTAAGGCCTATCAAACGGATCCACCCTTTGACCCACAGACTAGCGAAACTCTAGAGGCCAAGGCGGAAGTTGGCACGGATCAGGCAATTACCATTGACCTGGCCGAGGGTGATGACTCAGCGGAGCCGATCCCGGTGGCTGAGCTCGAGGTTCCGGCTGGTCGATACAACGCGCTGTCTTGGCAAATGGTGAGTGCACCCGACGGGGCTGCCCAGGGCTATCCGCTAATGCTTGAGGGCAATGCGACCAAAGATGGAGAAACCGTAGACTTTGTCTTACAAATCTCAGAGGAGCTGAGCTTTACCTGTGGTGACTTTGTAGGCGATGACCGCAAGGGGCTAGTAAGTGACGGCGATAGCGGGGATGTGGAAGCCACCTTCCATTTTGACCACCTTTTTGGGGATGCGGAAACCCCCGCTGATGATGATCTAAATGTAGGAGCATTGGGATTTGATCCCCTAGCCGCCCTGGCCCAAGACGGCCAGCTAGCCGTCAACAGCGACGACCTTGAGGCCCAGCTCTCGGCTGAGGACTATCAGATACTGATGGAGCTTTTACCCAGCCTTGGACACGTTGGAGAAGGCCACTGCGAGGAGACCAAACTGACAACCTAGGGGCGACCGGCATGACTTCTCCTGCAGCCCGACTACGGGGCTGCAGGAGAAGTCACCTCAAATCCGTTAATAGTAAATTCGCCGTTGGCACCCGCCTGGAAGGAGAGCGGCTCGCGAAGACCACGGGGTGCTCCTGTGGCTGGGTTTTTAAATTTATTGACGTCGGAAATATTGACCAGTTTATTGTTTTTGATCATTGCGCCATAGCTAGCTTGATTGCGCATCAACGGTCGAGGGGTACCATTGGCCTGAATCAGATTGTCCCTGATCTCAATGGTGCTAAAGTCAGTCTTTTCATTAAATCCGAACAGTCCGTCCTTTCTAGGCGTTATGGTTTTATTGGCAACAACTTCATTATTATAAAATGAAAAGTTGTTGTAGATACCCTTGTGCCACACAATTCCCCTACCCGGATTTAAAATCAGATTGTTGTGAAACAGGGTAGGTCCCTGGGCGGGTTCTGAATCAAAATTTGAAATCAGGTTGCCATTATCTTTGTCAGTCGCAAAAACAAACACATTGTGGTCAACTTCTGCGCCGTTGCGCGCCCACTCCAAGGAATAGGACTGGGTAAAGTAGTTATGGTGAATATGGAATGTAAACCCGTTGTCAGGCACTTTACCACCGGCAAACTTTGGCACTGAAATGGCACCGCTGAGGTAGTTGTGGTCGATCTCGACAAAGCTATCATGTTCAAATGGTAGCTCAATGGCAAAATTGGTACGAATGGTGTTTTTATAGATCCGTGTGTTTTGAAACTTTCTACCCTTGATGCCATACACTTCTCGATTACGGTCTTTACTTTCAGAAATACGATTGTTATAAATCTCTGAATTGTTGAGATATGTGGCAAATATTGAACCGCCGGTCACACCGCTATCGCCTTTGGCTTGGCCACCAGCATCAATAAACGCGTTGTTGTGAATGCGGGCATCGCTGACGGACAGAAGCCGCACAGCGCTCCACAAAAAATTGTTAAATTCAATATCCCTAATCACCAGCCGATCGGTTTGCTCACCAAAAATTCCTCCGTGAATTTCTGGTCCACGTAAGGTCATATCCATAAACGAAACATTATCTGCCGACTGCTGAAGATTAAATAGATAGGCACTGCGACTGCTGGAGTCAACGGTGGTTTCACCATCGGGTAGGCTGGCGGTGCCCACCTTAAAGGTATTGGCATTTTGCAAAACCGTACGCCCTGGCCCCGCCCCTTGAAATGTCACATCTGCCGCATCGACGTTGATAGTTTTTGCCAGGTCAAAAACACCCACAGGAATATAGATGGTGGGTCGCTCGGTGCTGCCAGCCGCCTGCTGGGCACTCGCCCAGTTAATGACGGTTTGGATGGTGGCCGCGTCATTGCGACCGTCGTTGGCAACGGCGTTGACTAGGCGGGGATAGGTTTCGAAAAGTTCTGGGGGAAGATCGGTGATATCGAGGACCCTTTGCTCGGCTGAGGCGTTGGCGATCAGCGTATGGCTGGTCAGCGTTTCGATATCTGCAAGCGCTGAGACTATGGTGTAGAGAAGCATATCGTTGTTGGGGTCTGAAAGATTGTTGTTGATGAGCGGATCGCTTCTATCTACAGGGCTACCGTGTACACACATCTTGGACTGGGGCTCAAAATCCTGCATTACCCCCCTCAATCCCCCCTTGGTAAGGGGGGAAGTTGTAGTCCTCCCCCTTACCAAGGGGGAGTTAGAGGGGGTGAGGCAGCCGCAAACGATAGGTTCCAATACTTGTGTATACACCGTAGATCTACAAGGGAGAGCTGGTCTGCCAGATAAAAATCGGCAGACCGTGTCAGCAGGCGCAAGAAGGCCTGGGAGCGCATTTTCCCGTATGACAGGCTTTGGGATGCCGATATCTGGCAAGATAGGGGTAATCCCAGGCATGGTCAATTCAGGTAATGTTTCCAGGAGTCTGGAAACGTCCAAGGTGATGCTTTTTGGTGCGATGTCATAGTCAAGCTGAAAAGTAGACAGGGCGCTGTCTAGAAAGAGCATAGCTCTGCTAAGGAAATCGAGGGCTAAACGGTAGATGCCCCCTTAAAAAGCTGAGCGTTGGTGATGCGGGATACCCGGTGCTGACAGAGATTGTCTCCCACTGTCCAGGATTGAGGCTTTACGCCTGCTTTACGCTCTCTTGACATATCTGAAGGCTAACTTCACGAACATTATAGTCACTGACAATGGTTTGTGGGCCTGGTGGTGTACTGATGTCTGACATGCATGACCCTCGATACTATTCAGTGAGCCTTTGGTGGCAATACCCAGTCAAGGATGAGCTCCTAAAAAACCTACCCGATATGGCTTTAGAGAACACAAAAATATCGCTATAGTGGGTAAGACGTTGCAGATTTTCCGTACGATTCTGCGACCTTGCTGCAAGTATGCTAGATAGCGGTTTGAAACCTACAATTGCCAATAAAACGCTGCAGAAGACTGTTGGAGATCTGCGAGGCGTCAGTGTTTGGCAGGGCTGCTGGCGCTTTGGCCTATTGGGCGCGGCAATGTTGAGTAGCCTTACCCTAGCGTGGACAACCCCGTCTGAAATTGGGTTTTGGCTGTGGACCGTTAGCGCCGGAGTGTTTTATGCGCTTTGGCTAATCTGCACCCATGATATGGCTCACCATACCCTTTTAGGCTGGCCTCGGGTTGAGAACGTGTTAGCGCGAATGATCTCCTGGCCCATGCTGTGGCCCGTGGGGGTGTATTCAGAGCTGCACCGGCTGCATCACGGCTGGAATGGTTTAGATTTAAGGGATCCGGAGCGCTACCAGTGGACGCTAAAAGACTATCAGCAGGCGTCACCCTGGCTACGGTTGTATGTGCGGCATCAGTGGCCGATTGATATTTTTATCCTGGGTGGAGCTGGCGTTATTGTTAAAACTCTCATGGGCGGGCGGCGGTTTCAAGACCTCCTACCCCAGCTCAGGGCTCAGCTGGTGACTGACCTGGTGGGGATGGCATTGGTGCAGGGCTGTTTGATTGCCGCTGTGGTTGTCTCCCATGGGAGCCTGCGGCGCTACTTTCTGTTGTGGCTGTGTTTAGAGCGGGTGGTGGGTATGATTGCTCAAACCCGAGGGCTGCTAGAACATTACGGCCTGTGGCAGCAGGCGGACAGCCACCAGCTAACTCAGCTATACTCCTCTCGAAATGTACACACCAGTCGGTGGTTTAGCTGGCTGATCGGCGGGTTAAATTACCATGCCGTACACCATACGTTTCCAGATATTCCATTTGATCGGCTGCCAGAGGCCCATGAACGGGTTCAGGCGGTGTTGGGTAGGCATGGGATGCCTGCGATGACCCTGGAACCAGGGTATCTGAGTGCGGTTTTACGGCTGGTTAATGGCGTTGCGCTGATTCCCGATGAGGCGGCAGCCTTGACCGAGATATAGAGCTGTTGCCCGGCTGCAGACAACAGCTCTGTTGGTTGAGGGGCATTCACCCGCGCCGGGTTAAAAACCCAGCGCTAACCGAGGGCTGTCCACTAAAGGGACAACGCTGGCGGTGATGCCCTGAATATTGAGCTTATAGCGATCGCTTAACCCCTACCCTGCGGGAACGCTGGCGCGTACAGTGGGGTTTCACCCAATTAGCCCTGACACTTTCAGTGCAGGGCGAGCTAACGCCCCACCGCCAAGAACAAGATTGACAAGTCAACACCCACCTACAATCGCCGCGTCAGCAGACTCACTACCTCCCCAGGCTCCGGCGTCAGTATCAGTCGATTGTCTGGCACCTCGATCAGCGGGCTCCACTGGCTGGTCTCCACATAGCGCCGGTTGTGCAACAGATGGATTGTCTGGCGAATACCGCTGGGACGACCCAACAAAATATGGCGAATCACCTCGCCGGTCGGCAGGGTGATCGAAAAGTTGGCGGGCAGACCGGGAGGGGCCTGATCCGCTGGATCAGAAAATGACATATGGGCTCCTTGGGGTGAACAGTGCCTGCAGCCGCAGGCGAAGGAAGCCCAAAAATCCAGCCACCCTTGGCTTTGGCAGACCGGGGTGGCTGTACAATAAACGACAGCTCCGGACTGGATGTGTCAGTCAGGGGTCAGTGGGGTGGTGGTGGTTGCAAGCACCGCCATCCCACGCGGCTAAATTTTTGGGTATGAATGACGGCGTTTTCACCATCAGGTTCTAAAACTACCAGGCAACAACTCAATGCGTCAAGCCACGGTTGAGCATTCTTAGGCATTCTCCAAAAACCACCTACCCCCCACCCTTGGCACAGCCAAAATAAACGGGCCATAATGGAACAGCAAAACTTGATATGTCCTGATGGCCTTTTTCGAAACGCTCCTGACCGTTGCTACTGAGAAAGTGGGTGAAACCCTACTCACTGGCGTCAGCGCCAGACTCAACCCCAGTGATGTCGAAACTTCCCTAAAGCAAGCCATCAAAACCGCCAATCAAGAATTTCACCCTAATGGGCTATTTGATCGGTTTCCGGAAGATGGGCGGCTGGTGGGGGGCTATGGGCCTTTCCTCAATCAGTTTTTTCAGGGGGCTGCCCGGTCTGAGCTACAAAAGCCTTTAGAAGACAACCAGGGGCGTCCGGATATCGTTTTGCTCGCCAGGGCGTTAGCAAAACAGGTTGAGGAGCACCCAAAACTCAGAGACATGGAAACAGAATGCGGTCGTCACGGCCTTAATCAACCTACTCAAGGATGATTCTTGGAGTTTTGGTTTTAATAATTTTTGGATAATCAGTGATACAGCTGCGAAGTCTCTTATTGAACTTGGCAAAGGAAGCAATAACATCGAACCTGCTTTGGTTAATTGGATCGAACAACATCAGGAAAAAGACTTTGTTGGCAAGGGCATTGATGTACTCTGGGAGATTGTTAGCTGAGGGGGCCATAAGGTATCTGGCTAAGACTGGAAAAGGGGAAAAGCTTAGGGCTGGTACCATGTTTGCTGGCGAGTCTCTTTTCTGACTGATGATTTGCTGAATTTTGTCTTGGTTTCACTGGTGCAATGGCCCTTGGGAATTCTTTGGGACCGCTGTTTTGACTAATTTATAGGCCCTGGGTAGACTCTACCCTCGATACCATTGTGAGCAGTAAGGCACCGATGCGTTACTGCTGTCGCCTAACGCATCCTACGCATTTTTCCTAGCCATTATGATATAGCCAGGAATAGTCTCAAAGTCTTGGAACCATCGCTGAATGGGCCATAGCCCGACAGATCAAACCCACCCTCATCGGCTACGTGGGTGTAGGCATAGAGGCTAATATCAGCAGTAGTTTAGAATCGCATCTGACTCCCAAAGATAGCTGCCATCGGTGAGCTGAACCACAGGAATTCTGGCATTGGGATTCATCTTTTGAAAATCATCGGTCTGGGTTTCATTGGCCAGGATATCCACATGTACCCACCCGTGGGAAAGAATCAAAAACTGCAGCAGCAGCTTAACCTTGTAACAGTTGCCCGACAGCATGTCACCAAAAATTGTATACACGGTATTTTTCCCTACGGTTTGGCTTTACGGGTTGGCCTATTTACTTTAGCCAGCCAATGACTCGCCACCCTATGGATGACTCTTTGGTACGCGTACGCGATAAAAAAAACTATGGTTGCAACCTCGTCATCCCGATCGATTGCTGAGTGGCTGGGCTCAGACGCTGATGACCTGATGGGCTATGGAGCAAAAGTGCCTAAAAGCCAGCTGCATCTACCGGGGGGTGACTGGGTTGATCGGATTTTTGCCCAGACCGATCGCAGTCCGCAGGTATTGCGTAGCCTGCAGCAGCTCTATGACCATGGCCGCCTGGCCAATACCGGCTATCTTTTAATTTTGCCAGTGGACCAGGGGATTGAGCATTCGGGGGCCGCTTCATTTGCACCCAACCCGATTTACTTTGACCCGCAGACGATTGTTGAGCTTGCGATCGCAGTAATTAACTTTTGCTCTCCCGATGGCACTCGGACAATTCCTTTTGTAATTCAGGCCTATACTCCACTTCCCGCCAGGGCAGGTTCCGTCAGCGCCCCGCGCATGTACCCCAGCCATTCAATCAAATTCTCTAGCTGCTTGTCGGGCTTCATTACCCCTAAACCGCGCACGGTCACCTTGCCTGAGGCATAGATAAACCGCGACTTTAGGTGCCCTGGTACCTTCTCATGCAGCAGCTTCCAGGCGGGGGCTTCCATGGGGGTTTCCATCACCACGTGCTGTTTGCCCTCGGGTTTGATCTTGGCAAAGCCCAGGGGTTTGGCGATTTGTTTTAGTTCTAGCATCTTTACCAGCTGTTCCACCGCCGATGGAATCGGGCCAAACCGATCGTTGAGGTCGGCCACAATTTGCATGAGTTCTCGCTTGGTGTCGGCGGCCACCAGGGAGCGGTAAATGCCCATCTTTTGATCGGTGTCGCTGATGTAGTTGTTGGGGATAAAGGCCGTCAGCTTTAGGTCAATCTGGGTGTCGTCCACCTGGGGAATCTCTTGACCGCGAATCTCGGCGATAGATTCCTGTAGCATGTCCATATAGAGGTCAAAGCCGATCACCTCCATTTGCCCCGACTGTTGCACCCCCAGCAGGTTGCCGATACCGCGAATCTCCATGTCTCGCATGGCCAGCTGATAGCCGGAACCTAGCTGGGTAAATTCTTGAATCGCCCGCAGCCGCTTGCGGGCCTTGTCCGAGAGTTTGTCCTGACGGGGGAAGAACAACCAGGCGTGGGCCTGAATCCCGGCTCGACCCACCCGCCCCCGCAGCTGATACAGTTGGGATAGGCCAAACTTTTGGGAGTCTTCGATCAAAATTGTATTGACCCGAGGAATATCTAACCCCGATTCAATAATGGTGGTGCATACCATCAGGTCCGCTTCACCGCTGCTAAAGGCCAGCATGGTTGCCTCTAGTTCGCCCTCTTGCATCTGGCCGTGGGCCACCGCGAGCCGAATGGAGGGAATCATCTCGCGGATGCGGGCGGCGATCTCTTCGATGCCTTCTACACGGGGTACTACGTAAAATACCTGGCCGCCCCGGTCGAGCTCCTGACGAATGGCGGCGCGCACCTTTTCGGGGTCAAAGGGGGCCAGGTGGGTCATAATCGGTCGCCGAGAGGGCGGCGGCGTGGTAATCAGGCTCATTTCCCGGACGCCGGAGAGGGACATATATAGCGTTCGGGGAATCGGGGTGGCGCTGAGGGTGAGCACATCCACCTCGGTTTTCATGGCTTTGATTTTTTCTTTTTGGTTGACGCCAAAGCGCTGTTCTTCGTCCACCACCAGCAGTCCCAAATCTTTGAATTTGACCGCTTTGCCCAGCAGCTGGTGGGTGCCGACAACAATGTCTAGCTCCCCGGTGGCCAGCCGCTGCACAATGTCTTTGCGTTCGTTGGCGGTGCGAAAGCGGTTGAGCAGCCCCACCTGGATCGGGTAGGGGGCAAATCTCTCTTTGATGGTGTGGTAGTGCTGCTGGGTAAGGATGGTGGTGGGAGCCAGCATGGCCACCTGTTTACCAGCGGTAATGGCCTTAAAGATGGAGCGGATCGCCACTTCGGTTTTACCAAAGCCCACATCGCCACACACGAGGCGGTCCATGGGGCGCAGGCTTTCCATATCCCGCTTGACATCCTGGGTGGCTTTGAGCTGGTCCGGGGTGGGCTGGTATGGGAAAGAGTCTTCTAGCTCCTGCTGCCAGGGCATGTCGGTGGGGTAGGCAAAGCCCTCTAGCTGGGAGCGCTGGGCGTAGAGCTTGAGCAGGTCTACAGCCACTTTTTGGATGGCTTTTTTGGCACGGGTTTTAGTCTTTTCCCAGGCCTTGCCGGTCATTTTGTTGAGCTGGGGGCTTTTCTCGGCGGAGGCACGAAACCGAGAGAGGGAGCCCATTTGGTCGGCGGCTACCCGCAGCAGCCCGTCGGCGTATTTGATTACCAGATATTCCCGCGTCTCGGCATCGATGGTGAGACTTTCTAGCTTAAGAAACTGACCGATGCCGTGGCTGCGGTGGACCACAAAGTCGTTGGGGCGCAGCTTGTTGGGGTCCACCTTTTTGGAGGCGGCCCGGCGGCGTTTGCGCACATAGCTGGGGGTGGCCAGGGTATGCTGACCAAAAAACTCGCGGTCGGTGACAACGCCGATGCGAAAGGTGGGGAGAATAAACCCCTCTAGCTCGGCTAGACCGGAATATTTGACGCCGACGGGGACGTACTGGCTGTGGAGCTTTTCGATGGCGGGGTAGTCTTTGGGGTTGGGGATAAACTGGGCGGGGCAGTCGTGCTCCTGGAGCAGGGCCACGGACCGGCTGGGCTGGGCGGAGATCAGCCAGATTTGGTGTTTGCGATCGCACTCCCCCCGCACCGTTGCTGCCAGCTTGCCAAACTGATGGGGAATGGCCGGTACCGGACGGCTGGCCAGGTTTAGCCCCACCCCCTCCTCGGCAATCTCCGACAGCAGCACCTGGGAAAACAGCGACAGGTCCTCTAGGGCCTGGTCAAACGGTCGGTGCAGTCGGGGCACCGCTGACCCCGGCAGCTGAATCTCATCGCTGGCCCCCAGGGTGTCATTGACCTCGTGCCAGTAGCTATCCACCTGGTCATACCAGCGGGTGCTGTGGGCGCGGCACTGGTCCGGTTCATCAATGGCGATCAGCGTATCCTCTGACAGATACTCCAGCAGCGACGCTGGTTGTTCAAAGGCAATCCCCAAAAACCGCCGTAGTCCTTCTACCCGCTGGCCGTTTTCATAGTCGTCTTGAGCCGCCGCTGGCATCAGGTCTGCCAGCACCCCCTGCTTTTCTAAGGTGGCCGCAATCAGCGGGCTAAAGTCCGTTGTCGTCAGCAGCAGGGTTGTAATTTTATCGAGGGATCGCTGGTTGGCCGGGTCAAATTCCCGCAGCCGCTCTAGCTCATCGCCAAATAGCTCTAAACGCACCGGCAGCTCCGCTGACACCGGAAACACATCAATAATGTCCCCCCGCTGGCTCCACTGGCCCTCGGTTTCCACCGTGGGTACCCGCTCATACCCCAGGGTGGCCAGGGTACGCGACAGCTGCTTGAGGTTAAGCTCCATCCCCTGGTCTAGCTGTAGACAGTAGGGCTTAAACGCATCCACGGGGGGCAGGTGGGGCTGCAGCGCCCGCTCGGTGGCAACAATCACAGTGGGTTTACCGGATTTGTCCAACGGTTTGAGCAGATCCGCCAGCACCTGCAGCTGGCCCCAGGTCATTTCTGATTCTTGATCAAACGGGTCGTAGGGGGAGGCTTCGGAGGTGGGGTATAGCGATACCCGAGGCCAGCCCATGGCCTCTAGCTGCGCCGTCCAGCGCCCCGCTTCTTCTAGGGTGGCCGTCACCACCAGCAGGGGCCGGTCCTGGGCTTGGGCCAGGGCCGATACCACCAGCCCCTTGGGCAAACGCGGTACCCCATTTAAAACCAGCCGCTGCTGCTGGTCTAGCTTGGTGAGCAGTTCCTGGGTGAGGGCAGCCTTACTGAGGGCACGGGTAACGGACGCAAGAGCCATGAAAACAGTCGAAACAGATTAGAGCATCTATAGATTGTAGAACCTGTTTTACGGAACATGGGGACGGCTGTTGGTTGTATGCACCTTGGTCGCTTGTTTATGGGCCTACTCACCGGCATACCCCAGCACCAGGGGCTCCAGATTGAGGGTTTCAGGATCGCAATACCCCACCTCCCAGGAGGCGACAATATCCTTTGATTGCGGGTTGCCCCGGTTGCGACCGGTAACCCCGGCCGCAATCATAATGCTGCAGCACCCATGGCTTTTGATTTGCTGCTGGTGCCACTGGTCTAGGGCCTGACGGTGGTGCCGATCGCTGATGTCATACTCATGGAACAAATGCAGGTTGCGATCGCCGGTCTGCCAAATGCCCAGCTGAAAGGTGAGCTGGCTAAAGGGATCGTGACCGGGGTTAAAGCACATGGCGCGAATCCCGCCCAGCGTTTGGATGCGTTCTGCCAACGCCTTGGCTTTGGGACGCGATGTCTGAATGATAACTACGGGCCAGGGGTCTCTGACCGTACTATCTTGAAAGGCGGCCTGGTGGTGGGCCTGGCTCAAGCGCAGCTGGTTTAAGCGCTCCGGGGACAGCTTGCTCAGCAGGATCAGCGCCCCATCCGGCACCAGGTCATCATGGAGGACGGGCGTATCCTCTAGCCTCTCCTCTTCAGCATCGATCATTTCCTCCGTTTCCGACATCAGGCTGGCGGAAACCTTGGGCAGTGACATGACGCTCACCTCACAGTGGGGTGGGTCGTCATCCGCCATCGGATTGGGCACCCGCAGGGATTGGGCCATGGGCTCTAGCACGTTGAGCGAGTCCGGCGCTGTTTGAAAAAACTGACAGAGCGCGTCTAACACCACAATCAGGGTGGCGGCTTCAGCCTCATCTAGCTCATGGCGCATCCCCTCTAGGGGATGGATACTGCCAAATTCGTAGTCGTCCGGTTCTGCCTGACGCGGACGCGCCACCACATAGTTAAGAAAAAAGCAGTCCTGGGTCAAAAAAACCTGCTGCAGGGCCTGGGGTGACATGCGATCGCACTCCAACACCCGTTCACGAAACTGCAGCAGCGACTCCAGGCTGCGATAAAACAACAGCCCATAGTCCACATCGGCCATTCCCAAGATCGACACATAGAGGGTGTCGGTCTCCCAGCGATTTACCTCTATGGCCAGCAGCTCCTGCTCGCTGAGGCGATACCAGGGCGTCTGGTGCCACAGGGCCAGTGCCTGCTGGTGGAGCGCCTCCCGATACACCAGCGGCAGGGCCAGGGTGGGCACGCTGATTTGAGATAGCAAATGATCAAAAATCTCATCCACCCAGGGCAGTTTCGCCCCATAGATGACATCGATCCCCAGCTCCTGGAGCGCCCCTCGCAAAAAGAACTGCAGCTCTCGATCGTTGACCACTATGCGATGGGGACGGCCAGGTTCGGCGGGGCCTTGGGGATGCTCAATGGCCTGGAGTAAGCTGCGGGCCACCGCCTCATAGCCGCTGTCGGCGGCCACCATATCCACGCTACGCACATAGCCCTGGTTGCCATCAATCCACAAAATGCAGTCCTGGTGCTCGTCCTGCGCTTCAGGCATGGAGCAGCGCCCGCCCTCCCAAACGCTGTTCGTTTGGGGTAGCTTTTGGATCCGACGACGGGTAAACGGGCTCAGTGGGGTCATAATTTAGAGCTACTTATAAAGGAGCGCCATTGGCAACCATGATCGCATCAATGCGATAACTAGTTTGGGGATATGAACAGCCTCTATTGTGGAAAAGAATTAAGCCAATAGCGATGACCCGATAGATTTGTTCAACTATTGTGGCTAATGTGGCTAAAAAACCTGTGGCCCAAAAAATTATGGTCGACCGCGACCGGAGACGCTCAATACCAACTATTAAAGCTAGGAAGGGTCCTTGCCAGGGGCTGAGCTACACTAGATTAAATCACCAACCGCTAGTAATCTTTATCAACCGGACGACCCATGACTCAAGCTACCCAACCGCAACAGGGAATCATGATGAGTAAAGCCGCTCTGCAGCATGTGCTCGCCCTCAAAGAAAAACAGGGAGACGAGCTATGTCTGCGGGTAGGCGTGCGCCAGGGGGGCTGCTCTGGCATGTCCTACATGATGGATTTTGAAACCACTGGCAACATTGGCGAACATGACGAAGTGTTTGACTATGACGGGTTCAAAGTCATCTGCGACAAAAAGAGCATGCTCTATCTCTACGGTCTCATGCTGGACTATAGCGACGCCCTGATTGGCGGCGGTTTTCAGTTTACCAACCCCAACGCCGACCAAACCTGCGGCTGTGG
>JBCCAQ010000116.1:0-15041 GCA_039814735.1 Cyanobacteria bacterium P01_A01_bin.15
CTCAGCCATGGAGTTTACTCAATTGCATTAGCCTGAAGGCGATTCTAGACCAGTCCCGTTTTAGTTCCAACGATCGGGTTAGTAATCATAGCCAGACTTTGGTCAAAAATGTCTCAAAACAAAAATATCCGAGGAGTTACTTGTACTCCTCGGATTCTAGATGCCATCGTAAATAGCTAGCTTTCGGTGCTCTCGTCGCTCTTTTGAGTCTCGCTAGCCATACCATACTTACGGAGAAACCGTTCTACACGCCCCTCAGTATCAATGATTTTCTGAGTACCCGTGTAAAAAGGATGGTTGCCAGACCAGACATCCACGTGGAGCTCTGGCTTGGTGGAGCCTACGGTCATAATGAGTTTGCCATCGCAGTAAACCTTGGCGTCGGGATACCACTCAGGATGAATATCAGCTTTTGGCATTGTTCTGGTTCGGTAGGGAAATGGTTAGAACGTAAATAGAGATCCTCAATTTAACGCTTGGAGAACTGAGATGCTTTACGGGCTTTCTTTAAACCGTACTTCTTACGTTCTTTGCAGCGAGGATCGCGGGTCAAATATCCTTCAATCTTTAGGGGACCACGGTTGGCGGGGTCTAGCTCACAAAGGGCGCGGGCGACGCCAAGCTTAATGGCATCGGCCTGGCCGGTCAGACCCCCCCCCCGGACATTGACCAAAATATCATAGTCAGATTCAAGCCCTAGGGTCTCAAGCGGGGCTCTAGTGGCTGACATATAGGCAGAATTATTCTGAAGATGGGTTTCGCCGGGTTTGCCATTAACAACCAGCTTGCCTTCCCCAGGGACTAGGCGCACACGGGCAACAGATGCCTTACGACGACCGGTACCCCAGTAAACAACGCGATCGGACTGTCCTTCTGACATATGACTATAATCTCCTTGTAAATATGGCTAGACGGCTAGTTTAGACGTTAAATATCAATGGTTTCGGGCTTCTGGGCGTCATGGGGATGCTCAGTACCCGCATAGACCTTGAGGTTCGTAAATAGCTTACGTCCAAGGGCGTTTTTGGGCAGCATTCCCTTGACAGCCTTTTCAATAATGCGTTCGGGAATTCGCTTTTGTAGTTGAGCAAACGTCTCTACTTTCATTCCACCGGGACGGCCGGAATGGCGACGATACAGCTTTTGCTCACGTTTGTTACCGGTGACATCGACCTTCTCAGCGTTAATCACAATTACAAAGTCACCCGTATCCATGTTGGGGGTAAACGTGGGTTTGTTTTTGCCGCGTAAAATGCTGGCAATTTCTGTGGCAAGACGACCGAGCCGCTTGTCTGCAGCGTCAACGATGTACCACTTTTTCTCAATTTCTTGAACAGGAGGAATGTAAGTCTTAAACATACTTGGGCTCTGGTATCAACGAACTAAAAGACCGCTAGGGGCGTCAGCAGGCTGTAACACCGCCGACAGATTGCATCAGCAACCTAAACAGCCAAATTCTTTGTGGTGGAGTGAAGCGTCAGAAGGGGTTGGGTATCAAACCAAGCCTCCGGTGAGAAAGGGAAGTGTTGGTACCCTACCCGCAATAGGCACAGTCCTTGTGCGGGTGCGGCATGCTTTACCATGTCACGACGCCCGGACTGCCAAAGCTCCGTAAAGGCGGTTGGGGTTAGGCGACCCCGCCCCACCTGCACGAGCAAACCCATCACTAGGCGCACCATGCCGTAGAGAAAACCGGCAGCCTGTAGCTCAACCTGAACAAACGGTCCACGGCGGGAGCACTCAGCCGCTTGCAACTCAACCCAAGAATGGGCACGACTAGACCCCGCGCGATGAAACGCAGTTAGCTCATGATAACCCACCATGGGGTTTAGTGCCGACTGCATAAGCTGAGCGTCTAGAAACTCGTGGTAAAAATGCCATGCGTAGGGCCGAATAAAAAGATTGGGATAGGCATCCGTATAGAGTGTGTACCGATAGCGTCTCCACTGGGCCGAATACTGGGCATGCCAATCATTGGGAACATGTGCTGAGGCACGAATGACGATGTCGTCACTCAGACGATGATTGAGGATAGAAGCCCATCGATAGGCGGGTATAACCTTTGGTACATCAAAGTGGGCTACTTGAGCCGCCGCATGTACACCTGCATCCGTACGGCCCGCTCCATGGATAGTGACGTTTAGGTCAAGTACTGACGCTATTGCCGATTCAATCTCTGCTTGTACGGTACGCTCCTTGACCTGACGCTGCCAGCCACGAAAGTGAGTGCCTTGGTACTGAATGACGATAGCAACCCGCTGGGTTCTCCTATCGTCTGCAGACACCGCCTCAATTTGTTTGGCTATCGTGCGGTTGGCCATTGAGTCTAGGTCAGCTCAATGATGGCCATGACGGAATTATCACCCCGGCGACTGACCGTGCGTACAATGCGAGTGTAGCCACCTTGGCGCTCAGAATAGCGGGTTGGGGCCTGCTCAAACAGGGCATGTACCAGATCTCTATCGTACATATATCCCATGGCTCGCCGACGAGCAGCCAGAGACCCTTCTTTGGCTAGGGTAATCATCCGATCGGCTTCGGAACGGACGGCTTTGGCACGGGTGAGAGTGGTTTTAATCCGGCCATGGCGAATAAGCTCGGTTGTTAGCGATCGCAATAAAGCTCGGCGCTGGTCGGAAGGTTTGCCCAAATGGGGTGTACGGCAGCGATGGCGCATGGGAATCTCCTCTGTTGGCGTTATAAACAACAAGAAAAAACCGAAGCCTGGGGCTTCGGAGCAATGGCCCGAATCACGTTCGAGGCCAAAAAATATAATTCTAGGAGGACTTGTTAGGTTTCTCCATCGGCAGCATAATACCTAGCCGATAATGTAAAGCTTCAACGACCTCCTCTGCTGACTTCTGGCCAAAGTTTTTGATCTCCAGAAGATCTTCCTGGCTGTAGTCCAGTAAATCAGAGACAGAATTAATTTGAGCCCGCTTCAAACAGTTGTAAGCCCGTACCGATAGCTGCAGCTCCTCAATCGGAATTTGGTACGTGGTGTCCTCTTCCTTAATATCCTCGTCCCGCTTGGGCTCAAGGGTGACATCTTTGAGGGGATTAAACAGATCTACTAAGATATCAGCTGCCTGACTCATGGCCTGTTGAGGGGTGAGGCTACCATTGGTACTGACCTCCATCAGCAGGCGGTCCTTAGGCTGGTCGGCTCCAACAATAGTCTCTTCAACTGAATAGTTGACCTTGCGGACAGGCATAAAGATGGCGTCAATCTGCATAAAGTCCAATGCCGTGGCCTCATCCCGATTGTTGCTGACCGCTCGATAACCACGACCATTTTCCACTCGAAACTCCATTTCGAGGGTATGACCCTGGGCGACCGAAGCCACATAGTGATCTGGGTTGATGAGCTCCACCTCAGCTGGCAGCTCAAAATGAGCTGCGGTGACTGTTGCCGGACCCTGTACAGCCAATCGACCAATTTGTGGCTGATTGGTGTAGGTCTTCATGACCACTTCTTTCAGGTTGAGAATAATATCAAGCACGTCCTCACGTACTCCAGGAATAGTGGCAAACTCATGATTTGCCCCTGCCATCCGCACAGCCGTGATGGCGGCACCCTCTAGATTGGAAAGTAGAACCCGTCTAAGGGCGTTACCGACCGTAATACCCTGGCTACGCTCAAGGGGCTCGATGACAAACCGACTAAACTGACTCTGGTCGTCGTCAACAATAGACTCTACACATTCGACTTGAAACTGTCCCACTGCAGTGACCTCCCTTGAATAGCTATTGCCTACTGATGGTTGACTGGCTGCCCTGTAAATTTATATCTGTCAAACCCTTACACACGGCGACGCTTTGGTGGACGACAACCGTTGTGGGGAATGGGGGTAACATCTCGGATTAACGTGATTTCTAGGCCAGCACCCTGCAGGGCTCGAATAGCTGTCTCGCGACCTGCGCCGGGACCACTCACCATTACCTCAACCTGGCGCATGCCCTGATCCATCGCCCGACGGGCGGCACCGTCAGCCGCTGTCTGAGCCGCAAAAGGCGTTCCCTTTTTAGCGCCTTTAAAGCCACTGGAGCCTGCCGATGCCCATGAGACCGCGTCACCTTTTGTATCGGTGATAGTGACAATGGTGTTATTGAATGTCGACTGAATGTGGACAACACCATTGGGAACATTCTTTCTGGTTTTGCGCCCACTTGAGCGCTTGACGCCTTTTGCCATGGTTTTTCTATTCCGCCTTCATATTCCAAACGTTTACTCTTTAAATCGGGTAGCCGCCGACAGGTAAAACTTGATAACTCTGAAATCAAGCAATTTCCCTACTTCACCCATCTGCACCTCAGCGGCAACATCGTGCGAAGAGCACTCGATAAAGAGCGAGCCTCTCAGGATGGAATTTAGGGACTGACTACTTCTTGCCGGGTTTCTTTTTGCCAGCAATGGCCAAGCGCTTACCCCGACGGGTGCGGGCATTGGTGCGAGTACGCTGTCCGCGCACAGGCAAACCCATGCGATGGCGACGTCCACGATAGCAGCCAATGTCCATCAGTCGCTTGATGTTCATACTTTCTAAACGCCGCAAATCGCCTTCGATCTGATAGTCGTTTTCAACGACTTCACGCAGCTTTGCCACATCGCTATCGGCTAGATCCTTGACGCGAATATCGGCATTGACTCCAGTCTTAGCCAAAATTTGCTTTGATCGACTTAGACCAATGCCGTAGACGTAGGTTAATCCAATCTCAATGCGTTTGTCCCTGGGTAGGTCAACGCCTGCAATACGTGCCACCGTGCTTTCTCCCTAGTTTGTTGTCGCGCGGTTAAACTAGCCCTGGTCTACATCCCGGACAACCGCTAAATCGAGTATGAAATAATCGTTAAACTTGTTACAGCGCCTAACCCTGACGTTGCTTATGCTTGGGATTAGAGCAAATAACCATAACCCGACCGCGCCGGCGAATTACCCGGCACTTATCGCACATTTTCTTAACGGATGCCCGTACCTTCATGCCGAAAAAAGTGTAACTAAATATTTGTCTACAGAAATGTAATCCTAGCAAATGCCTTGACAAACGGTCAATTAATTTTTGTTGCAGATAGTTGAATAGGCCTAGAGAGCTAGCTAGCCTGTCTGATCTCCCTTAGCAATAAGCCCCGCTGCAGAACACAGCGGGGCTTATTGCTAAGAAATAGCTGTGGGATATAGGCTAAGTTTCTTCTCGTCGCAGTGCGGCTTCGACTTGCTTAAACTCTTGCTCAAGACGGTTTTTGAGTTTCTGTGGAATCGGGCGATTTGGATAGGAACTGTAGTGTCCTGCCAGCGCGTTGAGGGCTGTTTGCATGGTGGCAAAGGAGCTTAGACTTGCTGCTGAAGCAGAGCGGCGATAGCGGGCTGCAAAAGCATTGATCTGTTGCCGTGCTTCGGCTCGAACCTCGGGTAGGCTGGGGGCATCTGCCGGTAGCTCTATGGCGGTTCGTAGGGTTTCAACGACCGCCATGGTGTCTTGACGATAGTTGCCGCTTAGCCCGTCGGCCCCCATGCCATCACCACCACAGCTAGTGAGGCCCAGGAGCGCCACTAGGGTAAATGCAAACAACCGAGACAAAATACGTTTCATAGCTTTACTCCCAATTAAGTTGGCTCCACGGTGGTGTGCCTGACCACTGGGCCTGTGGTGTTTATCTTATCTGAATGGGGGGCTGAGGAGAACTCTCGGGTAGATAGATCGGCTGTCAACGAGTTGATCAGGCTGGAAAAATACGCAGTCGGCGATTGGGCTCATCGCCAAAACTCAGGGATTTGAGGCGATAGTGCTCCGCCAGCTCGTGCTGCATTTTACGAATCTTGGCGGAGCGAGGTAGAAGCTCCACGGGCTGTCCTTTGGGAATGACAATTTGCTCGACGGCAAGCCGTGCTTCTTCGAGGGCCTCTAGCTCGTCATCTTCCCCCTGCCGGGTAAACAGAGAGAGGTCAATCGCTTCTGACTGGTTTCCAGGATCAATGTCTAGCAGGCGCTGGAGGGCTCGGGTGATTTGTGGAATGGTATTGGATTTGACGGTGTAAATGGGTAGCTGACGGGATTTGGCGATGGTTTTGAGTTTTGAATGGTTGCGCACGTGCGATCGCAACGCTAAAACCGCTTCGGCCATCCCCAGCTCCTTAGTAATCGACACCGGCAGCTTGAGTGTATCGATCACATGGTGCAGCTGTTCTCGGCTGATGCCGTAGGGATAGATCGCCACCATGTCTTCGCCATTGGGACCGACAGGGGTGGATAGCTCCAGGCTAGCCGTATCCATTTGGCGATCTAAAAGTACCTGAAAATCATCTGCTGCTGTCGGTAGGGGCGTGGGGCCAGGGCGGCGGGAACGTGGAGAGGCAACTGGATCCATCTGGCCAGCTTCTCGCCAGCCCCGCTGGGTGCGTCGCGTGGTCCGGCGTTGGGTGACAACATCGGGGAGTTCGTGGGTGATGACCACCTTGCCACTCTCGTTGACGGTGCGTACTTGGGTCTCAGGCATACGTCCTCGCAGCAGCTGGTCAACGGTGGCCGCTACGTCTTCATGGACCACCCAGCGCTGCCGCTCTAGCATCTCAATGGCCATGTCAAATGTAGGCGGTGCTTTGCGCTCCAGCACGCTTTTTTGACTACCGCGTCGGCGAGCTTCATCATCTCCTAGGGTCACGGTCTGAATACCACCCACCAAGTCAGCCAGGGTCGGGTTTTTGATCAAATTTTCTAGCTGGTTACCGTGGGCGGTTCCCACCAGCTGAACACCTCGTTCGGCAATGGTTCTTGCGGCGAGCGCCTCAAGTTCGGTGCCAATCTCATCGATAATAATGACCTCAGGGGTGTGGTTTTCCACGGCTTCGATCATGACCTGGTGTTGCTGCTCTGGGCGAGCCACCTGCATCCGGCGGGCGCGTCCAATTGCCGGATGGGGAATATCGCCATCGCCAGCAATTTCATTGGAGGTGTCGATGATCACCACCCGCTTATTGAGGTCATCGGCTAGCACCCGGGCAATCTCTCGCAGAGCGGTTGTTTTACCCACCCCCGGTCGCCCCAATAGTAAAATTGACTGACCCGCTTCGATCAGATCGCGAATCATTTCTACGGTACCAAAGACGGCCCGCCCTACTCGACAGGTCAAGCCGATGACGTTTCCGCTGCGATTTCGCATGGCACTGATGCGGTGCAGGGTTTTTTCAATCCCGGCTCGGTTATCGCCACCAAACGTACCCACCCGCTCGATACAGTAGTCTAAGTCGTCGCTGGAAACGACCTGCTCCGCCAGATAGTCTGCCTGTCCGGGAAATCTGGCTTCGGGGCGTCTGCCCAGGTCCAAAATAACCTCAATCAGCTGGTGCCGCTGGGGATGGTCATTGAGAGGTTGACGCAGCGTGAAGGGTAGAATGCTGAGCAGCTGGTCTAAATCGTCATGGGTTGGGGAAGGGGTGCTCGATAGCGCAGCAGTTGATTCAGGCGCGGGGCTATATTCGTCTGAACGAGCCATAGATTGGAAAACTAAACAGAGAGTTTGAAAGACGGATTTCGATTGAGCAAGCTCTAGTAAGCAAGATCTGGGCCATCGTCATAGTAGCTCCGGCAAAAGCGCGGGCTGCTCCCTTAGGGAGGAACGGTGGCGGTTGAGGTCTGCTCGAAGCAACCTGGCGGATTGTTGCCTTTGGGAATAGCGGCGTCATTCCCACTGTGATGCAGATTGGGTTTGATCTGGCTGACGAGCGCCCTTGCTAAGCTAACCTGCTGCCAAAGCTGTTCCGGCTGCTCTTCAATACGGTCAGTTTCCAGGCTTACGAGTCGACGTGCATAGCTGCCATAGGCGACGCCGCTGATGCTGCGCCGTTTATGCCTACTTCCATGGGGGGATAGATGTTCAGTTTGGAGCAGATTTTGCGATCGCAACTTAGCCACTGTGTAGTCATTAGTCCCGCCCGCCAGTTGAACATAGCCAGGTAAACGAGCGTTTAAGACTTTTTTGGCTAGACAAATCGTCGCATGGGTCGTGCCTCGACCCAGATCGCCACTCATGGGGCGACCGTCCGTCTGCCATAGCAGCTGATTGGGTTTCGGCACCATAAGCTGATACAGCTGGGTCAAATAGTTCACAACGGCGTCACTGTGGGGCTCGCTATCGGGGCAGCTCACAGATATCAGCTTCAGCTGAGAAATATAGGGTGTCAGCTGCTGCCACAGCCGCTGAAATTCCGCCTGCCGACCGATCTGGGTATGGATTTCGATGGCATCAATGTGGGGAAGTAGGGTGGGTGCGATCGCTTTGACAGCCACCGTGAACGAGTGTTCTTCAATTAAATCGTGGGGACAGGCCGGCAAACACCGACCACAGCCATAACAGCGCTCAGCTATCACCCCCAGGTGTCCAGCAGGGCTGGCCTTTACCTCTTCAGTCTCTGGCCCTTTGGTCTCTATTCCCCTGGGCGGTATGGCACTAGCTGGACATATTCGTTCACAGGGACGTGAGCAGTCAGCGGGACACCGCTGGCTATCAAACCAAGCTTTTCGAAAGTGTGGATCTTGCCCATCGTTAAAGCTCACCATCAGCCACGGACGTTTGCCTAATAGTGAGGGACAAATCAATTGAGATGTAGCAATTCCCCCTAAAGCAGCATGGACAACGGCCGGATCGGCGGCCACATCAATGCAATCTGCCCCCGCTAGGCTATACACCAGGGCCAAATTTTGAATCCTTGAGACATCTTGGTAGCTAGCGCCGCAAATCAGCTTAAACCACTGCCCAAGCCTTAGGGAATCGATCGGGTTTCGTTGTGTAGTCACCCACCTATGCTATCTCGTAATCAATATGATTCGCCGCAATCCTAGAACAAATGTTCTCGTTTGGGCTATGAGCCTTCCAAAACCGGCTATGCAGACCGTACAGCTTCCTTCAACGGAAACCACTTAAACGCTCTATCGCCCCCTAGTTCAACCACGACTTTAATACGTGAGTCAGAAGCACACAGAGCTGTCAAAAACGCTAGCTCCTGGCTCGACAAAATATTTCCCTCAATGAGCCAAAGTACAATTCCCTTCATTTTTGGAGACATTTGCTCTAGCCGGTAGCCCAACACTGGCGGAATAAAATATCGCTCACCGACAGCTGCTTGACCCGAATCTTTCTTGCCTAAATGGGGTGGGCGCACACCGTGGACATCTCCCAGATAGGCTGATAAATCGCCTAAACCGCGTGCCGTCATGTGCAAGCTTTCGTAGCCTACCGCTCGCATTCGTCTCTGATATCGTCCCTCAAAGCCTCCTTCTAGCGGTACCCGTACTGCTAGGGCACCGTTGCTTTCCAAGTCGCGGACAAATCGATTGCCTAATACAAGTAATCCCATAACTTATGCCAACAGTGCCTACATTTTGGTTGGTACACCTAATCATATTAAATCGGCGACTCACCATCTTTAAAGAAACTAGTCAATGCTTCCTTCACAAACCACATACCCAAAGTCTCAAAAACTAATTCAAAAAAAGAATGGACAAGTGCAGCAAACCTCTGTAGGATTGTAGACCGCTGCTAAATTAGATACTAAGCGGTACCGCTGCTTAAGTCTAAAGCGCTTTTTGTCGGCTCAAAGGGCTGCCTGTTGGGACATATGCTTGATTGAGCGTGTCTAAGCAGTCCTTGCCAACGGTTAACGGTATTCAATCAAATACGGTTGGATTTCTAGGAAGGCCATTAACGCTTTCTTGTGTTTGTGTGCGTTTCTAGATAATTGCCCCCGCTGAAAAACATGGGGCCTCAAGGCTGGCTGCCGTTATGCAGTATGGCTGAAATGTTTAGTCGGAGATTGATTGTGTCTGTCGGTATTCTCGGGACAAAGCTGGGAATGACTCAGGTGTTTGATGACACTGGCAATGCTGTGCCGGTAACCGTCATTCAAGCTGGCCCCTGCGTTGTCACCCAAGTTAAAACACAGCAAACCGATGGCTACTGCGCCGTGCAGATTGGCTATCAAGAAGTAGCAGAAAAAGCATTGAGTAAGCCTGAACTGGGCCATCTCAAAAAGATAGGGGCTCCCAATCTGCGTCATCTACGCGAGTATCGCGTAGATGATAGTTCAGCGTTTGAGTTGGGCCAGACCCTGGCGGCGGATATTTTTGAGGCTGGTCAGCTTATCGATGTATCTGGTAAGAGCATCGGTAAGGGGTTTGCAGGCAACCAAAAGCGTCACAACTTTAGCCGTGGCCCCATGACCCACGGGTCTAAAAACCATCGCTTACCAGGTTCTATCGGTCCTGGAACAACGCCCGGTCGAGTTTATCCGGGTAAAAAGATGGCTGGGCAGCTAGGTAATGTGCAAGTCACTGTACGTAAGCTTTCGGTAGTCAGGGTTGATAGTGAACGCAACGTTTTGCTTGTTAAGGGTGCTGTTCCCGGCAAGCCAGGTGCTGTGTTAAACATTGTTCCTGCCAATATTGTCGGCAATAAGTGAGGGGGCTAGGGAGCCATTATGGTTGATTGCGTAATAAAGGACTGGCAGGGAGCTGATGCAGGTACTGCAACTCTCGATTTGAATGTAGCCAAGGATGACAATGCTGCCCACATTGTGCATCGTGCCATCGTGCGTCAGATGCACAACTCTCGCCAGGGCACACTGTCGACTAAGACCCGTGCCGAAGTGCGTGGCGGGGGACGTAAGCCTTGGCGGCAAAAGGGAACCGGACGTGCTCGCGCTGGTTCAAATCGCTCTCCTCTGTGGCGCGGCGGCGGTGTGATTTTTGGTCCTAAGCCTCGCGATTTTGACGTCAAAATGAATCGCAAGGAGCGGCGCTTGGCCCTGCGGACTGCGTTTCAAAGCCGGGTTGATGACATGGTTGTTGTAGAAAGCTTTGCTGACCAGCTTTCATCACCCAAGACGAAGGAAGTTCTTTCAGCTATGGCTCGCTGGGGTGTGGAGCCCGATCAGAAGGTCTTGATGATCACTGCTGAAAAGAGCGAGGTCATCTATCGCTCTACACGAAACGTAGCCAAAATTAAGCTGATCCTGGCTACCAATCTTAATGCCTACGATATTGTTCTAGCCGATCGGCTGATTGTGACGGTGGCCGCCCTCGATAAAATTCAGGAGGTGTACAGTGCCTAAGACAATTGATCCCCGAGACTTGCCCGATATTATTCGGAAACCTCTCATCACGGAGAAGGCAACCTTAAATCTGGAGAATAACCAGTACACCTTTGAAGTTGCCCCGAAAGCGACAAAGACTGAGATAAAAGCAGCAGTTGAAGCGTTATTCGAAGTCAAGGTGACTGGCATCAGCACCATAAATCCACCTCGTAAAAAGAAACGTCTTGGCCGATTTGTAGGCTATAAGCCAACCTACAAGCGAGCAGTCGTTACCCTTGCCGAGGGCGATAGCATTCCCCTCTTCCCAGATGTCTAACAACGGCCTTAGCACTTAATCAGTCTGCAGATAAAATTATGGGAATTCGTACTTATCGACCTCTGACTCCAGGTACTCGTGAGCGCAGTGTTTCTGATTTTTCAGAAATTACTCGGAGCAAGCCGGAAAAAAAACTAACGCGCTCTATCCACCGTCCCAAAGGCAGAAACAATCGTGGTGTAATCACCTGCCGTCATCGAGGAGGGGGGCACAAGCGTCTCTACCGAGTAATTGACTTCAAACGAAATAAGCGAGACATAACGGCTGAAGTCCTTTCGATTGAATACGATCCCAATCGGAATGCTCGCATTTCCCTGGTGCAGTACGAGGACGGTGAGAAACGCTACATCCTACATCCCGTGGGCTTAAAAGTCGGCTCTACCATCGTAGCTGGCCCCGATGCTCCACTCGAAGTAGGCAATGCATTACCCCTGCACAAAGTGCCTTTGGGTACCTCTGTTCACAATGTCGAGCTGTATCCAGGTCGCGGCGGTCAAATTGTTCGTGCTGCAGGCGCTTCTGCCCAAGTGATGGCTAAAGAAGGAGGCTATGTCACGCTTAAGCTGCCTTCTAGCGAGGTACGTATGATTCGTCGCGAATGCTATGCAACGATTGGGCAAGTCGGAAATATAGAGGCTCGTAATGTCACCCTTGGCAAAGCAGGCCGAAAACGATGGTTAGGCAGACGTCCGGAGGTTAGGGGTAGCGTTATGAACCCCGTAGATCACCCCCATGGCGGTGGTGAAGGACGTGCCCCAATTGGCCGCAGTGGTCCTGTGACACCTTGGGGTAAACCAGCCCTTGGCTATAAGACTCGTGACAAGAAGAAAACTAGCACTGCTCTGATTGTTCGTCGTCGTCGTCGTTCCTCCAAGCGTGGACGCGGTGGTCGAGATTCATAGACGTCTTCGTCAAAGATCGACTTTATTGTTTAACTGATTGTTTTTAGGCTGGCGAAACTATGGCTCGCTCTCTCAAAAAAGGCCCCTTTGTGGCAGATCACCTACTCAAGAAGATTGAAAAACTCAATGTCAAAGGAGATAAGCAGGTTATCAAAACCTGGTCTCGTGCTTCTACTATTATTCCTCAGATGATTGGTCATACCATTGCTGTTCATAATGGTCGTCAGCATGTGCCTGTGTATGTAAGCGAGCAAATGGTGGGGCACAAACTGGGCGAATTTGCCCCCACGCGCACGTTCCGTGGGCATGTCAAGGGCGATAAAAAGGCACGACGTTAAGGGAGGTTAGCCATGGTTGAAATCGACAGTAGTAATCAAGTTAAGTCTGTTGCTCGCTACATTCGGATGTCTCCCCACAAGGTGCGTCGAGTTCTAGATCAAATTCGCGGTCTTTCCTATCGAGAGGCGCTGATAATTCTTGAATTTATGCCCTACAGGGCCTGTGAGCCTATTCTCAAGGTGCTTCGTTCTGCTGTAGCCAATGCGGAACACAACAATGGGATGGATCCTGTTGATCTTTATGTCAGTGAGGCATTCGCAGATCAAGGACCTGTGCTTAAGCGCTATCGTCCTCGGGCTCAGGGGCGTGCTTATCAAATTCGGAAGCCGACCTGCCATATCACAATTGCAGTAGCTCCTGGTGCTGCTAGTTAGATCCAGTTTTTTTGCTGTTAGCTCTGTATAAGGAAAAACCTGTGGGACAGAAAATTAATCCAATTGGGTTTCGGCTTGGTATTACCAAGGAACACGCTTCCTGTTGGTATGCCGATGCTAAGCAATACCCGAGTCAGTTACAGGAAGATCATATTATTCGTCAGTACATTGAGAAAACCCTCAATAATGCTGGAATTTCTGATATTAAGATTGCTCGCAAAGCTGACCAGATTGATTTAGAGGTGCATACAGCACGTCCTGGTGTTGTGGTTGGTCGTGGTGGCACTGGGATCGAGTCATTAAGAGCTGGTCTACAGAAACAGTTAAAGGACAACACTCGCCAGATTCGGATTAATGTGATCGAGATTGCTCGAGTTGATGCCGAAGCTGCTTTGATTGCGGAGTATATTACCCAGCAGCTAGAACGTCGTGTGTCGTTCCGTCGTGTTGTTCGACAGACCATCCAACGGGCTCAACGTGCTGGCGTTGAAGGTATCAAAATTCAGGTTAGTGGACGTCTGAATGGAGCTGAGATTGCTCGTACGGAGTGGACACGTGAAGGCCGTGTACCTCTTCATACTCTAAGGGCAAATATTGACTACGCCTACAAAACAGCCCAGACCACCTACGGAATTTTAGGTATTAAGGTTTGGGTCTTTAAGGGTGAAATTATTCCAGGCCAAGAAGAAGCTCCTCAGCCCGCTAATAATCAGCCGCGTCGTCGTCAGCCACGTCGTCGTCAGCAGTTTGAGGATCGTTCCAACGACTCCTGATTATCCTTCTTTAGCTGTTTAGACTGTGTAAATTGACGCATCATGCTGAGTCCTAGAAGAACTAAATTTCGTAAGCAGCATCGTGGGCGTATGCGCGGTATGGCCCACCGAGGTAGCAAAATTAATTTTGGTGAGTATGCGCTTCAGGCTACTGAGTGCGCTTGGATGACCTCTCGCCAAATTGAGGCTGCTCGTCGTGCGATGACTCGCTACGTAAAACGCGGTGGAAAAATCTGGATCCGCGTTTTCCCAGACAAACCTGTGACCATGCGTCCGGCAGAGACGCGTATGGGTTCTGGTAAAGGTAACCCTGAATTTTGGGTCGCTGTAATCAAGCCAGGTAGGATTTTATTTGAAATTACAGGCGTATCCGAGGAAATTGCGCGCGAAGCGATGCGGTTAGCCTCCTTTAAGCTGCCGTTCAAAACTAAATTCGTCGCCCGTGAAGGACTAGAGGAGTAAGCAGTGGCACTTTCTAAAGCTAAAGATTTGAGAGAGCTTACCGATGATGAACTCTCTGCTGAAATTAGTAATGTCAAACGAGAATTGTTTGACTTGCGCTTTCAGCAAGCGACTCGTCAGATGGAGACGGGCTTTCATCAGTTTAAACATACTCGCCGTAAGTTGGCTCAGCTGATGACTATCGAGCGTGAGCGTCAGCTATTAGCTAGTACAGGCAGCGAAGATTCAGTAGTAAGTAGCGAGCAATAGGAGTTAAACAGCTATGGCGGCTAAAGAACTAACAGGGCGCGTTGTTAGCGACAAAATGGATAAAACAATCGTCGTGGCTGTTGAAAGTCGCGTCCCCCACTCTAAATATCAAAAAATTGTTGTCCGTACTAAGAAGTACAAAGCCCATGACGATTCGAATGAGTGTAAGGCTGGGGACATTGTGCGTATTCGTGAAACCCGCCCCCTTAGTCGGACTAAGTGCTGGGTCGTCGCTGACATCCTAGACCGTTCTGAAAAAGTGTAGGGGAGCCAATCAATGATTCAGCAGGAAACATACCTGAATGTGGCGGATAACAGCGGTGCGCGTAAGCTTATGTGTATTCGTGTTTTAGGCGGCAACCGTCGCTATGCCAGCGTAGGTGATGTGATCATCGCCGTGGTTAAAGACGCATTGCCCAACATGGGTGTTAAAAAATCTGATGTGGTGCGTGCCGTGGTCGTGCGTACGAAGAAGAATCTTCGACGTAGCAGCGGCATGAGTATTCGCTTTGATGATAATGCTGCCGTGCTTATCAACA
>JBCCAQ010000078.1:0-18140 GCA_039814735.1 Cyanobacteria bacterium P01_A01_bin.15
GCGGAACGTCCCTGCTACGACCAGATCAATTTAATGCGTCAATTTGATCTGATCTCTACCATAGTGGACTACATGGAGCAGCTAGGGTGGGAGCCCTACCAGTGCGATCATGAAGATGCCAACGGTCAGTTTGAGCTTAACTGGAGCTACAGTGACGCTCGGACAACCTGCGATCGCCACGTATTTTTTAAGTATATGGTCAAGACCCTAGCTGAACAGCGTGGGTACATAGCCACATTTATGCCCAAACCCTTTAGCCATATTACCGGCAGCGGTGGTCACGTCCACAACAGCCTCTGGCAAGGTACCACCAACAGTTTTGAAGCAGATGCAGACAAGGGCGGCCTATCCCCTGTGGGTTACAACTTTCTAGGCGGCGTGCTCAACCATGCCAAAGGACTAACCGCTTTATTTGCCCCAACCGTCAACTCTTACCGACGTCTCGGTGCAAATATAACCACATCGGGCAGTACCTGGTCACCGCGCTACATTTCCTACGGCGGCAACAACCGCTCCCACATGTTGCGTATCCCTGAACCAGGGCGGTTTGAGTGTCGATTAATCGACGGGTCTGCCAACCTGTATCTGGCTCTGGCCGGTTTGCTGGCGGCGGGCGTAGATGGCATCAAAAACCAAACCTCCCCCGGCGAGCGGATTGATGAAAATCTCTTTGCCCGAGGAGCTGAATTTCCTGATTTAGAAACGTTACCGACCAACCTTTATGAGGCCCTTGAGGCCCTGAAAAAGAACGAATTGCTGATGGAGACACTGGGGGAGCTAGGGGCAAAAACATTCTTTGAATTTAAGTACAAGGAATGGAGTGAGTTCTGTTCTCAAGTTACTGACTGGGAGATGAATCAGTACATCAATATTTAATCTGCCGATTTCAGAGGCTGGGCGATATCTGGGTCCCTTTAGCAAGCTACCGTGTATACACAAGTAATCGAAAATTGCGTTTACGCTTGCATTACCTCCTCAATCCCCCCTTACCAAGGGGGGAAACTCCGGTCCTCCCCCTTACCAAGGGGGAGTTAGAGGGGGTAATGCAGGATTCTGAACCTCGGTCCGAGATGTGTGTACACCGTAGCTTTCGCAAGGGGAACCGTCAGGGAGGGGGCTCGATAACTAGCGCTAATGGTTGAAACCCCTCCGTCTACGGCACCTCCCCTGGCTCAGGGAGAGGACTATCTTAGGACTTTATGCTCGTGATATTCTTTTCTCGGAATTATGTCTGCTGACATTAGTATCTACAACTTTCCAACCAAAATACAGTTTGGTCCAGGCTCCTGCCGTGAACTCATAGCAGAGCTTTCTTCTTTAGGAATTCAACGACCCCTGGTGGTCACTGACCGAGATGTGGCCAAACTCCCCTGGTTTGCAGCTATAGAAGACTCCTTAGCTGATATGGCATCGGTTACCTTTAGCGGTGTCTGGGGTAACCCGGTGGTGTCTCAGGTTACAGCAGGTGTGGCTGTATACCAGGACAACAATTCTGATGGCATTGTGGCTGTAGGAGGCGGTGCCCCCATGGATGTTGCTAAAGCCATCGCCCTGATGGCGAATCATCCCGGTCACCTATTTGACTATGAAGACGGGGCCAGCACCCGACCCATCGACCAGCTGATTCCGCCTATTGTTGCTATTCCCACCACGGCGGGTACCGGTAGTGAAGTAGGCCGCAGTGCCGTGATTTCAGACGATGCCACCCACGCTAAAAAGATTGTCTTTGATCCCCAGCTGTTACCTAAAGTCGTATTGGCGGATCCAAAACTGCTGTTGGGTCTACCGGCCAAGATTACAGCAGCCACGGGCATGGATGCGCTCACCCACTTGATTGAGGCTTTTCTGGCCAAGGGGAACAATCCTCTGTGTGATGGCATTGCCCTAGAGGGCATTTATCTGGTGTCGCAGCACTTAAAGGACAGCGTTATGTTTGCCCGGCGGGCTGGAGAGACGGTGGATCAGGTGGCCCATTTACAAGCACGCGCCGGAATGTTGAATGCTTCTATGATGGGTGCGATCGCATTCCAAAAAGGTCTTGGGGTTACCCACTCATGCGCCCATGCCCTCTCCACCGTATGCGACACCCACCACGGACTGGCCAATGGCATTATGCTCCCCGCCGCCATGCGGTTTAACCTAGAGACCGAACCCGACAAATTTCTGCGGATGGCGCGGGTCGTTGACCCCTTTGCCCAAAGCGGACAGGCCTTGATTGACTGGATTGTGGAACTGTCCACCGCTATCGGCATTCCCACATCCCTGGGTGCCCTCGGTATTTCCACTGCGGTCGTCGGTGAACTAGTCAGCGTTGCCATTAACGATGGCTGTCATCCGCTAAACCCAAGACCCGTCACCGAGGACGATTTTTACGCCATTTACCAAGATGCGCTGGCCGCGTGAGGATACCCCATGGCTGAAATGCTTTCCATTATCAATCCTGCCACCGAGCAGCTGATTAAAGAGATTCCCGTCGATGACGGTGCCGCCATTGCCGACAAGGTAAAACGGGCTCGCAATGCCCAGCCAGCTTGGGCCGCTCGCCCCCTAACGGAGAGAATTGAGGCGATCAAAACATTTAGAGATGCCCTAATAGAGCAGGCAGACTCCCTGGCCGCAACGTTAACCGCTGAAACTGGCAAACCCATTACCCAAGCAAAAAATGAAATTCTGGGCACGCCGCCCAGGATTGATTTTTTTATTGAGAACGTGGCTCAGGTGCTCAGCGCCCAGCGGGTGTATCAAGACCCCTGGCAGGCCATACCGGGTACAGGACAGCTAGAAGAAATCCTTTCCTACGATCCGCTGGGGGTAATTGCGAATATTTCAGCCTGGAACTATCCCTACTTTGTCGGTTCAAATGTGTTTATTCCAGCGCTGCTGACGGGAAATGCGGTGGTATATAAACCCTCGGAGATTGCGGCGATGACCGGAGGTGCGATCGCAGCTCTCCTCCACAAATCCGGCATCCCCCAAGATATTTTTATCCCGATCATTGGTACAGGAATAGCCGGAGCCACCCTGCTGGAGCAGCCCATCGACGGCGTTTTCTTCACCGGCTCCTATGCCACGGGTCAAAAAATCGCCATGGCAGCAGCTCCTAAGCTAATCAAAATGCAGCTAGAGCTAGGGGGTAAAGACCCAGCCTATGTGTGTGACGATGCCGTTGCGGCTGCGGCAGGCTTAGCCGATGGTGCTTTCTATAATAACGGCCAGAGCTGCTGTGCCATCGAGAGAATCTATGTGCATTCAGATGTCTACGAACCATTTGTTGATGCGTTTTTACAAACGGTTCAAGGGTTTAAACTGGGGAACCCAACAGAGGCTGATACTTATCTAGGTCCCCTGAGCCGTCAGCCCCAGCTTTCTGTTATTGAACAGCAGCTCCAGGATGCTGTGGACAAGGGTGCTCAGGTCCTCTGCGGAGGGCAGCCGGTGGATCGCCCTGGCTGGTATTTTGCCCCTACGGTTTTGAGCGAGGTCACCCATGAGATGACCGTCATGCGTGAGGAAACCTTTGGGCCGGTCATCGGCATTCAGCGAGTGAGCGGTGATGATGAAGCAATCGCTCTGATGAATGATACGGACTACGGGCTAACGGCGGCGGTATATGGCTCTGACCGGGAGCGGGCCGTGGGGATTTTGGGTCAGGTAAGTAGCGGGAGCGCCTATTGGAACTGTTGCGATCGCGTTAGCCCCCACTTACCCTGGACAGGCCGCAACCACTCAGGCATCGGCTCTACACTTTCTACCCTGGGAATATCGGCCTTTTTACAACCACGTGGATGGCATTTAAGAGGAGCATAACACCATGACCATAATGACCGACCGAGGCAGCTATCGAGAGAGACTTATCCCCTCAGCAGACTTGCCTACGTTTCCCAAACCACCCTATCAAGCAACCTATCCGTGTCTGTTGCCGGATGATGATTATCTAGAGTTACCCTTTTTGCCATTGCCCCCCAATTTTGATACCGCCATTGCTTTTCTTTGCTCAAATCAGACCTCGTTTGAAGTGGAAGATCGTCTGTCCACCCATATGGCCACCATTGCCAAAGCCTTGAATCCTGAAGTTGTTGTCGGTATGCCCACACTTGGTATGGTCTACGCCGCTTCAGTAGCCGAGAAACTGGGACACGAGCGCTACGTACCGCTGGGATACTCTCGTAAGTTTTGGTATGAGGACGAGCTGTCTGTTCCTGTACGGTCTATCACTAGCCCAGTCAAACCAAAAACTGTCTACATCGATCCAAAACTGCTGGAGCGACTAAACGGTAAGCGCGTTTTGCTAGTTGAAGATGTGATCAGCACCGGTGGTACGGTATCGGCAGAGCTACAGCTGATGGAAAAAGTTGGGGCTAACGTGGTGGGTATTGTCACAGCTGTCAAAGAGACAAACGCCTGGGTCGAAAAGCTGGGCAATGTTGCTCCCCACTGGCCGGAGCGGGTTCATGCACCGATCAAATGCCCCCTCTTTCAAAAGGTTGATGGAGGCTGGATTCCTGTTGAAGGTACCTATCCACCTTAGGAAAACCTCGATTACAGGACAATACTTGAGAATAGTCGTTGCTTAAAAGTGAATGTTTTGCGATCGCGTTAGTCTCCGCTTACCCTGGGCAGGCCAAAACCACTCAGGCATAGGCTCTACACTCTCTACACCAGGAATATCTACCTTTCTACAACCACGCAGCTGGAATTTTAGAAGACAATTCGAGATTAATTAGATGCTATTTTGACTTTTGAGATAAATATTCTATATATGATTCTAAAATGGGCGTTGTCTCTGCGCTTCAAAATGATGCCTTGAGATATTTTCTATGATTTCAAATATTGCCTTGAACTCTACAAAATCAAAGTCATTAAAATTATCTTCATAATTTAATACGTAATCAGAAAAAATATTTTTTGAAAGCGCCACATCAGCATCATCAGCATTATAAACATCGTTATCTATAATTAACCTATCTGGTCGTATCTGATTTTTTACATTAAGCTCCTTATTTTCATGATGTCTTCCACTTTTTGTGTTGAACTCTTTAGGCAAAAATAATCTTCGGTTATCTTTATCTTGCCTTGTAAGTTCTGAATCCTGATAATAAAGTTCTATACAGACTGAATCTGTTTCTCCTAGACGATGCGTAGGAATAGGTATTGCAAATGAATATACCCCATTTCCCCAATCTTTAAAGCCTCTAGAGTCATCGTGTACTTTCTTTAGAATATCTCGTTCACCTCTATCAAAAAGAGCAATCATAGGTGTTGTTCTTGCCTCTTTTGATAGCTGTTCACATGCTTTGAGAAGTTCTCTACTACCTTGCTTATCAATATCTTCCTTAAAAACAAAGTTTGACTGATACTTAATTCCTCTGCTTTTAAGATCCCTAAGGGAAGCTTTTAGATGTTTTATATCAGTTTTTCCTTCTGTCCAAATATTTACTTTATATGAATTTTCAAACTCGTTTTGAGAGCTACCAATTAGATTAGCGGCATCAATCTTATCCTGACTAACTAATTCAGGCGCTAAATCTTTTAACCATTTAAGAAATCTTAAATAAATATTGTCATTTTTACCTCGTACCAATCCTATAAATTCTATTCTACCTTTAATAATTTCTTTGAATGTATTTTCTCTAGGTGGATAGTATTTATGTTTATCGTATTTTTTAAAGAAATCTTTTTCTGCATTCTCGATACCATATTTTTCCCATGCATGTAATACCGCGCGAACTTGTCGAATGTATTTACGATTAACGTTTAGTTTTTCATTGACTATGATTCCAGTTACTTCTTGCCGCTTATATATAGGTTGCAATCTTACTTTTGACTCATTAATTACAAAACCATTATCTTCAATAGTATTTCTGAGTTCACGCCCCAAGATCAACTCCTCATTTTCATGGGAAAACCAAATTAAACGTGAGGGAAATCTTATACGGGATGTAGAAAACGTTATGTCGTCAGCATATCTTGTATAAATACATTGATTTCTTTTGGCTAAACGCTGTAAATCAGAATCTAGCTTGGCACAAATCATATTGGAAAGAATAGGTGACGTCGGAGCTCCTTGGGGAAGTTGATTTTCATGACAACAGATTTGTGCAAGAACTGTTGCAACCTCTTGATTACAGTTATATGGTGAAGACATTAAAAGCCCTCGAACCCTGCCAAAATTAATGGAAGGGAAAAAATTTCTAATATCAATATTTAGTATGTATTTTTGTCTTAAATGCTGACTTGCATTAGTGACAATATTCTTTTCATTTGTAAAGCCATGTGTTGATGGCTTAGGAGAATATACTTTCGAAAAAAGATGATTTAACTTTCTCTGAAGCGACTTAAGTGAAGCTCTGGGGGATAAGATAATTCGCTTTCCTCCAGATTTTTTCGGAATCTCGAACTTTAAATACAGTTTACTTCGTGGCTGAGTGTATAAATGATACCTAAGATGCTTATCACTTACCTGAAGTAGAGTAGCAAAGTCTTCACGAGTTTTGAGCTGATAAAAAGCATCTCTTAAACGATCTTCTGACAAATCCCAAAACGTACAACCCATACTTGTCAAAATCGCTTTAAAGAGCTAAATGCCTGCGATTATATTCCAACCTACTACAAAGCCGGTGACAAAGGACACGCGGGCAGTATGTTCTGCACACCTAGAAGCATTATCGCCGCAGGATCGACAACGAGAATCAATATTTCACAGACATTTAGCTCATAGAATTATAGCTTAAGCCTTAGTTTACGAACAAAATTAGATTCTAAATCTGCTTGCCATTGAGTTTGACTCCGTTCAACTCAATTAAGCGTAGACATTCAGCTCACTATCCAGTAGATGTCCAACCTTATGTTTAATAAACGCCTCATCTTCGGAATTCTGATACGGATTCCCGGCCCGATGTCCCCAAATCGAAGGAATCACGGCATACTCACTGTTAGAAATCAGCGTTGCCTCTGCCTCGCAATCTTCTGGCGTAAAATACAGATCCGTGCTGGCAGGCATCACCAGCGTCTTCGCTGCAATTGCCCCCATCGCCTTCCTATAGTCGCCCGCGTAGATCGGATTATCCCCCACATCACAGTGCAGCCATGTCTCAATCATAGCTAGCAGATTATGGGGGTCTCGTTTGCGATAGCCCGCCTCCCAGCTACGTAGCAGATAATCCTCTAACGACTCATATCCCCATTCCAAATAGGGCTTAGCCCGATAGTATGCCTGGGATGCTGCCCAGCTGGCATAGATCTGCGTAAATGTATGAAAGCCCTTGTCCGGTACTCCCTCAAACCGTTCTCCATTCCAGGCCGGATCGCCCTGCAACGCGGCTCTCAGACTATATAGAAAAACTCGATTGTGGTCAGTCGTTTTAGCCGTACCACACAGGGCCGCAATCCGCTGCACCCGCTCAGGGTATAGCGCCCCCCAGTGATACCCCTGCTGCGCCCCCATGGACCAGCCATAAACCAGGGCCAGCTGCTCAATCCCCAAACTATCCAACAGAGCTGCCTGAGCCCGCACATTGTCATAGTGGGTAAAGTAAAAACCTGGTTTCTTTGCCAGCTCGCAGTTGCTCGGCGATGTGGAGAGACCATTGCCAAACATATTTGGCATAATCACACACCACTCCGTCGGATCTAGGATCCCATCCGGACGCACCAGCCAGTCCACATCACTATGCTGTGCGCCATAGGACGTGGGATACAGCACCACGTTGCTGCGCTCAGGATTTAACTCTCCATAGGTCTGATATATTATCTCCGCCTCGGGCAACACCACCCCACACTGCAGAGAAAAATCTTTCAGAACAAAACTGCTGGGGGATGTCATTATTGTTACCTACAGAACAAGATTTAAACACAGTATTTTACGCACGAAGCAGAACCTTCACCCTCCCCTGGGCTACCGTGTATGCATCTCGGAAAGGGGCTTAAAATCCTGCATTCCCCCCCTCAATCCCCCCTTACCAAGGGGGGAAGCTCCAGTTCTCCCCCTTACCAAGGGGGAGTTAGAGAGGTTAGTGCAAACGCTATTTTCGATCACTTGTGTGTACACCCTCCTGGAAGAGGCAACGGAGGGGGTTATTCAAACCCTGCAACAATATCTCGATTTACCCGTACATACCCCATATCTAGCTGTCCCCAATACTCCTTTAAGCTCTGGTGTGCCGTCGGCAACGCATGGAATGGAATGGAAGGGTACATGTGATGCTCAGCATGATAGGGCATATTCCACATTAGAAAACGCACTGGCCAAAGCGTTAATGTTGTACGCGTATTGGTTAGCGGATTGTTATCATCTGAACAATCCATATGCTCAGCAATAAGAACAAATCTTAAAACTGGCTGACCGACGGCCAGTGGCAACAGCCAATAGGTGACAATAAACCAGGGATGGCCTAGCGCAGCTGCAACCAGTCCCATAACAATGTACGCCCCCAACTGTAGACGAGTGGAGCGAATAACATCGGCATGGGAGCTTTTTGGCAAGTAGTAACAACCGTCCACATTACCCAGAGCCACTTTCACATGTCCTGCAATCTTGTCACGCCACCAGGGAATGCCGCTCATTCTCCACAAATACTGTCCCCAGTCTTCAGGCTTGGGATCGTCTAGCTCAGGGTCTTTACCGGCAATTTGGGTATAGCGATGGTGCCACTTATGGTAGTACCGATAAAACGTGCTGTTATAAAACGACAGGAACCCTGCCCACCAAGCTACAAAATCGTTCACTTTAGGATTGGCAAATGCCGTGCGATGTACACACTCATGGGTAGGGCAAAACATCATGGCAAGCCCAATCCCGTAGATCAAGAGTGCCGGTAGCCTTAGCCAACCGGATACATTTCCCCACAGGAAACCACTCGCTCCCAGTACAGCCAAATGTAAAGCAAGTCTGACAAACCCTGCCGCATCGGAGCGCGTATTCAGGGTCTTAAGCTCTTTAACAGCTAATATTTTATGGGGCTGCGACACTGAGACCTTGGAAGATTGAGCCGATTTAGTTAACATCTTTAAAACACTGGTGAAACAAGCGCTGACAGGATTAGATCACTCAATCTTTTTGACACTTGTTATAACAAGTAAAAACTAGCACACCTGAGCTGGTATAACAAGTCCATGTCATATTTTATTAAACCCTGACATCAGCGTTTGTCTATGTCGTCCGTTCCTTTGCATATCAGCATCTCAGAGAGACTTCGCCAGCAGATCGAGGCAGGTGATTATCTGCCTGGGGAAAAACTGCCTAGCGAGCATCAGCTGATGGAAACCTTTAATGTCAGTCGTATTACGGTTAGACGCGCCGTTGCTAACTTGGTCAATCAAGGTCTTGCTAAGTCAAAGCAAGGGAAAGGCGTCTTTGTAACACCGCAGAAAAAAGTTGCTTACTCACTATCAAGTCCATTGATTTTTATAGAGCAAGATCTTGCCGGTAAAGGTATTCAGCTTACGTTTGAAAACCTTACCTTTAGAAAGGTAAGCCCTCCTAGAAGTGTACAAACAACCTTATCGCTGCCAGATAAGTCAATGGCTTATCTTCAAAAAAAGCTGTTGTATATGGACAGCGCTGTTGGGGCAGTGGATATGAGCTACATCCTATTGGCATTGGGGCAGGAATTTGGCCCCCAGCTCAAACAGCAAATGACGTTTCCTACATTGGAAGCAAACGGTGTAATCATTGAGCAAATTGATGCTGTGATTGAATGCACCCATGCCGATTATGAAATGAGTAGCCACCTAGAAGTTTCCCTGGGACAGCCACTGATTGTATATCGCTACACAGCCTATACTCGAAAACAGCGCCCAATATTGTATGGAGAAACAATCTCTCGAGCCGATCGTTTTTGCTATTCTCTTTCGTTACAGAAGTAGCCCAAACATCTGATGATGATGCGTCAGCCCGCCTTAGAAGTCGCAAGGCTAATTGAGTCACCCCCCGCTATACCCGCCAGCACTCCAGCAGAGTAGAGGGGCTAGGAGATCGCTGAAAGCTCCGTATTCAGTGCCTCACAGCCGACTTTCAAAATTTGAGTCTAGTGCGCTACTCCAAGACTTAAAAAAGCATTTGCGGGGAATGGGGCTGCGCTGCCAAAAGAGTTTGTCACTAAAAGATCATCAAGAGAGTAGATCTATATCGACTGTAGCCTATGGCTGATAGTCACTCAAGGACATATGCAAGAGCCCCGCCAAAGGTTGTGGCGGGGCTCTTACGTATTATTTCGCTTTAGACCAGAAGGTTTAGACAGAACACATCTGTGCTAGTCCTGGATCAAACTCATTGGGAAATCGAGTTGTCCCCGGTGCGTAGTCCGCATCTTTGAGGTTGGCATTTTGTAAGCTAGCATCGCGCAGATCGGTGCCGATGAGCATGGCACCCCGCAAGTCCGCATCGTGTAGGTTAACCCGGCAGAGTTTGGCGTAGCTCAGGTCGGCCCCCCGCAGGTTGGCCTCACTCAGGTCAATGTTGCTTAAATCGCTGTAGCTGAGATCCGCCCCTTTGAGGTCGACCTGGCTGAGGTTGGCATCGGTCAGACAAACCCCGGAAAAGTCTCGCTGACCGCGACTATAGTTTTGGAGCAGTGTGGTTACGTCAGACATGGCGCTTATTCGGTTGCAAGAACAGGAGCGTGTGGGCTGTGCATTGTCAGATGAGCATTGGGCTGCTGGCACGCCACCATTGTTTTGACATGCTCCTTTTCATCATCACGGATAGCGACAAACACATCGTAGAGATTCTCGATTTGAGGACGACGCTCTGAGAGCTGTTGGGATGTTTGGAACTCATCAAACATGTAGAGATCGCCATCTCGGTAGTAGCGCAGGGCGACCTGGGGGGCCGAGCGCTGTTTGAGCGCGGCTTCGTCGGTCGTTAAAAACTTGTCGTAGCTGGCGTAGGCGTGCTCTTCTACTAGTTCCATAAAATGGTAGGCCGAGCGGGGGCTAACGATATAGATGCCGACGATAATCCAGTAGTAGAGCAGGGCGACATGCCGGGCTAGGAAGCGATCGATCCATTGGTCGCTGCCGCCTAGCGCTTCCATGATCAGCAGGTGGTGTAGCTCATTCCAGGATTCGGCAAAGTGGACTTTGAGCCAGTCAATCTGACGCCACCAGCCTAGGGTTTCGTATAGGTGCAATACGGATAGATAGGAAAAATACGGCACTCGTGCCACGGTTTCTAGGACATAAAATCGGGGAAAGGGTCGGTTTTTGTAGACTGTGTTGATGACAAATACTAGGATGCCGACTAAAGCTTTGATCACGAGGAGTTCTCCAAAAATATTGAGGGAAACGTGTGGCGGGTTTACTACTGGCTTAGTTGAAGTGAGCCAGGTAGTTTGTATTTGAGGTGTCTTCAATAATCTAGCCAGTCTCTGGTGATGTGGGGAGCGATCTTGACATCCGTTAATAGACAACAGGGGTGTTGCTAAAGGCCACTGAACAACTGGGTACTCGCTGGGTTTGACGTTTTACAATCTGTAAATCTTTGTGTGGGTAGATGTGCTTTTTGGCGGCTTAATTTACGTTTTCCAACCAAAACGTGGCCCGTGCCCCATAACGTCGAAAAATATTGAAAAACATGGACGGTTTCGGACTGGCTGCAGCTGCGCCCTATAGTCTTCAAAAGGACCGCGAGTAGAAACGCTAAAGACGACCTATGGCACAATCCCCTAACTCACAGCCCGCTATCGAATCGATTTTGCACGAGCAGCGACTGTTTGAACCGCCTGCTGAATTTGCTGAGACAGCGATGATTGCTGGAGCTGACCAGTATCAGGCCCTCTACGATAAGGCGGCGGCTGACCCAGCGGCGTTCTGGGCCGAGCTGGCGGAGCAAGAGCTGCACTGGTTTAAGAAATGGGACACTGTGCTGGACTGGCAGCCGCCCTTTGCCAAGTGGTTTGGGGGTGGTCAGATCAATATTTCCTATAACTGTCTCGATCGGCACCTGACGACCCACAGGCGTAATAAGGCGGCCCTGATATGGGAAGGAGAACCGGGGGACTCCCGCACGCTGACCTATGCCCAGCTGCATCGGGAGGTGTGCCAGATGGCCAACGTGCTTAAGGGCATGGGGGTGGTCAAGGGCGATCGCATTGGTATCTACATGCCGATGATTCCTGAAGCGGCGGTGGCGATGCTGGCCTGCGCCCGCATTGGAGCGGCCCATACGGTGGTATTTGGGGGCTTTAGCTCTGAGGCCCTGCGCGATCGCTTAAATGACGCTGAGGCCAAGGTGGTGATCACCGCTGACGGCGGCTTTCGTAAGGATAAGGCCGTACCGCTCAAGGCGGCGGTGGATCAGTCCCTGGCGGAGGGTGCCGTGCCCAGTGTGACCAATGTGCTGGTGGTGCAGCGTACAAAGCAGGCGGTGGAGTGGACCGAGGGGCGCGATGTGTGGTGGCATGAGGTGCAGCCCACCGCCTCGGCGGACTGCCCCGCTGAACCCATGGATAGTGAGGACCTGCTGTTTATTCTCTATACCAGCGGCACCACGGGTAAACCAAAGGGGGTGGTACATACCACCGGGGGCTACAACCTCTACACCCACATGACCTTTAAGTGGACCTTTGACGCTAAGGAAACGGATGTCTACTGGTGTACGGCGGATGTGGGCTGGATTACGGGGCACAGCTATATTGTCTACGGGCCGCTGTCTAACGGGGCGACCAGCGTCATGTATGAGGGGGCACCTCGGGCGTCTAACCCTGGCTGTTTCTGGGACGTGGTGGAGAAATATGGCGTAAATATTTTTTACACGGCTCCGACGGCGATCCGGGCCTTTTTGAAGATGGGCGATCGGCACCCCAATGCCCGCGATCTGTCGTCACTGCGGATGCTGGGTACCGTCGGTGAGCCGATCAACCCGGAAGCGTGGATGTGGTACCACCGGGTAATTGGGGGTGAACGCTGCCCAATTATTGATACCTGGTGGCAGACGGAGACTGGGGGCTTTATGATTACGCCGCTGCCGGGTGCGATCGCAACTAAACCGGGCTCCGCCACCAAACCCTTTCCCGGCATTCTGGCCGATATCGTCGATGCCGAGGGGGACCCCGTTGGCGTCAATGAAGGGGGCTACTTAGTCATCAGACATCCCTGGCCCAGCATGATGCGTACGGTCTACGGCGATGATGCCCGCTTCCGCCGCACCTACTGGGAGCACATTCCCCCCAAGGACGGCCAGTATGTGTACTTTGCGGGCGACGGTGCCCGCCGGGATGAAGACGGCTACTTTTGGATTATGGGCCGCACCGACGATGTGCTAAACGTGTCGGGCCACCGCCTGGGCACCATGGAAATTGAGTCGGCGCTGGTGTCCCACCCGGCGGTGGCAGAGGCCGCCGTGGTCGGTCGTAAGGATGACCTCAAGGGGGAAGACGTGTTTGCCTTTGTAATTTTAGAAGGCACCCACAGCCCCAGCGACGAGCTACAGGCCGAGCTTAAGCAGCATGTGGTCAAAGAAATTGGTGCGATCGCAAGACCCGGCGAAATTCGCTTTGCCGAAGGTCTCCCCAAAACGCGCTCCGGCAAAATCATCCGTCGCTTTCTCCGCAACCTGGCCAGCGGCGAAGAGCTAGTGGGCGATGCCACTACCATGGAGGACCAAAGTGTTTTAGAAAAGCTGCGGAGCAAAGCGTAGGTACGGCAATACTTTTCCACTGATGGAGCGCCAGGGTCTACTGGCGCTCCATCAGGTTCGGGTCAAAATCACTGCTATCCGCCGCCTCGGGTGGGCCACTCATTCCCTCTACTTCCTGGGTCCAAGCCTCAAACTGGGCCGCCTGGCTCAGGGCAATATGGTAAGGCATCTGGCGAAAGGTCTTGAGCTTACCGGTGGTTTTCCTTGACTTGGGGGGTGGGTCTAGCAGTTGGCGAGGGGGTTGCTGTTTTGATCGACGCATGGGTGTACAAACATTTAAGTACAAAGGAACCAATCTATTCTAGAAGATAGGAGCCAGATCGTAATGGGTGGCAAACCACCCCAACAGGTCGGATAAGCCTAGGTTTTTCAACCATAGCGATGATTGTAATCAAAGTTGAGTAGCACATCCTCATAATCGAGGTCTAGAAAATGGTCTAGGGGCATAGAAAGCCAGCGCAGCGATGATTCGGGAGCGGCTTTCATCGTTCGAAATCCCAGGGTTAGGGCAAAATCCTCGGAGAGCGGATGAATTCCAATCGTGTAAATATCACTGAGATTTGGAAACTCTTCTCGCATTTTTCTCAGGGTGCTCTGAGAATCTTTGATAAGCTCACAGGCCGTTTCATAGGTCCAAACGGAGAGCCGAATTTGCCAGCTGCGAACAAAAACAGTGTAACAGTCAGGGTCTCCTTTTGTTGCCACTTTGATTGGATCTTCTTCTCGCATGTCAATCCGGCTCAGGTGCAGGCTTTGGCTGGGGGAGAGATCGACTTTTTCCTCAGAGTCAGGATGAATGGGAAATAGGGCAGCAAAACCGACCGGCTCGTGGTTAGACCCTCGCCGTAGGACCCGTAACCCTTCAGGATAGCTGCGCCCCCACTGGCGTAACCCCCGTTTGAGATTGTGTAGTATCGACTCGGATTTCTCCGTATCGTAGCTATAGAGCCGTTCTAAAAAGCTGGCCACCAGCGTGGTGTCATTGCGAGGGTCAAATGCATCGGCATAAAAGGTATCATCGGGCTCATCACCAGGGAGTTCAAAGCTGCGGGGAATGTTTAAGCTCAGTCTGGTGGCCACCCCGTCGGCCTCCCCCCGCTTCAGCAAATTTTTAGAGGTGAGTTTGTCTAGCATCTGCCCGGCCGCGCGGGGTGTGCCTGAGGTGTGGGTATAAAACAGATCCGCCGCGTCGCTGTGGGAACAGTAAAAGCTACCAATCTGTCGGCTGAGGGTGATAATTGGCGCATGGTCTAGCCCCTGCTGGATCAAATAGCCATAGCCCCACAGGCGGACAAAGTAGGTGGCCTGCCGCAGGGTAATCTTTAAACCGGGCTGATGAACAATATGTTCGATGTATTTTGTTTGTAGCTCCAGCGGGAACCACTCCTCAACAGCACCGGGTCTTAGGTCATGATTCATGGTGTTGCCACTCCTGTGCGCCATGAAGGCAGGGCTAACCGGTTTTGCTTCACCCCGCTTCACCCTGCTTGATAGTATCCCATGCTCCTGTAGGGTGCCACCCCTCACTTGATTAAAAAACACGGTCTTGACCCTGACTGCTGCTGGCTGGTGTCGGCTACAGCCCTCTCGTAGATGCTGTTCAGCCAAATTGCTTAAGTTAGGACATGTGATGGGTCGTATCTAAAAACATTGATTTTTGCCCCCGGCAAACTGAGTTTTAGCTGCGCTCCACCGTTTGTTCCCCCCTATTAAACAGACCATGGTGTTACATACCGCAATCGATCCTACCGTGACCGCTGACCAGGCTGACGCTCACACCAACAGCAATTTGGCTGACCTTAGAGCAGACAATCTCACCCTGATTTTTGAAGTACTTTTAGGTCAGGTGTTTCCATTCCGAGGCTTTATTTTATTTGATGACACGGGCAAACTCCTGCGTAGTACAACCAAGGCCAAAGAATTCTGCGTATTGTTGCAAAAAGGCTCGCCGGGTCAGCTGTTTGGCACCGCCCCGGACAGCGTCGCCCTACCGGAGCAGGTGAGCGCCCTCTGTCAGTCTCTGCTGGCAAGCCGGATCGATTTTCCTGAATACACGCTGCAGCTGTATGACACGGTTTTTCTACCGGGAGGTATTCGATTTCATCTAAATGTGGAATGGATTGACCTGGCCGACCAGCCGACAAAGTGTATGCTGGTCACCATTGAAGACTTGACCCAGATTGCCCACCACCGCGCGGTGTGTGATGCCTATCGCTATGGCCTGACCAATCGCGAAGCTGAGGTTTGGGAGCTCTATCTGCAGGGGCTTTCCTACCGTGAAGTGGGCGAAGAACTGGTGATTGCCCTAAATACGGTCAAAAAACATATGAAGAACATTTTTGGCAAATGTAGCATTGAGTGTCGCTGCCGGCATTTGGTGTAGTGACGTTTCTATGGTGAGTGCTCGCTTTAGAAGCAATACACAATGCCGCTTACATGACCAAACGTCAGAGCAACAGCTCCCAACCTAGGGTTGAGGGGCTGTTTTTATCTTTTACCGGGTTCGGTGACCAGCAGGCACGCTAGAGCTGCTGCAGGATTTGATTGGCGGCATTGGCCTGGGGGCTGCCGGTTGGGGCCAGCTGGAGCACCTGCTGCAGTCGCTTTTGGGCTACGGTCGGCTGCTGCAGCTGTAACCAGATCTGGGCTTCCAATAGCAGGTAGCTAAGGTTATCTGGCGCGATCGCCAGACCCCGTTCGATGGCGGCAAGAGCAGCGGCGGGCGCTTGCTCGGCATGGAGAATCACGGCGAACCAGTACCAGCCGTCTACTAGATCAGGTTCTAGCTGGGTCGCCGTTTGCAGCGATGCGATCGCATCTTGCCCCCGACCCAGTTCGCTTAAAACTCGACCGCGCTCAATCCACACTTCAGCAAAGGTGGGCATCAGGGTAAGGGCACGGTCATAGGAGCCCAGGGCCGCCTCGTGCCAGCCCTGGTATTTCCAAAAAAGATTGCCGCGTAGGTACCAGGCCACATAGTCCTGGGGGGTTGTCTGCACCACGTCATCCAGGTCATCCACCGCCAGGTCGGGCTGGCCTGCCAAAATCTGCACCAGGGCCCGGTCCCGTAGGGCCTGGGAAAAGTCGGGCTGGAGCGTCAGCACCCGGCTGTAGGCCGCCAGCGCCCCAGGGTAATCCCCCAGGGTACTGAGCACCTGCGCCTGACCATACCAGGCTTGGTAAAGATCGGGCTGCTGGTTCAGCGCCTGTTCAAAGGCAAACAACGCCTGCTCAAACTGTTCCTGTCGGTACAGCTGATTGCCAAGATTCACCCAGCCTGCCACATCGGTGGGAGTCTCCTGGGGAGAAGCCCCCAGGGCTGCATAGGAGGCTCTGTCGCTCGGGCTCGGTGGCGGGGGTGGCTGGGTCTGGTGCCGCCACCGAATAGGAGACCGGAGCTGGGTCGTCAGGTTATCCGGCAGGGGCAGACCGCTGCTAAAGCCCCAGTGCAGCCGGGTAAGACCGGCGGATGAGGAAAATTCTTCCCCCTCTGAGCGACCGTGGATACCGATCACCTGTCCCTCGGTATCTAAAATAGGACCGCCACTCATCCCCTGCTCCGTGGTACTGGTGTAAAACAAACCGTACCCCCGAGATAGGGGGGCCTGGGCATGGATCAGGCCATACTGTCGCGGCAGGAGCTGACCACCCGTTAGCCGGTGGTGCAGCGGCTGCTGGTGAATGTTGCTCCCCTGCCAGCCCGACACAAATATGGAGGGAAACGATCCCGCTAGCTGGGGATAGTCACCCAGGGTGGCAATGTCATAGGTGCGTCTGCTGCGAAACGGCACTAGAGCCAGGTCTGTCTCTGGAAAAAGTTTTCGACTGTGATAGTCCAGGGGGTACTCAGCCCCATCGGGGGCAACAATCCAATATTCATCTTCGGTGGCCACCACATGTTGGGCCGTTAGCACCCAGTAGCGCTCCCGGTCCTGGGCCACAATCACACCGGAACCGGGGTTAAGACCGTCGATAAGGACGGTCGTCGCCTGGGCAATCTGTTGTATTTCATGGAGGGGCCGTGCGATCGCAGCCATGGGTGATACCATGGTGGCCGCGATCGCAACTATTGCCCACTGTGCAAGTTGTTTTACAAATTGAGCCATACACCCTCCTAATCTCACATATTTGCTATTGATTAAACAGAACTATTGCCAGGCATTAAGGCTTGTTAAATATTAAGCTCATAGTTTAGCCATGGTGATTGCGCCAAAGAGAACGGGACAACTTCTCCTTTTAGGATTTTGTCGCAGCGCGCAAAATTCTAAACCGCTCCACCAACTTTCCAAATATGCCATTGGGGATAGCATGAATGGTTTTCCGTGGGTTGTAGGGCGGCGGAACGCCCTACCCAGGGGGTGTGGGGAACTCGGCGGGACCCCACGCAACGGGTTTTGCGAATGACCAACTTCTCAAGTTTCAGGGGTAAGTTTGATTAATCGCGGCACGGGTTGCTCAGGGCTTTCCTCCCTGAAACCCTCCCGTTCGTGGGGGCCTAGACTCC
>JBCCAQ010000290.1:0-6349 GCA_039814735.1 Cyanobacteria bacterium P01_A01_bin.15
CAAATTAAAGTGATCCAGTAATACAAAATCCCCTTGGGTGATCGTTTCACCTTTGCGAACAATAGCGTCCCCCTGCTCAATGGAAACCGTTACTGTTTTTACTTCGTTTTCCACCTGCTCTGCTCGCAGACGAGTTTGTTCCAAATCCTCAACTAAATTAGGCTGCAAAACGGAGCTGACAATCTTCGCGACCATTTCTTCTGCTATCGTTTCTTGCTCAATTAAATCATCACGATTTAAACTGCCTGGAGCCCCTAGGTTTAAGGTGTTCTGGAGTTGGCTACTAACAGCCTTCTGCCACAGTTCAGGAGGCATTCCCTCATGGATACCTTGGATAAGCATTCGATTGAGCACCAAACGACTAGCGGATTGAATAGTTTGCCAATCCGCGTCACTCAGATCCAAAAGTCGATGGTCTAAGGGGGGCACCCCCTCGCGGGTAGTCAGGCTTTTTAGCTCAGGTTTGACCATGGTGTACTGCTGGCGATTAGCATTCACCTGGCTACGGATGGCCAGCATTGCCTGCTGGGATGAGCGCTCTCGTAACCGAACCAGTTCCTCAAGAGCCGTGCGCTGGTCTGCTCCTAAATTATTAATACGTGTCTGCAAAGAGCTACTGGTTCCTTGCTGTAAAGCACTGGCAGTTAGCTCTGGTTGCTGGGCCAGCTCCCAGAGTGCTTCCCAATCTTCGAGCGGAGCCTGACGTAGGTAGCGCTGAGTCACGCTAGATAGCTGGGCCGTGGATAAATAGGGCACACTGCCTGCGCGCTGACGCAGAACGCTAGCCTGCGCTAAAATCCCATCTGCTTCCTCTTTGATAGCTTTGGTTTTTTCTTGATCAATTTGCAAAACAATAATTGAGCCGCTGCGAGCCGCCTGACGATTTTCCTCCGTGGTGATCATGTCGGGCAGTGTAGCGTTGTAAGGGGCGACAAACGTTTCGGCAGCTATGCTGTCTACGCTGAGTGCAGGCTGGTTATAAAATCGCTGTCCAAGTATGGCCGTCAGCAGCAAAACCGTCAGCAAAATAGCAATCTGGGTCTGGTTTAGGGGCGTATGGCGTGAAATGACATACAGCCCGGTCGACTGGTTGGCTGACCGGGTGGACTGGCGTATAGATGTATTCGACTTTTGACGTATAGATGTTGAAAATTCCGGTAGCTGGGCCTTACACCAGCCGACCGAAGTCCGCAAACGTTGCCAAACTGCTTTGACCATGAATGTCACCGACCGCATAAAATGCCTCAACGACTAAGGATGCCAGTGCAAACAGCCAGTGGAAAATACGGCTGTTTGCACTGATATGATGACGTTAGGCACCTGAATAAGGCTCAAGGGGACGCTGTGCTGCCCCTGAAAACACCCTAGATGTCTTGAACAATCGAAAGTCAACGCTATAGGCTACTAGGGCTAAACTGTTCAAACGTTGGCAGCATCTTCCCGGCATGTTTGTAGAAAATAATTACTACAGATACCTTAGAGGACACACCTAAGTCATAGGACCTAAAACTTAAGAATCGCTGTAAATCAACGCTTTGATAGGCCGTCTGCTCTACTAATGCCGGAGAGTAGACAGCGGTTTAACATACTACTCTTAATTACCCACAGCTTTTGTAGGTAAATGATAGTTAGAAGATGCGTAGCATACCCACAATGACATTATAGCCAGCTCTATTTTGAAGGGCATGACTAGGGATCAGAAGTTTAAGGGGCAGATCTCTAGAGAGCCGGTACCCTGGATGACGCCAGCCCACGTTCGGTAGAGTTGCTGAGCTATTTTAATAAGGGATTGCCTAGAGTCTGGTGTCAAAGACACCAGCCATGTAGCTGGAATAACAGATATCCCTCTCCATGCCCCCAGTAAATAGCCAGTAATCATTGACCTATAGGCGGCTTGTGGGTTTGCCAAGGCTAAGGCCAGGTTTTCTCGATAGTTAAGGCACTGGTGTATGGCTAAGATGATGTCTAGTGCAGGCTGGTTCTGGTCAGGGATTTGCCTATCCGCCTCTATTGACTTGGTGTTTAACCGTACAAGCAGCTGATTTACCTGGGGGATAATGTTTTCAGGGTAGGTGAGACACTGCTGCTGAAGATACATGCATAGAGTGGGAAGTGGGTCGCGCATAGCCGGATCGCACTGCATTATCCACTCCAAACTATCGCCCAAAATGTAAAGGACGATAGCCATATCGACTATGCTGGCGGTCGATACGGGAGCTGATGCCAGTTGGTGAGCAAGCCAACGATGCCTTCGGATGCTGTCATCGTGGTGATACAACAGCCACGGCAGTGTCACTGCTAAACGAGGTTCTGATAGTTCTGGATCTGGAGGTGTGTTCTGCTGGTGCAGCCATGGCTGATATATGGGGCTGCTGTCGTTGGCACACTGTCCATGCTGATGCTCTAAATAGCTGTACCCTAGATAAGCGCCAGTCAGGCTTCCTAAAAGTTTGTCCGCAGTCCCAATGGTCAGCATGGTTGAGATATGGCTGATGAGGTTTGGTTACAGCTAACTGCCTATCTAGACGCAATAGACATGCTGTGCCATCTTAAGGGGTGATATCTGTCAGCTGGGCAGTTGCAACAGCCTAACCTTACATCGAAAGTTTATAGTGATCTTGCTAAATGAAACGTTGGTGCTTACATCCGATCTCCACTCTCTGGCTGTTGACGCTTGTGTCGGGGAGTATGGCGACAACGGCCCTAGCGACCGATAGTCTATCGACAACGCCACTGGGAGACGTCTCTAACCTTCCACCGATGCTGCTAGCCCAGGGAAACGATCCTTTAGGTCCTGGAAGTACGGGGTCGGCTGTCAAAGATATCCAATCAATGTTAGCCCTCATGGGTTACTACGGCGGCCCTGTAGATGGCACCTACGAACAGATGACCTCAGAGGCAGTACGTCAGTTTCAAACAGACGCCGGGCTGGTGGCAGATGGCGTAGTTGGTCCCCTGACCTGGCAGCGGCTGTTACCCACACCAGCTACATTGGCTGGAGCCCAGGAGTCTCCCGAAACCCCACCTACTGCCGAGCCGGTAGCTCAGGAAGCTGTCGATGCTGTGGATACTTCAGGTGAAAACGTAGGTTCTCAAGATGGGACAACCCCACCTGAGACCGGTGATGCAGAACTGTCGACCGCTATGCCAGTGCTTGTACTAGATGATACTGGTACAGCTGTTAGCCGCTTGCAGGGTCGACTAGCTGAACTTAACTTTTACGATGGTCCTGTCGATGGCATTTTTGGTCCGCAGACCGAGCAAGCAGTAGAACAGTTTCAGCGCCAAGCCGGGCTAAAGGTTGACGGCATTGTTGGCCCTGCAACTTGGCTGGCGTTATCACAGCAGTAGCCAAACCTAAAAAAAACTCTCCCTACTACAGGCGGCACGCTTATCTGGGCGCTGTCTCTGTAGAGAGGTTTGCTAGCTCAAGACGAACTAGCTCAGGCTCTGAAAGCTGAGCCGATGAGATAGAATCATCAAACATTACAAAGTCAGATGAATACTGGTCTCGAAACAGCAATTCATTCTGATGGACGTACACCATATAGTCACTCATTAAAAAGTAGACACCTACCATGGCAGCTGCTGAGGAAGCCACTAAAAAACCTGCCAGCATCAGGGAGAATTCCTGACTAACTAAGGCCCTATCCATAAGACGAAGAGCCCAAATAACTAAACCAGTGACGATGGCTATGATCAAAAGGGTCATCGATAAAGAAATTAAGGGCAGGTATTGAAGAATTGAGTGCTGTTATTAAATATTGTAACAGGGCTATCATAAAACGGCTTTGTTATTTGGGGAAATCATTTTGCGATCGCACCCCAATCAAGCCGCAAAGCTATAGAGTCAGAGGCCTTGAGTAAATACTATGGTCTGACGGACAGATTCTGATTTCTCAGATAGGCCTTAATATCGGGAACGGTAAGTTGTCCATAGTGCAAGAGCGACGCCAGTAGTGCGGCCTCTGCTTGGCCATCGGTTAGGGCCTCATATATATGACGACAGGTGCCAGCCCCACCGGAGGCAATCACAGGGACATCCACCGATGCAGCGATGGTACGTGTCAGCTCCAGGTCATACCCTGCCTGGGTACCATCGGCATCCATACTGGTGATCAGCAGTTCTCCAGCGCCGTTGGCCACGACGTCCCTGGCCCAGGTCACGGCATCTAGGCCGGTATTTTCGCGACCGCCACGTACAAATACATCCCAGCCAGAGGCATCGGCACGGCGGCGAGCATCAATGGCCACAACGATACATTGGCTACCAAAGCGACAGCTGGCCTCTTGGATAAAGTCAGGATTGCGGACAGCAGCTGAGTTGATGCTGACTTTATCGGCACCAGCCCGCAATAGTTGCTTGATTGTGTCAACGGAGTTCACGCCGCCACCGACCGTCAGGGGAATAAATACCTGCTCAGCTGTCCGATGGACCACATCAAAAATAATGCTGCGGTCCTCATGGGTCGCGGTAATGTCTAGAAACACTAATTCATCAGCTCCGGCCTGGTTGTAGGCCTGGGCCAGCTCCACCGGGTCGCCTGCATCTTTTAGCGCTACGAAATTCACACCTTTGACAACGCGACCTGCTTTGACATCGAGACAGGGTAAGATTCGCTTGGCCAACATAGACGCTTTTGTTGCGGTTAGGGACAGGAATGATGGCTGGTTTAGCTCCAGCAACAGTTCTTCAGGATAGCTTACAAAGCGCAAGACACTGATAGACTGAGATTTGGTTTCAATTCTTAATATTCATCAGTATTTGTCCATAAGAGAGGAGCGTCTTGGAGCATGGCTTTGGATATTGGCCAAAAGGTAAAGGTAGTGCGGGTAAGGGATCGGGTGTCTGACAGCGTTGCCAAGCGTCTGGGACAAGAAGGCACGGTCACCCAGTTCAAAATGGTAGATGGCAGCGGTGTGGGTGCTGTGGTTGAATTTTCAGATCAGGCTTCTAGCTGGTTTTTTGAAGACGAACTCAGACAGCTCACCCAATAGGAAGGGCGATGGCTGTCCAGCCTCACTTGACAGCTGATATGGTTTGGGGCACCTCCCGACAGGTGCCCTTTGGTAGAAATGACAACAACGAGCAGACTGATTTTGTAGTACTTATTGCTGATGGCGCTAATTCTTACGTTTTTAGGTAAAGGTGGCAGCGGTCGCTCGACCTGTGCGATCGCAACTGCAAAAAAGCTATCGGACCAAGGCCAGCGTGTGCTTTTGCTCAGTGAAGATGCGGGTCCCGGTTTTGGCATGACAAACGACACGGGCCCAGCGCTGCGGTTGGTGCAAGTGTGCATCAACCGCAGTGCTCGCGAGAGTAATTGCCGTGAATGTGGCTGTGAAGGTGCACGACATCTGTCAAATATGCTACAACTTCAGTGGCATGTTTACGCCCCGGAGTCGGCGCAGGAGAGAAGTAGTCGTGCAAATCGGGCAAGATTTACACCGAAAATTGCGAAGCACACCTCTGTCGACAAGGCGTGCGGGGAAAAAAGTGAAGCGAGAGCTTTGTCGTAACGTATTGCTCTTCTTCACGAACCTCACAACCTCGCGAAATAAACCCGTTGAGCACATTTTCATTGTGGGAAGGTAATCCTCCACCTTTGTTGGACATAAAGTCCTCTTTTTTCGTCAGGGATCACTAGGGAACGCACATATGCGGTGAACCGTACATGTTCGGCTGTTTCGCGTCCTGACTAGGCTCTTGTCGCTAGAACGATGTACCGGGTGTGCTGCGACGCTCAGTTGACCGACGAAAAAGAAAAAAAACAAAGAACGCCGAGTCTTGTCGCCCTCCACCGCGTGAGTTGAAGCTCACCACAGTGTTGCCATCGGTGAGCTCGAGGTCACCGTTCGGCTTGACTGAAAACAAGGTGCGTCCATTCGTCAACGACTCCCCCATTCGAAGAGACTGACTCTGGTCCAAAGTGGCGTTCACGATCTGAAATCAAGCGGTGCCGTTGACCACAGCACCCGAAAAGCACAGAGCAAGGGACGGAGTGACGGCAGGATGTCGGTCGTCGTACTCGATTAGCTTTCTTGAAAAGAAACAGGTTCATCGCAATGTTGGGCCGCCCTCGTGCGAGCACGGGAGGGGTCCGTTCAGCACTTGCCAGTTTTGAACGAAAATACCACCCAGCCTACTGCTTTATGGGGCCTTCTGCTGCAGACCGGCATCCATCCTCCTTCCGGCTCTCAAGTTCACCCGAGTTGCCCTTCATCAGTCCACACGTTTTGGCCGCGTGACGGATGCATCACACACCTATGTAGGCGCTATTGGACGACACCGAAGACTTTGCACATCCATGGCATGGGGCCCAACTAACACACATCATATTCCTCCTGG
>JBCCAQ010000369.1:0-3479 GCA_039814735.1 Cyanobacteria bacterium P01_A01_bin.15
CGAGAAAGCTAGTAGTCGATGAGGGAACGTCATGGTCTCTTTTCCTCAAAAGTAGTTACTAAACTGGCTAATCTTTAAACAGCTACAGAAGTGCGCTGTGGCTGGGCTCGCTATCATTATTTCATGCTACATACATGGTAAAAATTCTCTACAAACAAAAAATCACCCATGGGGGTGACTAATCTCGAGTTTCAAAGTTCTTAACACATTAGCCTGTGGAGCCTTGACGTTGTGAAGAGAGCAATAGACGTAGTCCACGCCTACGTTATCGAACGATATACTCTGTATTACGGGCACCGCGCGCATCTACATTCCTCAGATTAGCACCCCGCAGATCGGCACCAAAGAGATCGGTACCGCGCAGATCGGCACCATACAAATTTGCACCACGCAGGTCCGCATTGCGTAAACTTGAGCCTTGAAGAGAAGCGTTGGATAAGTTTTCGCCACGCAGATCGGCACCGCGTAGATCACAGGAGTTGCAGGCGTTGGTGGCAAAAAGACGCCTGATATGGCTCGGCTCAGCGGCCAACGCAGGCAAAGTAAACCCAACAATGGCGGCTGACGCGGCTATGACATTCCAAGTTTTGAGTTTCATCACTGCTGCTTACCTGTAAAACACCGTGAGCAATAACAGACGCATGTCTTAGGAACTTAAGCCTCAGAAACATACACACTGTAATATACAGGGGTATCTAAGACTATTTCGGTCACCTTTATTCAAAGGATATGCCAATCATATCTCTAACAATTTGAAAGATCCAACCGTGAGCTGACAGTTACGTAATCGGTTAGGAATGTACGCAAAAATAAATTATCAGTCTCAGTCGAGAAAGGGGAAAGGCGGGTGCTTTATTTAGTGGCTAGCCCCTTACATCAGCTCTGGAAACTCGTATACTACAACGCCTGACCCAGGACGATTTGTAACGTCTGCATAGCCGGATTTGACCATGGTTTTAAGATGGTCTTCAACGGTTTCGAAGGATTGGCCCGTTTCCATGACCGCCTGGGTAACGGTGATCTGACCGCCGTGGAGCTTGGCGAGGCGCAGCAGCTTGATCTGCAGAGTATCCTTGGTAACTTCGGTGGTGACCGGCTGCAGGTCGAAGGCGGATGGCCGATCGCCCGTTAGCTGCCGCTGACGAGACTCGGCCATATCGGGAATCAGCATTAGATCGACAAACTGGCCAATGCCAAACAGACCCCAGGTACACAGGTACAAAAGGCCCGAGCCGATTTTGCCATTGTAAAGTCGGTGCAGTCCGCCAATGCCAAACAAAATGCCGAGCCAGAATAAATAGCTGGCTGTTTTGCGATCGCGAACTTTTTGAGAAGGCACTAGGGCGGACATGATGGCTTGACCGGTGAAGGGGGTATATTCACTAGCTTACAAAAGGAAAACTGGGAGCGTCCATAAAGATTAGGCCGGTTTTTAGGTGAAAAGACCGAACCTAACTGGCCAAATAGGCCAGCCAATTATTCGGATTCTTCCCTGGGGGCGTCATCTCCCCGCAGCCGTTCCCACAGCTCACGGGCCTCTGCTTCATCCATGTCTAGCCGTTCGCGGGAGCGCTCCCAAAACCGCTCCCACCAGTCATCTGGCTGGGTGTGGTCGCCCTCATACTCGGTGGGACGATCCTGGCGGCCGTCTAGCACCAGGCTACCGACATAGTCCGCATCGTCATAGACCTTTTGGATTTGCTCGTGGATTTCGCGCATGTTATCGGCGGACACTACGCCGTTACTGGTGGCTTTATAAAACTGCACAGTTACACGAATGGGAAAGTTCGGATCCCGTTCGATTTTGAGGTTGTCAATTTCCGTAAAGGGGCCTTCGACATTGCCATGGCCAATGACGGCAGCTTCCACATTGCTCCGGTTGCCTGAGGCTGCCGCCGTTGATTCCATCATCGGGGCATCCGCCATGGGTGCCGCTTGCCAAAAGGGTTCTGCTTGTTTGAGCGGCACCTGGATCAGCATGACCATGTTTAGCCCTGCGGCTTCAGCCTCCGGCATGGTCGGCTCTGGGCCAGAGGGCAACGTTTCCGCCGTTTGAAAATCGCTTAGCCGCTGCCCCGTCAGGCTGGCCCGCTCGCCGTTTTTATTAAAAAACAGCCGCTGCCCCCAGGTGGCCCCGGCATCAAACCCATCGCGCTGGTTGTCAATAACGGTAACACTTGTGCCCTCGCGGGTGGCCAGTAAGGTCAGGACCGCCGGATTTTCTGGTAGGACTGATAGTTGAACAGCACCGGATTAAAGGTGGCCTCACTGGCTTGGGGGATGGGTAAGAAAGCGGCCTGGGCACTGACCAGCACGTGGCTGTCGCGCTCCGCTAGCAGGGAGTCCTCCGTACCGGCCCAGGAGTCGGCCTTGCTCAGGTAGCTACGCAGATCGCCCAAAACATCTTTGAGGGAGACCCGCTCTAGATCGTCGCCTTTTTCATTGCCCGTGAGCACATAGAACTGGTCCATGGGCACATCGCCCGTGATATCGGCAAAGTTGGGGTAGCGGATCACCGGCATCAGATGCATCCGGTAGTCCCCAGTGTCAGGATCCTGCTGCTGGATCTGGATGGTCATGTCGCTAATATTGGGGCCGACGGCGGAGTTGTCGTAGCGACCGGTGTCCTCCCAGGTGACATCTAGAATATCTAAGCCCCAGCGATCCGCCAGGGTTTGGCTGCTTTGGTCGTAGATCATCGAGCGGGTGCGTTCGATTACCTGGCGGTAGTTTTCAAACTGCTGTCGACTCACGATGCGAGGAGCCTCCTGGGTAACGGCGGGCACAGCATCGGACGACTCAGCCAGCAGATTTGCCTGGGCTTGATGGGTCAGACCCGCTAGTGCGATCGCACCTAATCCTAACAACCACAACCGTTTAGCCATTGTCTGTTTTCCTTATGAGCGATTTAATGCCTGTACCTATGGGTATAGCCAGGACTCTGGGTTAGTCCGGCTGAGGCTATGACACTTTACACACAGCATAGATAGGACTCAAGCCGTACTGGGGTGGGTTACGAAAATTGAAACTCAGCTTTTCCGGTATGATTTAGGCTGGTTTTGGACCCTGGGTTATGACTGCTACCGACCGCCACGCACAATTTACGGCAGCCTATCGAAACCTGGGGCTGTTTCCACTACTAAAAGCCGAAGAGATTGAACACTTTCGGGTGAAGTATGGACGGCGGACCCTGGCAAAGCTCAAACAGGAGATCGTCGCCTCCGCTGCCAATGGCAAAGTGATTTTTACCGGGCACCGGGGCTGTGGAAAATCGACGCTGCTAAATGAACTGGCTGGGCTCATGCGCCAGCAGAACCATTTTGTGGTGTTTTTCTCCATTGCTGACATGGTGGAAATGTCGGATGTTAACCATGTCAATATTTTGTACTCCATTGCGCTACAGCTATTGAGTAAGGCAACCAAGCTACAGGTGGCGATTCCAGCCGCCACCAAAAAGACATTACTCACCTGGTTTACCG
>JBCCAQ010000358.1:0-3794 GCA_039814735.1 Cyanobacteria bacterium P01_A01_bin.15
CCTGGGGCATCTAGATGCCGCTGCTGGAGCTGCCGGACTGATCAAAACAGTGCTGGCCCTCAAGCACAAAGTCTTGCCTCCCAGCCTAAATTTCACCAGCCCCAATCCTCGCATTGATTTTGACCAGGGTCCGTTCTTTGTCAACAACCAGCGCACCGCCTGGGTCAGTGAAACAGCCAGACGAGCCGGTGTGAGTTCTTTTGGCATGGGGGGCACCAATGCCCATGTGATTCTAGAAGAAGCACCTGTCGTAGAACCATCAGAGACCTCCAATGAGACTCGTCCCTGGCAGCTAGTCATGGTGTCAGCCAAAACACCCACGGCGCTAGAGAACATAAGGCAACAGTTAGCAACTCACCTACAGGCCCATCCACAGATGCCCTTAGCCGATGTGGCCTATACCCTACAGATTGGCCGACGCGCCTGGCCCCATCGCTATGTGTGCCTCTGCCAAACAACAGCAGCAGCCATCGATCTGTTGACAGCTACCGAATCGCCGCTACAGCTCTCCGGCCAGGTGGAGCAAGCGGCCCCATCCGTCATATTTATGTTCTCGGGCCAGGGCTCCCAGCACGTCAACATGGCCCTCGACTTATACGAAACAGAACCCATTTTTCGTAAAACCATCGATCAATGTGCCAGCCTCTTGGGCGATAAGTTTCCCCTGCTGGAAGCTCTGTATCCTCCCGCTCACCCCCATTCCTCCACTCTCCCGCTCTCCCATACCGCCAACGCCCAACCCACCCTGTTCGCCATTGAATATGCCCTTGCTCAGACCTACCTATCCTGGGGCATTCAACCCCAAGCGGTCATTGGCCACAGCATCGGCGAATATGTAGCCGCTTGCGTTGCTGGGATATTCTCCCTAGAAGATGCGCTGGATGTGGTGCTCCAGCGAGGAAAACTAATGCAGGGCTGCCCACCAGGGTCGATGCTGTCGGTGTTACAGCCGGTGGATATAGTGCGCTCCCACCTGCCTGCCGACGCTGAAATTGCTGTGATTAACAGTCCTCAAAGCTGTGTAGTGTCTGGTCCTACCAAGGTGATTGAAGACTTTAAATCGCACTTAGAAGCTCAATCCATTCCCTGTCGCCTGTTAGAAACCTCCCACGCATTTCACTCCTCCTTGATGGCGTCTGCCCTAACAGAATTTGGTCAGACTCTCCAGCGGATTTCTCTAAATGCACCCCAGATCGAGATTATCTCCAACGTCACGGGCACCTGGCTCACCGATACAGAGGCCACAGATCCAAACTATTGGACACGCCACTTGCGACAAACAGTTTTGTTTAGCCAGGGGGTGACAGAACTATTACAGCTCAGCCATCCCATCTTTTTAGAACTGGGACCAGGGCACACCCTCACCAAGCTGGTACAACAGCACCTGCCACTGGAGAAGCGTTCCCCACAGGCTGCTATTCAGTCACTGCCCCACCCCCGTGAACAGAAACCTGACACCGTTACGCTGATGACGGCCCTGAGTAAGCTTTGGTTAGCCGGTGTTTCTATCTCATGGGCTAAGTTTTACCAGGGCGAGAAACGGCACCGACTCCCCCTACCCACCTATCCCTTCGAACGAGAGTCCTACTGGATTCCTTTAGCAGAAAGCACCGTAGAACAACCGGTTCCTAACCCAGACAAAGCCGCTGACATGGCCGATTGGTTTTATCTGCCGTCCTGGAAGCGTTTACCCATCACCGACCCGTTACCGGCGCGTCTCGACGAATGCTGGATCGTGTTTGCTGATGATCCTAAGCTGTGGCCGCCCCTGACCAAAATGGCCAATAAGATTATCTGGATCGTACCCGGCTCGAGGTTTGCTATGGAGGGAAATACTTATACGCTCCCACCTCACCAGGCAACAGATTATCAACAGCTGATGGAGAGCTTACAGATACCGGCTCGGACCCAGGTGATCTATGGCTGGGGTCTGTCCTCCGATTCTGTTGATACCTTTCAGTCCCTGCAATATCTTATCCAGGCGGCCGCAGGCCGGAACATGACAGGCCAGAACATAACAGGCCAGAACATGACAATGACAGTAGTGACCAGTGGCGTACAGGCTGTTACCGGTGGCGAATCCCTCAATCCCAATCAAGCAAAAACCCTCGGTCTCTGCCAGGTAATTTCCCAGGAACAACCCGGTCTACGCTGTCGCCATGTTGATTTAGGTATCCCAGCCAGCGATCTTCAGGGAGTCGTTCGAGAATTACGTCTGGAATATAGCTGCGATCAGCGTCTGATCGCCTATCGTCACGGTCAGCGCTGGGTTCAAACCTATGACCCTCTACCCCTACCAAAACAGAACGCCAATTTACTCAAACCAAACAATACCTATCTCATTGCTGGGGATCTGGTGGACGGTCTAGGCATGGTCTATGCCCAATCTTTAGTCAAAGATCTCAACGCCCAGCTAATCTTGATCGGTCGTCCCGGTCTACCAGCATCTAACGACTGGGAAAAGTGGCTCGCCACCCATGGTCCTAATCACAGTGTCAGCCGGTTGATCCGTAAACTGCAGGGCTTGGGCACAGAGGGCAACAGATTTCTCTGGTTTAGTGGAAACCTAGCGGATGCGGCCTGGATGGAGACAATTATTGACCAAGGCATTGACCAGTTTGGCCCGATTACGGGTGTTTTCCATGCGGATGTGATGGGGGATCAGGCCAGCTGCCCCCTTACAGAACTAGACGAGGAGAGTTGCCATAGCATCTGCCGTAGTAAAGTTCAGGGAATGCAGGTACTCCATGACATCCTGACCAATCACCCGGTTGACTTTTATCTATTGCAGTCATCCCTATCTACGGTTGTCGGCGGAGCTGGGTTTGGAGCCTATGCCGCCGCCAATTGTTATCTCGATACGTTAGCTCACCAACAGCAACATAACAATTCACCCAGCCAATGGCTGAGTCTCAATTGGGATGCCTGCCAGCTAGATGACGCTGCTGGCAAATCTGCCCTGATGGCAGCGGCTATGTCCGCCGATGAGGTGTGGCAAACCACCCAGCGGGCCTTGGCCCAGACCAGTTGTCCACAGTTGGTCATTTCCCCACGAAATCTTCAAACCAGACTAAAGACAGCCTTTACGCCTGCTACTGAAAAGGAGACACCAGCAGCCGATACCATCTCCTCCCATGCTCGGCCCAACTTAACCACACCCTATGTAGCCCCTCAAAATGAGGTCGAACAAACCGTCGCCCAGGCTATGGGAGATCTATTAGGCATCGAGGCCGTGGGGATTAACGACAACTTTTTTGAACTTGGGGGTCATTCTCTACTGGCCATACAGGCGGTGACACGGTTGCGACAGGAATTTCAAGTTGATCTGCCCATGCGGGCCTTTTTATTTGAAGCCCCAACCGTCGCCGGGATTGCCAAAATCATCACCGATAACCAAGTCACGCTTCCCGAGGAAACCCAATCAACCCTAGAAGACTTGCTAGATCAAATTGAAGAGATGAACCCTGAAGAAGTAGAGCAGAAGCTGTGATTATAATCTAGAAAATTTTAGCTCTAACTATCAGCTTTATCCCTCTCTATTAACTTACGTTAGCTAACCATGAAATTCAGCCTTTTTTACTTTGATGGCGACGGATTAAACCCCCAAGAAAATCCATACAAATTGTTAATTGAGAGTGCTAAATTTGCCGATAAGAATGGCTTTAGTGCCGTGTGGACTCCCGAGCGCCATTTCCATGCCTTTGGCGGACTGTATCCTAATCCAGCCATGACCAGCGCAGCGTTAGCCATGGTGACCGAAAATGTTCAGCTGCGGGCGGGCAGCGTGGTTCTAC
>JBCCAQ010000188.1:0-10912 GCA_039814735.1 Cyanobacteria bacterium P01_A01_bin.15
GCCCAGGGCGAATCTCCTATGCTGCGGTTGGCAGATGGTATCTGTCGTAACCGTTATAAATTAGTGCGAAGACAAATGTACCGCCCTTTTCTAGAGCATTTAGAAGCCTCCTTAAAAGAAAAGTTTGAACTGCAGCCACGGGCCATTCCCCAGGGGCTGGAATGTAAAATCAGCGAGCGAGGGCGGCATCCAGCATCGATTCAAAGCTGGTGCTATCAGTCACCCGAGCTACGCAAGATTCGTTATACCTATATCGATGCCGGTAAGGGCGCACAGATATTTAACGGTGTTCTTTATCCCAATCACTGTTACGATGCGCCGCTGTTGGGAATTGATTTTCTGTCCTTTGGTAAGGTTAAAAACCTGATTGTCTTAGATTTTCAGCCGCTGTTCCAGGACGAAGCCTATGAGGCCAAGTATCTGATGCCGCTCAAGGAGCTGCGTGACAGATACTCTGAGCTGGCCCAGGGTCTAGAAATGAAGTTCTACGATGCTAATCAGTATTTTTCAAAGTATTTACTGTTTGCCAAGACAGACACTGAAACCGTATCTACGCGAGTACTGTCGGCATTTAAAGACTATTTAGATCTCTATTGGCAGCTGCTGGCGGACGCCACTCCCCTAACCACCGACGTGGAGATTGCCCGAGTTAAAAAAGCTCAGATTGACTACGACCAGTACAGCGCCGAACGCGACCCGGCCCACGGTCTATTTACCAGCTATTTTGGGTCAGACTGGGCCGACCGGTTTCTCTATGAGTTTTTGTTTGAAGATGCGGTTCCCCTCGCTGTTCAGGCCCACTAACGTTCCTTAGGGCATCCCCACAGGGGCTCCTACCCATGACTTTATATCAACCGTTTTTAGACTATGCGATCGCAACACTTCAAGATCGCCTGGACCTTTCCCCCTACCCAATTCCGGCTGGCTTTGAGAGCAATACGGCCACCACGGGTAAGGGTAAGCGTGAGGTTACCGTACGCACCACCAGCCATGGCTACTGCTCCCCCAAACTCAGGCAAATTCGCGCCGCCCATGTCCAAGCTGGCGACAGTTTGCAGGTACTTAACTTTGTGATTTTTCCCAAACTTGAGTACGATTTGCCCTTCTTTGGAGGAGATCTGGTGACGCTCCCCGGTGGGCATCTCATCGCCATTGATATGCAGCCGCTGTTTCGAGACAGCCGCGACTATCAGGCTCGCTACAGCGACCCAATTATGCCCATGTTCGAGGGCTACCAGCGACACCTTCCCTGGGGTGGCGACTTTCCAGCAGAGGCTCAGCCATTCTTTTCACCTGCGTTTCTCTGGACTCGACCCACCGATCTCGAGGCCGTGACCACCCATGTGTTCAACGCCTTTAAAGACTATCTAAACGCCTATATTGCCTTTGTTGAACAGGCCGAGCCCGTGAGCGATCCGGCCCAGCTCAAGGCGATTGAGGCGGCCCAGCTCAGCTATATTCGCTACCGCGCCGAAAAAGACCCGGCCCGAGGCATGCTAACCCGCTATTACGGCGCTGAGTGGACCGAAGAGTATATCCATGGCTTTCTCTTTGATCTAGAACGTCATCTGCAGACCGCCTAGGGGGCTTGTGGCTGTCCTACAGCCGCTGCTCGGACCGCTTTTGGGAGGATGTAGGCAGGTTGGCTATGGCCAAATTTTGATAGCCAAGACCGCTCGTGTTTTGGCCGTTTAATTTGGCCGTCTAGACTGTTATTAATTGTCACAGCCCTTATAATTCGTAATATATTGCGACCCCATCCCGGTATATAAAATAGACTGGTAGCTTTTTGTAGACGGGCCTGTGGGCACTTTCTTTCAGAGCGCAATAACCATCTATTGCAGAGGGTAAAGTTTCTTTAACTTTCTTAGATTCACACCCTATTCGCTTTAATCTTCATATTGGGGAGAGCGACGTTTGCCGAGATGATTAATGACTTCTGTGAAGGTTGTTTCAGGTTATCTGCATTCGCCTATCTACTTTGGAAACTGTTTTTAACGCAGTTGCTTGGCGGGTTCTCGTCCCCACTTTTTTGGAAACCTATTTCGACGAATCAAATTTAGGAGATTCAATCTATGTTTGATGCGTTTGCTAAGGTCGTCTCCCAGGCTGATGCAAGAGGCGAATATCTCAGCAGTGCTCAATTGGATGCTTTGCAGGCTATGGTTGCTGACAGCAATAGCCGTATGGATACCGTTAACCGTATTACCAGCAACGCTTCCGCAATCGTGACTAATGCCGCTCGTGCCCTGTTTGCCGAGCAGCCTCAACTAATCGCTCCCGGCGGTAACGCTTACACTAGCCGTCGCAATGCTGCTTGCTTGCGCGACATGGAGATTATCCTTCGCTATGTGACGTACGCCATGTTTACTGGCGATGCTAGCGTGCTCGACGATCGTTGTTTGAACGGTCTACGTGAGACTTATCTGGCCCTTGGTACACCGGGAGCTTCGGTTGCCGTTGGTGTTCAGAAGATGAAGGAAGCTGCGCTGGCAATTGCCGGAGACAGAAATGGCATCACTCCTGGTGACTGCAGCAGCCTTATGTCTGAGCTGTCTGGCTACTTTGACCGTGCGGCTGGCGCTGTTGGTTAAGTTAATTCCCTAAGGTGTTCTTAGGGAGTTTGGTGTTTGACAGATAAGGAGAGTTCTCCAATCGCTCAACTCTTTTTTCTGTCTGTCTGTATTAGAAACATTGGGAGATATCTCAAGTAATGAAAACCCCTCTGACTGAAGCAGTATCTGCTGCTGATTCGCAAGGTCGTTTCCTCAGTTCCACCGAAATCCAGTCGGCTTTTGGTCGTTTTCGTCAGGCAAATGCCTGTCTAGAAGCGGCTAACAAGCTGTCTGCAAAGGCCGATACCCTTTGCTCCGGTGCGGCCCAAGCGGTGTACAGCAAGTTCCCCTATACCACGACGACCCCTGGTCCTAACTATGCGGCCGATCAGCGTGGTAAAGACAAGTGCGTTCGTGACGTTGGCTACTACCTCCGTATGGTTACCTACTGTCTGGTAGTAGGTGGCACTGGCCCCATGGATGAATACCTGGTTGCCGGTCTAGATGAGATCAACCGTTCCTATGAGTTGTCTCCTAGCTGGTATATCGAGGCGCTGAAGTATATCAAGTCCAACCACGGTTTGACCGGTGATCCTGCGACTGAGGCTAATTCTTATTTGGATTACGCTATCAACGCTCTAAGTTAATTGAATTTTAGCCCTGTGGCGGTTTTGCTACATCGGTTGAGTTTCAATTATTGCCCAGAGGTGTTTGCGATTTTTAGCTAATGTGCTAACTGTTGTGCTCGCCTCTGGGGTTTTTGTGTTTAGGCCTGGAGAAGACGAGGTAGTTTGTGAGCGGAGTTCCCCACAATCCGGACGGTCAGCCGCTAACCGTTGACCAAGCCCTGGTAAATATTAACCAGACCGCCGATCCGGGGTTGCGCTACTATGCGGCCTGGTGGTTGGGCAAGATGCGTGTCTCTCAGCCGGAGGCGGTGGCGGCTCTTTTGCTGGCGTTAAAAGATAACACCGATCGCTCGCCGGACGGCGGGTACCCGCTACGGCGAAATGCTGCTCGGGCGTTGGGTAAGGTGGGTCACGGCCGTGACGGTGTGATCCCGGCTTTGCTGGGGTGCCTTGACTGTGATGACTACTACGTAAGGGAAACAGCGGCCCAAGCGCTGGAAAGCCTGGGGGATGCCGCCGCTGTGCCGGCGCTGGTGGCTATGCTGAGGGGTGGTGTGGCCGCCGCTGTCCAGGTGTCTGGTAAACCCCACCTGGTACAGCCCTATAACGCTATTTTGGAAACCCTAGGAACCTTGGGCAGTGAGGATTTGGTGCCGGTGATTGCGCCTTTTTTGGATCACAGCGTGCCCCAGGTAAGCAATGCGGCGGCTCGAGCCATGTATCAAATCACAGGGGATGTCCAATACGCCGAACGGTTGGTAACCATGCTGGGGCACGATCAGCTACAGCTGCGGCGGGCGGCCCTGATGGACCTGGGGGCCGTGGGTTATTTGGCCGGGGCGGATGCGATCGCAAACACCCTGGCCGAAAATAGTATGAAACTGATTGCCTTAAAAGGCGTGCTTGAGCATCAAATTAAAGATGGCTCTGAAAAAGAGGCTATCACCCTGTCTGCGGAGAGCCGTCGGGTGATGGCGCTAATGGATAGTTTGCTGTGATGGTTGCCCCTAGCTCTGAAACCACCTTTGAAGCGCGTTTGCAAGCCGTCAACGAAGCCGACTCTGCCCAGGGGCTGTTGGATGCGGTGGAAGCCCTGGCCGACCTTAACGATCAACGCTCAATTCCCACGCTGATCCAGGTGCTGGGGTTTAACAATCCGGGGGCGGCTGTTGCCGCTGTGGAAGGGTTAGTCCAAATTGGGATTCCAGCCGTGTGGCCCCTGCTGGACAAGCTGGATGGCTATAACTATGGGGCCAGGGCCTGGGCCGTGCGCGCGCTGGCGGGAATTGGCGATCCGCGTGGCCAGTCGCTTTTGCTGGAGGCGGCTGCCAATGATTTTTCCTTGAGCGTCCGGCGAGCTGCGGCCCGCGGGCTGGGGACGATTCGCTGGGCCGACCTAGCCGCTGCTGAGCGTGACGATGCCATGGTGCGATCGCAAACGGTGCTCCTACAGGTGACCACCGACGAAGAGTGGGTCGTACGCTATGCCGCTGTGGTGGGCTTAGAAGCCCTGGCGTTGCAGATGGCCGAAACCACCAGTTTGATTAGCCAGTGTCTGGGCCAGCTCAGGCACCACGACCCCACCGTTGCCGTACGTGCCAGGGCCCAGTGGGCAGTGGCGGTCTTAGCCCTCGCCTAGGCCGCTGCCAGCAAAATGTCAGTAACAAAAGATCCCAGTAAAAAAAGGACAAAGAGACATCCCATTGGGATCTCTTTGTCCTTGCCAATATCACAGGAGACAACCTGTTACTAAATAACAACTAAGCCGGTGCTTATACCGCGACAGGGCTGAGGTAGCCTAGCTCTTCGAGCTTTGCCATCACCTTATTAACACTCTCATCTAGGGTCTCATTGTGGGTTTCACAATTAACTTCGGGATTGAGGGGGGCCTCATAAGGGTCACTTACACCCGTGAAGTTTTTGATTTCACCAGAGCGAGCCTTTTTGTACAGACCCTTAACGTCGCGTTCTTCGCACACTTCAACCGGAGCACTGGCATAGACTTCAACAAAGTCACCAATCCGCTGGCGTACCTGATCGCGCACATCGCGATAGGGAGAGATTGCTGAGACCAGGACAATGACACCGTTACGGGTAAGCAGGTGAGAAACAAAGCCGATGCGGCGGATATTCTCATCACGGTCTTCTTTGCTAAAGCCCAGACCTTTGGTGAGATTGGTACGAACAATATCGCCGTCTAGCACTTCTAGCTTGGCACCAGCCGCCCGTAGTTTTGCCTCTAGGGCTTGGCTAATGGTGGTTTTACCCGAACCGCTCAGGCCAGTAAACCAAATAGTGACGCCACGATGTTGCATATAAAATTTACTCCTAAAAGACTATATTTGAGTGTTACTAATCTTCATACGACAATAGCACGGGGGGCAGGCTGTGACGAGATCGCTCACCATCGCTTTAAGGAATTGGCCATTTGTTAGGTGCCAAGCTTTAAACGACAGTTGGTTACCCAAAAATATCGCCCTCCTTAAAGACCGTAAAGCAGCATAGCTAGGGGCGGTGTTACCATCGCCAGCAGCAGACTTAGCGGTCCTCCTACCCTAACAAAATCCAAAAAGCGATAGCCACCGGCGGTGTAGACCATGGTATTCGTCTGATAGCCGATCGGGGTCATAAAGCTGTTGGATGCGGCAAACGTGATAATAAACATGACGGTAAACGCATTGAGACCCAGCTCGGTGGCCACCTTTAACCCGATAGGTAAAAGTAAGATTACCGCAGCGCTGTTGGACAAAATGCTAGAGAGCACCGTTGTTAGCACATACAGTGCGCTCAGCAGGCCATATCCCGATAGACGACCGCCCACCGCAATAAGTTGCTGAGCCAGCCAGGCCGTCGCTCCAGAACTTTCCATGGCCGTGCCCAGGGGAATCAGGCAGGCCAGCAGAAAAATAACGTCCCAGCGCACAGCCTGGTAGAGTTCCCCTGGTTTGAGACAGCCGGTGAGAATCATCAGCATGACCCCGGCTAGGGCCGAGACCAAGATATTAATCGGGGTAAAGGCTGCGATCGCAACCACCCCCACCCCGATACCCCTGGCCAGGTTTGCTCGGTCAGACCGCAGCGTCTCCAGGTCCCGCTGTTCGAGCACTAGCAAATCACGACTCGTTTGTAGACCTAGCAAACTTTGTTTGGGACCTTGCACCAGCAGCAAATCACCAAACTTGAGGGATATTTTACCCATGCGATCGCGCAGCAGGTCCTGTCCCCGGCGAATCGCCAGTACCGTGACGTTGTAGCGCTGGCGAAAGCGGGATTCCTTTAAAGAGGACCCCACCAGATTTGAGTTAGCAATCACCAGAACCTCAGCCACCCCTTCTTGGTCCGAACTCAGGTCTGCCTGCCAGGACTTTTGCCCAAACTGGACGTCGGGCAAAATCTCAATCCCCTCACCGTCGCGTATTTTTAAGAGATCCTGTCGACCGCCCCGCACCAGCAAAATATCCCCAGCACATAGGGATTTATCCCCAAGGGGCTGGGGAAAGTGGTTGCCATTGCGAATTATTTCTAGCACGTCCAGGTCAAATCGCCGCTGGAGCTGGCTGCTCTGCAGCGTTTTGCCCACCAGACTAGAGCGCGGTGTAACCACCACCTCACTAACATAGTCCTTGAGGCCATACTCCTGGCTCAGGTTACTACTGGCCGTATCTCGGTTGGGTAGCAGCATCGGTGCGATAAACGTGAGATACAGCAGTCCCACCACAAACACCGCAGCCCCCAGTTCCACAAACTGAAACAGCGAAAAATCCCCGTATCCCAGCTGGTCCGACAGACCGCTCGCCAGCACGCTGGTGGATGTGCCCACCACCGTCAGCATGCCCCCCAAAATAGTGGCAAAGGACAGGGGCATCAGCAGCTTGGAGGGCGACATGCGGTGCTGCTGACAAAAGTCCTCAATGATGGGCAAAAAAACCGATACAACCGCCGTATTATTAATCAAACCAGACACCGGACCAACAATCAGACCCAGGGCAAAAATCTGACGGCTACAGGTTTTGCCACCCCACTGAATCAATAAATTGCTGGCCTGCTGCAGTGCCCCCGTCCGGGCGATGCCTGCACTCAAAATAAACATGGCCATCACCGTGATGGTGGCCGAATTACTAAACCCGGCGATGCCCTCTTGGGGGGTGACCAGTCCCAAAACCATTAACGTCACCATGACGCCAAAGGCCGTGATATCAGCCGGTAGCCATTCCACTACAAACAGTACCAGGGCAACGGCAGTCACCCCGAATGTCATAAGAATCTCAATATTAAGAGTCATAAACCGCTAGTTAGACCAATAAATAGGAAGTTATAGCGTGGCAAGTTAACTATAAAAAATCAAAATAGAAGCCAGATACATCTATCAAACTTACCCACCGGGAGCAAGTTCTTTGGTTAACCTACGGCAAGGTAAATAAACTGTGACAGCTAATGTATGCCCATCACATTAACTTAATGCACAGACCTTGTTGGCCATGGTGACAACGAAATGGCGCATTAGTGATGGCAGCAGGCTAACCACCGATTTTGAGCGGGAGACCCAAACCTATGGCCATCAATGTTTCTTCATTAAAGCCTTATGTCCGGCTCCCAGGACTTTTAACGCTCGACAGATCTACAAAGGTTTAGGTTAGCCGTCCGCTTGAAACCCTGCCAATTCTGGTAAACCTTCGCTGCGCCGCTGCCGTCGCTCAGCCACAAGTTTGGGCCGCAGGTAGAGGTTTTCAAGCAGCACCGCCGCTCCGGCAACCCAGGGGGGCACGATCAGAGCACCAATAATGCCCAGCACCTGCACGCCTCCTAGCACCGCCAGCAGCTGATAGAGCGGATGAACCCCCACCGATGACCCCACTAGCAGCGGATCGAGAATATAGGTTTCAAGATTTTGAGCGACGACGTACAGCAGCAGCACCCACAAAAACGTCCAGCCGCCCTGGGGGATGGACACCAGCAGCGCTGGAACAGCCCCTAAAATCGGACCCAAAAACGGGATCAGGTTGGTCACCCCTGCGATCGCACCTAGACCCACCGCCAAATCCTTTAGCCCTAGAAAGCTCAGACCAACGCTAGTGGCAATCGATAATAGAGCCGACACCACAAACCGTCCCCGCAAATAGCCGCCAATCCGTTGTCCCATGGTGGGTATCTGGTCTAAAATCCGCTCGTCCCAGGGGGTGGGCAGTAGCCGGGTCAGGTTTTTGATCAGGGTGCGGCTATCGGCCACCATGTAACCAGAGATAAACAGCGACAGCACCAGACTGAGCACTCCACCCAAAATACCGGCGGTAACACCGTAGGAGCGCACCAGTAGCTCTCGACTGGATCTAATCGTCCAGCTGATTAGCCCTTGCACATCGATCAGCTGGGTAAATAGCTCATTGGTTGTAAATGGGCGCGCATCTGTAAAGGCCGTCAGCCAGGCATCGGCCTCGTTGAGCAATCCCCGCAGGGAGAGAGGCAGGCGACGAATGATCTGTTCTATTTGCTCAAATACCGTTGGGCCAATCAGCACCCCCAGTAGAACCAGACCCCCAATCAGCCCCAGGTATACCAAAATTACCCCCAGCCAGCGGGGCACACGATAGCGCTCTGCCCAGTCCACCACCGGCGCAACCGAGCAGGCCAATACCACCGAAATCATCACCAGGAGCAGTAGGCTTTTAAGCTGCCAAAGGATGACCAGACATGGAATAGATGCGATCAGCAGGGCAACGCTGCTGAAGGATATGCTCAACCGCTGCGATGGATCCTTAATCGACGTTTCGGCTGAGAGTTCTTTGACCATGAAGCGGCATTAAGGTGAACTTTCCTTAGTCTACTGACCTTTACAGCGTATAGGTAAAGTTGTCGACTAAGATTCCGGGAACGCAGCTATCGCCGAGGCTGCGCCGATCGTAGGTATCAATATCAGGAATCGTTTCTTGAAAATTGGTCAGATCGATCAGGCCGTCGCCAAAACAGTGGTACAGGCTCTCGTCAAAGCGTAAATTTTCAATGGGGGCAACAATTTCACCCTTTTCTACCCAAAAGCAGGCGTAGCGGGTCATGCCGGTGACGCGACCGTTGGGGTGATCGCTCCAGTTGAGGTAGTGCAGATTAGACAGGTAAAGCCCCCGTTCTAAGCCAGATAGGACTTGGTCAGCGGCCAGTGACCCCGGTAAAATCTCAGGGGCACGGAGATACTCTCCCCGGCTGGCATAGTTAGAGGGGGTTTGATACTCCTTAGCGCTGCGAGAGCTGACCAGGCTATTCACTAGCTGCCCCCGCTGAATAATTGGTAGCTGTGGGGGAGCCACCTCGCCATAGCTGTTAAACCGGGGCATGTTGGCCTGCTGAAAGTTTTCTTGTAGGGTAAATTTGTCCGAAAGCTGGCGCTTGCCCTGACGTAGCAAATTAAAGGCGCTGTTGCCCTGCTGCAAATCGGCCTCGCCCACCCCACCCCAGGAAAACATGGCGAGCAGTTCGGCCACGGCTGTCGGTGCCAAATAGGTACGGTATTGGCCCCGGTCGATGGTTTTAGCAGGACGGGCCATCAGGGTGAGCTGGTGTTTGGCCTGGGTGATTTTGTCTAAAAATTTGCCCTGGTGCCATTCGCTCCCGGCAACTGTCCCCTTAACCGCACGGTTTTGGGCATCAAATAAGGAAAAATCTAGGCTATGGCTGGTACTTTCAAACCAGTGCCGCTGGCCGGCAGAGTCGGCATAGCCCCGAAAAATAAGACCGCCGGCGTAGATGCCGGTAAAGTCTAGGGTTTGCACTGGGGTAAGCAGGGCTGCGATCGCATCTACCCCCAAGGTGGCTCCCCGGTTTACCGTACGGCTGGTGGCCGACCCGGTGGGCAACACCACAAACGGATCCACCGGCAGCTGGGGCACCAGCGTTTGCAGGTCGGTCAGGGTCGCTTCCAACCGGGGCCAGTCGGTCTCAAACTCCCCCACAAAGGGCACCGTACCTGCCGCCGTCCGCTCCGCTTGCATCACGCTCAGGGTAAGACTGCCATCGCTAACCGTCCCTGTCTGTCGGATCCGAGCTCGGTTAAAGCGGGTGAACTGGCTGTCTTCGCCGCTGAGGGTCAGGGTGAAACCGTCCTTACATCGATCCATGAGCGCCTCCGCCAGCTGCCCAAAGACGAGTTCTTGCCTGGTCACCGCCGCCCCCTTCTCAATGGGGTTAAGGACGTTATCTGCTTTGGCTACTGTCATACCGCACCCCCAAATACTTCAATATTGTCAAATGCACATACCGGCGACCCATGGCCCACCCGGATCAGCTGATTGGGCTCACCCTTACCGCAGAAGGGGGTGCCGTACATTTCCCAGGTGCTGCGATCGCCCACCTGGGAGAGGCTGTGCCAAAACTGGGGGGTAATCGAACGATAGTTCGGATTTTTTAGGGTGTGGGTAAGCTGTCCGTCTTCAATCAGCCTGGCGTATTCACAGCCAAACTGAAACTTGTGGGTCGCAAATCGACCTCTGAACTTTAGCTATCAGCTTCAGGAGTAGCAGAGGAATCTGCTTGAACGTTACTTTCTGCTGCGGGACTATTAGGCTCGGCTTCTGAATCAGTGGGAGCTACCTCAGGAACATCAGCGACAGGAACTTCTGCCGTAGGCTCTTTAACATCAGGTTCAGCTGATTCTGACTGACTTTGAGATTGGCTTGCAGGCGAGGCGCTAACCTCTGCGTCAGAACTTTGGGCTTTTGACCATCTAGACTCAGCATCCGC
>JBCCAQ010000229.1:0-8764 GCA_039814735.1 Cyanobacteria bacterium P01_A01_bin.15
CCGAGTTTGCTGTGCCATGGGCGTATGTACCTTAAGGTCACTTCATATTCTGTAATATCATAGAGTTTACATCCTCTAAGCCTTAAACGATCCTATGGATTCTGCAACAGTTCTTATTATTTCTGTAGGGGCTATTGTCCTTGCCTTTACCGCCTTTGCCGTTTATACCGCATTTGGGCCGCCTTCCAAGCAGCTTGCCGATCCGTTTGACGATCATGAAGACTAGAAGACTAAATTGATACGGGTCGTTGCTGGTGACTACTCCCATGGGGTTGTCATTAGGCGGTTTTTTGTAGATTCCTTTTAGCAGCGACTTCTGACCCTTGACCTAGGGTGGCAATACCACTGCTGCCGTGCCGATGCTCCTGAGGAGTGATAGAATTGTTTGCCCTAGCTAAAGTACGTGTTAGTGCGCGTAAGCTTAGGGAGCAAGGTTGCGATCGCGTGTTTCGATAGAAACGCTGCGCGCAACACCTGTAATTTTCCCGAACAGCCTGTTTCAACCCAACTATGATAAAACTGCGACTGAAGCGCTATGGCAAAAAACGCGAGGTGAGCTATCGGATCGTGGCTATGAATAGCCGAGATCGTCGGGATGGTCGCCCGTTAGAGGAACTGGGTTTTTATAACCCTCGCACCGATGAAACTCGGCTTGAGGTTCCTGCTATTCTGAAGCGTTTGAAGGAGGGAGCACAGCCTACCAAGACAGTGCAGAGCATTCTCCAAAAGGCAAACGTATACGAGCAGCTAAAGAGTTAATTCTGGATAGGCATGGCTCTGTGCCTTAGTGACCACGTTTATGTCTCTTTGCTGTTTGAGGCGGCTGGTGTTTGACGAGTTTTTTCAAGCAATGTGGCTGCCTGTGGCTATTGCTAGATTATTTTAAAGATGACTAATGTGCCTGAATTTGAAGCCTTAGTTCGATTTTTAGTAACTCCTTTTTTAGAGTCTCCTGATGCATTGAGATTGGACTTTGAGTCCCTATCCGATGGCAGTCGTCTGTGGATTCGGGTAGCCTTTGACGGTGAAGATAAAGGCCGGGTCTTTGGTCGCGGTGGTCGCAATGTTCAAGCAATTCGTACGGTGCTCAAGGCCACAGGAGTTCTGCACGGCTGTTCGGTGCACCTGGATGTGTATGGCGAGCCATCCTCAGAGACAAATGGATCCTCTGATCGCGGGCGTCCGCGCGGTGGCCGTGGCGGCAGTCGGCCTCGTCGTAGTGGCAGTGGTCGACCGAGCCCTAAGGCCCCCCCTAAGCGCAATCCAACCAAAGGTGATGGATAGCTAAAGGCGATGGCTCAGGGTTGGCGCTTTTCTCAGTTAGTTCACAGATCCAGATACTAGCTGTCTGGATAGCAGACTTAGACGGCTATATGGAAGGTGCCTTCACATTTGAATTTGATTCGGCTGAGCAAGCGATGGCGATGGCTGGATATCACGAGGACGCGATTAAGCAGCTATCTCAGCAAACAGGAGCCAAGCTGGTTATGCGTGGCACCGCTTTGTGGATATCGGGAACGCAAAAGCAGGTAGAACGCTCTAAGCGCTTGGTGACGTCCCTAAAGTCTATTTGGTCCCAGGGGCAGCCTGTCTCTGTGGCCGATGTCACAACCGCTGTCCATGCTCTAGATACCCACCGGGAAGATGATTTAGGTCAGCTCCATGGGGATGTGATTGCCCGTACCCGTCGCGGTGAAGTTATTCGAGCAAAAACCTTTCGCCAGCGTAAGTATGTCAGTTCGTTACGGACCAGTGACCTGGTTTTTTGTACCGGACCAGCGGGTACGGGTAAAACATTTTTGGCGGCTATGGTAGCCGTGCAGGCGATTCTCGAGCAGCAATATGAGCGGTTGATTTTGACCCGGCCTGCTGTCGAGGCTGGTGAGCAGCTGGGTTTTTTGCCAGGTGACCTACAGCAAAAGGTCGATCCCTATCTGCGTCCGCTGTACGACGCACTGCATGAGTTGATTGATCCGGAGCGTATTCCTGGTTTGATGGAGCGCGGCATTATTGAGGTAGCACCGCTGGCTTATATGCGGGGTCGTACGTTGAGTAATGCATTTGTGATTTTAGATGAGGCGCAAAACACAACACCGGCCCAGATGAAGATGGTGCTAACACGTTTGGGATCTAAGTCACGTATGGTGGTCACAGGTGACATTACCCAGACAGATTTGCCCAATGAGCGGCAGTCTGGTTTGTCCATGGCCATAAAGGTGCTCAGGCAGGTCGATGGCATTGCGTTTTCTGAATTGACGAAAGCTGATGTCGTACGTCATCCCTTGGTGCAGCGTATTGTTGCTGCCTATGAAAAATATGAGATGTAGATAGGGCTGGTGGTAGGCCCTGGCTACGAACTCTGAAGTCTTGAATTTTGGATGTTGGACGGTACTGAAGGCAGCATTGATTATGGCGATTCTCCATGGAAGTTGGCTACCGACACAGCAGCGCTTTTTTGTCTGGGCTGAAACATGGCGTCGATTTGAGGAGATAGTCGCGGATAGCCTGGGTGTGGCAGCCCATCCTTACTGCCTGAGTGCTGATGAGTTTCAGCTTATGCTGACAGCGGCAGACCAGTGGGATCTGAGCCCACTGGGAGAGCGTTTGCAGTCGCGGTGGTGTGAGCATATTTTGGCGGTGCCGACGAACGTAGACGGGGAGAAAGTTTATCCATATCTATCCGGGCATTCGCAAGCAACAGCGGAGGTGCTTTACCCATGGCGGGTGTCTGGGACAATAATGCCGACGACTCTGGCTCTGAAGCTGCTGACAGAACTACCCCTGGGAGCTGACTCTAGCTTAGTCGGTGAGGATCTGCGCTACTGGTCATACATGGCTCGTTGGAGTCTTGACCTGATGGCACGAGGTAAGTTTGTGCCGACGGTGAGTGCCGATGGCAGTGGCGCGATCGCAACCTGGCAGCTATTGCTCAACAGTGCCACCGACCAGGCCCGGCTGCGCCAATTTTCCGACCGCATGCCCCTAGTGTGTCGGCTATATCAAACGGCCAAAACACGCACACGAAAAACGGCGGCGGCCGCTAAATCTACCCAGGCCAAATCTAAGACCGCTAAATCTAAATCTAAAGCTACCCAGACTAAAACGGCCAAAGCATCTACGCCATCCCATATGCCGGTGGCTGTGGGGTTTCCTGTGCCCGCGTCGCCTCTGCTCCAGAACTTTCTAGCCAGTGTAGTATCTGCCCAGGTACGCGGCTTAGCCCAAACTCAACCCCTGCCAGCCAGCGCTCCCCTCAGTAAAGACTTGCCCCTACGCGAATGGGTGGGAGCCCTAACCCAAGATAAGAAAAAGCGTTTTGAATCAACACCAGCGGGCCTAGTCCGCCTCAATGAGGCTCTCAATACCTGGACAGCACCGCTGCAAAACCTAGGAATTGATTCCCCAGATTTATTGCGTGTGGGGTTTCGTTTGGTGCCGCCGCCCACGGGTACCCTCAACTGGTCCTTGCACTATGGCCTAGAATCCTCTGACGATAAGAGTTTTTACCTGAATGCTCAGACGATTTGGCAGCACCCTGTTGACCAGCTAAACTACCGTGGTCGCGCCGTTGAATCTCCCCAGGAAAAGCTGTTGGCAGGTCTAGGGCGAGCCGCTCGTCTGTGTGAACCCATTAAACACACCCTGGGTAGTTCCAGCCCTAGTGTTTGCACCCTAGACCCGATTCAGGCCTTTGAATTTATCAAGGCCACGGCGAGTCGTCTCCAGGACAATGGTTTTAGCGTTACCTTGCCTGAAAACCTGGTAGATCCCACTAAGGGCAGTGCTAGCCGTTTGGGCCTGAGTGTAAAAGCGATGGCTCCACCGCGTAAGCAGCAGCGTTTGGGCTTACAAAGCCTCCTAAACTTTGAATGGGAGCTATCCATTGGTGGACAAAATGTAAGCCAGAGTGAGTTTGAGCAGCTGATTGCTCAGCAGACGCCGCTAGTGGAAGTCAACGGTCAGTGGGTAGAGCTGCGCCCTCAGGATGTAAAAGCAGCCCAGTCATTCTTTACCAGCCGCCAAACCAAAAATAAACTTTCTGTCGAAGATGTTCTGCGGATTAGCAGCGGTGACGGGCAGCTGATCGATAAGCTGCCCGTGGTAGCCTTCGAAGCCTCAGGCAAACTAGATGAGCTGATTACTACTCTGACTACTGGGAATCAAAGTCTCGCAGAGATGGAGGAGCCTGAAGGATTCCAGGGCAAGCTCCGTCCCTACCAGGCACGGGGTGTCTCTTGGCTATCCTTTTTGGAGCAGTGGGGATTGGGGGCCTGTCTGGCCGACGACATGGGTCTAGGTAAAACCATTCAATTTATTGCTTTTCTGCTCTACCTCAAGCAAGAAGAGCTGCTGAGTAAACCCGTGTTGCTGGTGTGTCCGACATCGGTACTGAGTAACTGGCAGCGAGAAGTAGAACGATTTGGCCCGGAACTAACCACGCTGGTTTACCACGGAGATAAGCGTCCTAAAGGGGCAAACTTTACCAAACAGGCCCGAGTCACGAATCTGATCATTACTAGCTATACCTTGGTATACAGAGACCTCAAAGAGCTGAAGCGGGTAGATTGGCAGGGATTGGTCTTAGATGAAGCCCAAAATATTAAAAACTCTGATGCTAAGCAGTCTAAGGCGGTCAGAGAATTGGAAAGCGACTTTCGCGTCGCCCTAACAGGAACTCCTGTCGAAAATCGTCTGGCTGAGCTGTGGTCCATTATGGACTTTTTAAATCCAAACTATTTAGGTCCCAAAAACTTTTTTCAGCGGCGCTTTGCCACACCGATTGAGCGCTATGGAGATACCGATTCGCTGCGTACGCTGCGGGGACTGGTACAGCCTTTTATCCTACGGCGGTTAAAGACCGATCGCAGTATTATTCAAGACCTGCCGGACAAGCAGGAAATGACGGTTTTTTGTGGGCTGTCTGCGGAGCAGGCTCGACTTTATCAAAAAGCTGTGGATGATGCTTTGGTGGCTATCGATGAGGCTGACGGGGTAAAACGACGGGGGATGATCCTCGGCCTTTTGGTCAAACTCAAACAAATTTGTAACCATCCGGCCCAATATCTTAAGCAGGCCTCCCTGGGTAAACAGCGGCGTTCCGCGAAGCTCCAGCGGCTAAATGAAATGCTTGAAGAGGTGATCTTAGAGGGTGACCGAGCTTTGATCTTTACTCAATTTGCTGAATGGGGAAATCTGCTGCAGGCTCACTTGAAACAGCATCTGGGGGAAGACGCGCTGTTTTTGTACGGCAGCACATCCCAGCCTGCTCGTGAGGCAATGGTGGATCGATTTCAGCAGGATCCAAACGGACCCAAGTTATTTATTCTTTCCCTTAAGGCTGGGGGCGTGGGTCTTAATCTGACCCGAGCCAACCATGTGTTTCACTTTGATCGCTGGTGGAACCCTGCTGTTGAAAACCAGGCCACCGATCGGGCTTTTCGCATTGGTCAGACTCGAAACGTACAGGTGCATAAGTTTGTCTGTAGTGGCACCCTAGAAGAGCGCATCAACGACATGATTGAAAGTAAAAAGGCCCTGGCAGAGCAGGTTGTCGGAGCTGGAGAGCAGTGGCTGACAGAGCTGGACACCGATCAGCTGCGAGAGCTATTGCTGCTTGATCGTAAAGCCGTTATTGATGAGAGCTAAGGGATAGGGATTGTATAAGAGCCAAAAAATTATGCTGAGGAAGCGTTCCATAGAACGCCTGTATATTCTGGCCTTAATTGAATTCCCAGTCTCAAGGTATTTTTCTGAAGGCCAATGATTTAATTGGCTACCCCTTGGGTGGCTTGAGTCCCCTAGATGCCCTGGATGAGGTTTTGGTGGGCTTAGTATGATGTGAGTCCCATTGCTTAAGGGCTGATGTGCTTTCTAAAAGCCTTAGAGATAGGGGGTGTTGGCCATAAAGATATCCCGATGTATCAGGATGTTTTTTATGAAGCTGTGCCACTGAAAAACCTGGACTAATCCTGATAGAGGTGGTTTGTGGTGGTTGATATTTAATTAGTTATGGCCCTCGGCAAAATTTTAGATGCCGCTGGTTGGGAATAGGTTCATCCAGTGATGTAGATCCTAAGGTGACCTTGATGTAGGTCACTTGGACTTTGGTACCATCCCTCTACGCTAAGTACGGGTGCGTCGGTCTAGCTCACAAGGCTCAAGTTTACGCTTGGAGTAACCCCCAACTTTGCTGGTTGTTCCCCGCTCTTTTGGCTCGGGAACACTACATCTACGAGGGCTAGACGGCCTTGACTGTTCTTAAAGTTACAACGCCCATGGTTATGGATGCAACGTCTTATCAATCCACTGCAGATGCTGACTTGGCAGCCCCCAGCTCTGTTGCACTCGCTACTGCTAATCCTGTCAAGGAGGAGCCTAGCGACAACGATATCAAAATGCTGCTGACGAGCAATGACGATGGCACCGTAGACGGTTTGGACGTTGACAAATTGGCGGCTACTCGAGGGCGTCACACCACCGATCTAGTACGTCTCTATCTGCAGGAAATTGGTCGTGTCCGCTTGCTGGAGAGAGATGAAGAGGTTGCTGAAGCTCAGCTGGTTCAAAGCTATATGGAGCTTTTGGCACAGCGTAACAAAGCGGCTGACGCTGAAGATGGGACCCTGGCTCTCTATGTTCGTATCCTGGACACTCGCGATCGCATGGCGGCCCAGCTAGGTCATCGTCCCTCCCTCGAACGTCTGGCTAAAGAGTGTGGCATTGATGCCACCGAGCTGAAGCCAACGCTACAGTCGGGTAAGCGACAGTGGGCGCAGCTGGTGGGCTTATCCGTTCAAGATTTGGATGAAGCCTGTCACGAGGGCGTACGGGCCAAGGAGCATATGATCAAGGCGAACCTACGCCTGGTGGTATCGGTGGCCAAAAAATATCAGAATCGTGGCCTAGAGCTATTGGACCTGATTCAAGAGGGGACCCTGGGGCTAGAACGGGCGGTTGAAAAGTTTGATCCGACTAAGGGCTATCGCTTTAGCACCTACGCCTATTGGTGGATTCGTCAGGGAATTACCCGTGCGATCGCAACTCAAAGCCGCACTATCCGGCTGCCGGTTCACATTACTGAGAAACTCAACAAAATCAAAAAAGCCCAGCGCAAAATCTCCCAAACTAAAGGGCGTACGGCCACCGTCGAAGATATTGCCCGCGAGCTAAATATGACCGCGCCCCAGGTGCGTGAAGTGCTCCTAAAGGTACCCCGTTCAATTTCCCTGGAAACCAAAGTGGGCAAAGAACGGGATACGGAGCTAGGCGATCTTCTAGAAACAGATGCCCTCTCTCCGGAGGAGTTGGCTGTACGGGACGCCCTGCGGCGCGATTTACATCAGCTGTTGGCCGATCTCACCACCCGCGAGCAGGAAGTCATTCGCTTACGGTTTGGTTTGGGGGATGGTGTGCCCTACTCCCTAGCTGAGATTGGTCGTACCCTAGAGCTATCGCGCGAACGAGTGCGTCAAATCGAGTCAAAAGCACTGCAAAAGCTGCGTCAACCCAAGCGTCGTAATCGTATTCGTGACTACCTAGAAGCCTTGAACTAGATTTGTTCTTGAAAGGGCGTTTCCACATACAGCACATTCTTTAGCCAGTGATGTTTCAATCACTGGCTTTTTTGTTAGTGGGGCTTTTGTTAGCGGGGCTTTTGTTGATGGGTACTTTGTTGATGGAAGTTAGTACTCTAAATCGGATGGGCCAGCGTTCTAATATCCGCTAGCTATCTGTCAAAAAATCCCCCTTGATGAAGCGACTCTGCACTGATGAAGCTCTGATCTAAGGGGGCAGTCTGATGATCTAAAGCTCGTTACGTGCGATCGCAAACTATGGCTATTTTTTATGTTCAAGCGAATGCTCCTAATACTAACGATGGTAGCTCCTGGGGAACAGCCACTAGTTTGCAAACAGCGCTAGCCACTGCAGCGGCTGGAGATGAGATTTGGCTGGCTCAAGGCATCTACAGTCCTGGCAATAACCCCACCGATACATTCACTATCAATAAGGCCATTGAACTTTATGGTGGTTTCACCGGTACTGAAACAATCCGTGAACAGCGTGACTGGGAAGCCAACCCAACTATTCTCAGCGGTAATGACGTTAATCGCATCGTTGTTACCGCTCAAAGCACGACTGATACGGCTCTAATTGATGGCGTCATTATTCAAGAAGGTAACTCTAACGACGATGGTGGAGGCATTTACAACCAGGGCAATGGTCGATTGACGTTGCAAAATGCCATTATTCGCGATAACCAGGCAGCCGATGACGGCGGTGGTATTCGCAATGATGGTGAGCTGCTCATTTTTAACAGCAGCATTCTCAACAACACAGCCATTGGGACAAGTGAAACCAGTGGTGGTGGCGGTCTCCTAAATACTGTGAGTTCCTCTGTCACCATTGTCAGCAGCACATTTAGTGGCAACACGGCCCCCAACGGTGGGGCCATTCGCAATGACGGCACCCTGAATTTAACTAACAGCACTCTCAGCGGCAATTTGGCGTTAGAAAGCGGCGGTGGCCTTGCCAATACGGTCAATGTCCAACCGCCATTGACAATCGTAGGGAGTGCTACTGCGACTATTTCAAATAGCACTATTACCAATAATGAGGCTCAAAACGCGAGTGAACAGGCCACTGCGGTTGGTGGTGGAATTGCCAATTTTGGTGATGTAACCGTCACTAACAGCATCATCGCTGGCAATGTTGGCAATGATGACATTGTTGATATCAACTTTTTTATTGGTAGCGGTGCTACTAC
>JBCCAQ010000126.1:0-14392 GCA_039814735.1 Cyanobacteria bacterium P01_A01_bin.15
CTACGGCTTCCGCTGGCAGCTCCAGTCCGGTGGGTTCTCCTAGCCCCAGCCGCTCCAGCCAATCGTAGTACTCAGAGCGCTTTAGCCGTTCCATGATGTGGACCATACCGACATTGCTGGAGTAGCGCAAAATATCGGTAATCGATAGCGAGCCCCGGCCGCCTACCTGGGTGTAGTCGACGTTTTGGATCGTCCACTGGTCGTACTGTAAACGCCCTTCATCGTAGATGTAGTCATCGGCGGTAATGGCCCCGGTTTCGAGTGCGATCGCAACATTGATCGGCTTAAACGTTGACCCCGGCTCATACAAATCACTCACCGCCCAATTCCTAAACTGTTCAACATCCGCCTCGTAGTAACGATTTGGATCGTAGGTGGGGGTCACCGCCAGGGATAAAATTGCCCCGTCGCGGCTGTCCATGACAATCAACGCCCCCTGTTTGGCACCATATTGACTAACCGTTGACTCCAGATTACGCTGAGCAATACGCTGCAGACGGCTGTCTACGGTCAGCTGCAGCCGGAGATCGTCACGGCGCTGTCTGTTGGGTAGCGGGTCCAGCTCATATAGCAGCTGCTCTTGAAGCGCAAACTCCAGACCCGCCTGGGGCTCTCCTTCAAGATTGATATAGCCCACCAGCTGGGACATCAGCGCCTGCTGTGGATAAAAGCGCTGCTGGCTAGGTAGCAGCTCCAGCCCCTCTAGCCGCATACCGCGAATACGTTCCGTCAGCTCCTCTGGCACATCCACCGCCACCCGGATACCCGTTTCCTGTTCCTGAAATCGTTGAAACAGGCTGCCTGGAGGTTTACCCAGGGCACGTCCCAGGGTGTCAGCCATCTCCTCATAGGGGCGATTAAATAGCAGCGGGTGGGCATAGATGGTGTACACCACTCGATCAACGGCTAGCACATTGCCCTGCCGGTCAATGATCGGTCGTCGCGATGCCTGGGGAGCCGATGGCATAGTCTGACGCTGCTCTTGAGCTTGAGCCTTCAGCTCGTCACCCATCACCAGCTGTAAACGAGCGAGGCGGACGCTTAGCCCCAACATTGCCAACACCATCATCCCCCAGACGGCAATCATGCGAAACCGTGGCGACGACAGGTAGCGTGGTCGGCGGGTGAGCTGTCGTCGCCCTGGGTTGGATGGCTGTGTAACCATATATTTTAAGCAAGACTCAAAAACTATCCCGGTCGAACTAATACCCCAAAGGATGAGGCATCGGAGCATGCACCCCAGGCTCTACAGGAGCCTCCACAGAGGGACGCGCAGGCGCAGGTGACACGAAGATAGCACGCCTGGGTTCAAAGGGCTTAAATCCAGCGGCGGGGGACTCTGCCTGCTGGGCCATGCTGTGTTTTAAGGTTTCATTGGCAGTTGTTACCTGCTGCGTAGAAACCTTGAGGCTTTCCAAGTACTGAAATGAGCGGGCCACGGTTTTATCTAGATATACCGTCCAACTATAAATAACCAAGGCGGTAGCGATCAACCCGCCGGTCATCACCGTAGACCCCTGCTGAACACCCACCAATAGCCTGAGCCCCAGCGGTAATCGTCGAGCTGTGGACAGGTGTTTAACCTCAGCTGGAGCCGCCAGCGGCCTAGCCGGCTGGGATGCCTTTGTGGGGTGTAGCAATACCAGATTCTGCTTTCTAGAGCCCTTAGCGTTACGAATCCTGTCTCGATCAGCCCTAACCGCAAAACCCACTCGCTTAATCCTCGCTTCACATGTTGCCCAGGGCATCGGGGCTATACCCGCTTACCCATAGTTAATTTTCCACATCACACCAAAAAATAACAGAAAAAGTTGATTTTTTACGTATCTCTTGGCACTCAGCTGCCAGGGCGGCCAGCGCTAGCGCTTACCCCCAGCCAGCCAGCTCGTGATAGACCTAATAGGAAATTGAGCATCATCATATAGAAGTAGCCCTCAAAGAGCAAGGCTCAAGGAAAAATTGCAGATAAACATCAGCATTACCCAATCCTCACCCAATAGCCAAACGGGGCAGCCTCCATTTTGAAGCTGCCCCGCTTGCTCTATCCCGTTTGCTCTGCCCCGTTTGCTCTAATTACAAGCAGCTGGGCATAAAGCCTACTCAGCCGTAGCCAGCTCGGTACTGCCACGGCGGCGACCCCGAGTAAGACTATTGAACAGCATCTGACCGATGGCCTTAACCAGGTTGCCTTCTAGCTCTTGGAACAGGACCATATTAGTGCCAAATGCATCGTTGGCCTCTTCCACAATTCGGTCGGCCATAGCATCATCCACGGGAGCCGCATCAATAGAAGCACGGTACCGATTCTTAAACTCAGCCTCATCAGAGATGGTGGGGAATTCATAAAAAGCCACCCCTTCATCATCCGCTAGATTCATTGCCCGCTGGGCGATGTTTTTAAGAATCTGGCCACCGGACAAATCGCCCAAATAGCGAGTGTAGGAATGCCCTACCAAAAGCTCAGGCGACTGATTACCCACCTCACGGATCCGATCAACATAGGCCTGACCCGCTGGAGAAATCGAAATCTTATCTTGCCATTTCGGACCGTAGTAGAAAGCCAGGTCGGTTTCTAGGGTTTCCTTACGATACAGTTCAGGATAATAAACCGACGAAACCACAGGATGGTCCCGATGACGCTCTAGCTCTTCTTCCATGGCGGTGTACACATAGTAGAAGTTAGCCACCAGCTTGCGGTAAGACTTTTTCTCAACAACGCCACGCAAGAAACAACGAACGAAGCCCACATTCTCGGCCATCGTGTGCGCTTTCTGCGTACCTTTTTTGAGCTTCTCGGCTAAATTGCTGCTCATACTAAATATCTCGACATTAAATGAATTTAAATCGTTCGCTGTATGGATAGAACGATGAATTAAACGGTGTCAATCCCGCCTCAGGGCAACATCAGCCCTCAAAGCACACCAAAATTAAAATTCGTTCGAACCGTAGGGACATCGCCACAATTGCTACCGTAGACCGTTTTGATGAGGCGTTACATTACATTTTTTTACGCACTTAGCCGGGTCTAACCTCAGCCGGCGGTTACAAAAAGGCTCAAGCCTCGTCCCTAGATGGACTCCAGCACAACAGTTCCTAATGTCACATTCGTTGCAATTTGCAACCTTTCGTAACTTGAGCCCACGCATTCTAAAAATTTTGCTCGTGCCCCGTCCACACCCTAGCCCGAGAAATACTGGCGTTAGAGCTCAGTCAAAGAACCGGTCGAGGGCAGACTTTAGCTCCGTTAGCTCAGCCTCAATATTGCCTTCGGTTACGGCTCGACTAATGCACTCACTCAGGTGTTCATCCAAGATTAACCGGGCTACTCGGTCAAGCGCTCCACGGACGGCGGCAACCTGCACCAGAACATCTGGACAGGGCCTACCCTCATGCACCATGGTCTTAATACCGCGCACATGACCCTCGATACGAGACAGACGATTAACAATGCGTTTTAGGGAGTCTGCACTGTGGACATGGCTATGGGAAGACTCGTGGGGATAGGGATAGGAGTCAGGATGGGAAACTGTTTCCGGATGGGTATTCAAGGGCTGCAGCTAGATAAGTGTGCAAAAGAAAGAAGCTAAAAATTAACGAATACCCGGTCGAGGCATTCGTTAATTATTGTTACGCCCCTATGGTGTTTTGTCACTCAAGGTTTTAGACACAGCTGTCATTGATAAGTTAGGGGGTGATCATCCCTGCAGCCAGCGAGCGACGTCTTTAGCATGGTAAGACAGGATCAGGTCGGCTCCTGAGCGCTTAAAGCTCATCATGGTCTCCATCACCAGCTTCTCCTCGTCTACCCAACCGTTGAGGGCGGCAGCCTTGACCATGGAGTACTCACCTGAAACGTTATAGGCCGCCACCGGTAAGTTGCTGGCTTCCTTGACCCGCCAAATAATGTCCATGTAGGCAAGGGCTGGCTTGACCATCAGCATATCGGCACCTTCAGCAATGTCCAGCTCGATTTCCTTAAGCGCTTCCTGGCCGTTGGCCGGGTCCATTTGATAAGTGCGGCGATCGCCAAACTGAGGTGCAGACTCGGCTACGTCGCGAAACGGACCGTAGTAGGACGATGCATATTTGGCGGCGTAGGACAAAATTGGAATGTTTTCAAAGCCCGCTGCATCTAACCCAGAGCGAATCGCTCCAACAAAGCCATCCATCATACCGGAGGGAGCAATGATATCTGCCCCAGCGTTTGCTTGGGAGACAGCTGTCTTTTTGAGTAGCTCCAGGGTAGGGTCATTTAGCACCCGACCGGTGAGATCACCCACATCTAAATAGCCACAGTGGCCGTGGCTGGTGTACTCGCAAAGACAGGTGTCGACCGTCACGATCAGGTCCGGGACAGCTGTTTTGACCGCTTCGGTAGCCTTTTGCACAATGCCACAGTCGTGCCAGGCTCCGGTAGCCTCATCGTCTTTGTCCTCGGGCACACCAAAAAGAATGATGGACGGAATGCCCAGATCGTAGACTTCCTTGGCTTCCTCTACGATTTTGTCCACCGATAGCTGATAGACGCCGGGCATGGACTTGACTTCATTCGCTACCCCCGTACCGGGGACCGCAAACAGCGGATAGATAAAATCGCTGGTGGCAACCGTGTTTTCGCGGACCATGCGGCGCAGCTGGGGGTGGCTACGCAACCGACGAGGGCGATGGGTTGGAAACATGTCAGATTTTATGAAAGCCAGATAAAAAGGATAGACAACCAGTCTAAAACCTGCTTGGGTGTCTACTTTCAGTCAGATTAAAAAAAGTAACGTTCTGCTGAGACGATACAATAGGTCGCCGTCGTGGAGGAAGTTGTCGGTGTTTGCAACGGCAGAGCTGCTGTGGGCCTTGATCGGCTTGATTTTAACCATTGGAGGCACGTGGCTAGAGGTCTTTATTACCAACGGTCCCTGGACCTGGGCTAATGGTGTGGATGTGTTTTCCCTGGGGGTGAGCTTTCAGGTGGGGGCTGTGTTGCTGACTGGCTGCCTCGGGGGACAAAATGCAGCGGCGCTGTCGCAGATTGCTTATTTGAGTCTGGGCATTGTGCTATTCCAGGCATTTGATCTCCAGGTCTTTACCCAAGGGGGCGGATTGAGCTACCTCAGGGAACCCAGTTTTGGCTATTTATTGGGGTTTATTCCAGCGGCGTGGGTCTGTGGCTTTTTAGCATTTTGGACCGACTTAAAGTTAGAGACCCTGGCCCTAAGCTGTTTGGGTGGGCTATTGACGATCCATGGCATAGGACTGGTGTATTTGCCCCTAGCGTATGTACTACAGTGGACTGGGGAGAATGCGCTACCCCTGACGGAGGCTATTTTTACGTACTCAATTGCGCCTATTCCTGGACAGCTGGTTTTGGTTTGTGCAGTGTCGGTACTGGCCTACGGCATGCGCCAGATTATGTTTTATTAGTGTCGTCGTAACAGCATGGGCAGATTACGGAGAAAACGGATCAATCGGCTATTTTGGGTGGCCGCTTTTATTGGTCTTTTTCTAGATCAGGTGACCAAACACTGGGCTGTGCAAAATTTTGACCTGGGTCAGCCGGTGACTATTATTCCAGGGGTTCTGAATTTTACCTATGTGCTCAATCGCGGGGCGGCCTGGAGTATCTGCAGCGGTGAAAACTGCCGCTGGATACTGCCGTGGCTGTCGGTCATTGTCAGTATCGGAATTGCTATCTACGGCTTACTGATGCGGATTGAAGATCGCTGGGAGCGCGCAGGCTGGGGATTTATTTTAGCGGGGGCCATGGGTAACGGTGTTGATCGGGTAAAGGCGGGGGAGGTTGTGGATTTTATCCAGGTTTTTCCGATTACTCGATTTCCGGTATTTAACCTGGCGGATATTTGGATCAATGTCGGTATTATCTGTTTGCTAATTGCTATCTTGCTAACGCCAAAACGTGAGGAAACCCGGTCCTAGCTCTGATGAGACGCCGCCGCTATGCCCTTCATACTTTGGTGGGCGTAGAACCGTGGGAGAAAGATAGGGGAAATAGGACATGAAAAGGGGTGGCGACTTAGAATAAACCATATCTGTAATCCTAGTTGCGTTAGCTGTATAAGCGAATCAGGGCCAATGCCCCCTGCTCCGCCCTAGCTTTTATCTGTTTTTTCAAAGTGCTTTACGTCTAAAGATGACTCAGCCGCCCCGCCCTCATTCATCGACGACGCCCCCCCGCACCCTCTTGGGTACGGTGACCCAGGTTTTTCAAAACGTTGCTCGGGTTGATTTTAATAAGCTTGTGCTCAAACCGGGGGCACGGGTACCCAAGCTGGTGGTGGATTATGACAGCCAGCGCCAGGTGTATGACCTGGTGGGGGACCACTATGTGCTAGGGCGTAGCTCCAAAACCTCTGACATCGTGGTGCGCAGTCCGCTGGTGAGTCAGACTCATCTGACGCTGACGCGCGATCGCAACCGTCCCGGCAACCCCTTTGTTCTTAAAGATCAAAAATCTACCAACGGCACCTACTGCGGCAAAAAACGGCTAAAAACCTTCAAACTAGAGGACGGCGACGTGCTGAGTTTGGGGCCATCCGAGCTGAGCGATGCCGTCACCCTGCACTTCCAAAATCCGGCCCCCTGGTATCTCAAGACCCTGCGCTATGGACTTTATGGCGCAACGGGCAGCGTGGCACTGGTCGCCTTTTGGATTGTCGCCATCGAATGGCCCAAAATCCCAATTCGTCCCATACCCGAGTCGGTGCAGGGGCCGGTGTCGGTCTATGGCAACGAAAATGGTGACCGGGTACTGCTCAACCCCATCAACAACCAGGCCCACATCGAGAAAACACGTCTGCGGGAATATTCCAAATATCTGCCCCAGGCCGTCGTCGCCTCCGAAGATTCGCGCTATTACTGGCACCTGGGTGTGGACCCCTGGGGCATTGCCCGCGCAGCCAAAACCAACATTAGCAGTGGCACCATCCGAGAAGGTGCTAGCACCTTGACCCAGCAGATGGCCCGCAATATCTACCGGGAATATGTGGGCAGCGATGACAGCGCCATGCGCAAAATTCGTGAAATGATTGTCGCCCTCAAGCTGGAGACGTTTTACAGCAAAAATCGAATCATGTTGCTGTACCTCAACCGGGTTTATCTGGGCAACAATCTCTACGGCTTTGAAGATGCCTCCCAGTTTTACTTTGACAAGTCGGCCAAGGATCTCAGCATTGAGGAAGCCGCTACCTTAGTGGGTATTTTACCCGCCCCCAATGCCTTTAACCCGGTCCAAAGCTATGACGACGCCCTCGACTACCGCAACCGGGTGATCGAGCGCATGACCGTCCTAGGAATGATCAACCAGGAACAGGGGCGGCGCGCCCGCCGCTCGCGGATTGAGATTAGCCCCAATGCCCGCCGTCAGCTGCAAAGTATTCGCGCCCCCTATTTTTATAGCTATATCTTTGATGAGCTAGACCAGATCCTGGGGGTGGGGCTAGCCCAGGAGGGCAACTTCTATGTGGAAACCAGCCTGGATCTGGCCACCCAGGAGCAGGCTGAAATATCGCTTCGCTCAGGCATCGTCAACCAGGGTAGTCAGTACGGGTTTTCCCAGGGGGCGCTGGTCACGGTAAAGCCCTCCACCGGCGAAATCCAGGCTCTGGTGGGTGGCGCAGACTACAGCCAGAGCCAGTTTAATCGAGCCTCCCAGGCGGTCAGACAGCCGGGCTCCACCTTCAAGATTTTTGCCTATGCCAGCGCCCTAGAGCAGGGGATTTCCCCCGGTACCGCCTTTGGCTGTAACAACCTAAACTGGAGGGGCCAATTTTTTGAGGGCTGTCGCTCCGGCGGTGGAGCTTTGGATATGTACAGTGGCTTTGCCCGCTCAGAAAATGTGGTAGCCCTGCGCATAGCCCAGGAGGCGGGACTCAACAATATTGTTGGCCTGGCCCAGACCATGGGTATCGAGTCGGAACTAGAGGCGGTACCGGGGCTGGTGCTGGGTCAAAGCGGAGTGACCCCGTTGGAAATGACCGGGGCCGTCGGTGCGATCGCAAACAGCGGCATTTGGAATCGACCCCACGGCATCCAGCGGGTATTGGACAGCAGCGACTGCGAAGATAGTCGCGATCGCAGCACCTGTCGCGTTATCTTCGACTTTGCCACCGACAGCACTGATGCCAACCAAGACGTGCTTAGCTCCAGCACCGCCCGCACCATGACCGCCCTCATGCGGGGCAGTATCGACGGCGGCACCGGGAGCAACGCCTACTTGGGCTTAGGGGAAGCCGGGAAAACCGGCACCACCAATGACAACGTTGACCTGTGGTTTGTGGGTTTTGTCCCCAGGGCTGATTTGGTTACCGGCATTTGGCTTGGCAACGACGACAACACCCCTACCGATGCCAGCAGTGCCCAAGCTGCCCAGCTCTGGGGTAACTATATGGAAGAAGTTGCGCGATAGGGCAGTGTAACCGGTGAGATAAATCATTATTCAGGTCATGGCAGATATGAAACCGATGAGCCACCTGCCAACGCTATCCATTAAGCACACGTTGCTAGCCTGTGAAACTACTCTGCTAAAGCACTACGAACAGCGGCTGAAGGGACTGATCCTATTTGGATCTGCGGCTAGACAGGAAATAACCGACGCCAGTGATATTGACTTATTAGTGGTTTTACCGCCCGTATTGGATCACTCTCAAGAACTGAGTACCCTGGTCGATTTACTCTATCCGATCCAGTTAGAATCGACCCATTGGATCTCTGCTAAACCTGCTGCCCAGGATGAATTTGAAGCAGGTAAAGTACAGCTCTACCGAAATATTCAGCAGGAAGGTATTGACCTTTTGTCATGAGTTTAGAAGAGATTCAAACAAATTTAGAGCGAGCTGATTCATCCCTCCAAGCAGCCCAACTCTTATTTGATGCCAATTTGCCCGATGACGTGGCCTCGAGAGCCTACTACGCTTCATTCCATGCCGCCTCAGCGTTGCTACTATTCAGATGGCTTAAGCTTTACTAGCCACAGTGGAGTGCTACGGGCCATTAGCCTAAACTTTGTTAAAACAGGTCGCCTGGACAGACGCCACGGTAAAAATCTAAATTGGTTAGCAGAACTTCGTTAGGTTGGCGATTATGGTGAATCTCGTCATGTAACAATCGACGAAGCTCAAAAAGCTATCTCGGTTTCTAAAAGCTTTTTGAAACAGGTGCGTTCACTATTGAATAGGTGAACAGTGCCGGACGAGTAGTTTAAACTGATATGTTGTAACCCATTAGGCAGGCTTCATGCTCGACGAACAGGCTAAAAAAACGATGCTGCGCAAGATCCCCCATGCGCTGTATATCTGTGGTGTCAAAGACGGCGATGAGGTCAATGGTTTTACCGCTAGCTGGGTGATGCAGGCATCCTTTGCACCACCCCTGGTGATCAACTGCGTCAAGGCTGACTCCACCTCCCACACCATGATCAAGGCCAGCGGTGTTTTTACTCTCAGCGTGCTCGAAGCCGGCCAAAAAGAGCTGGCCCAAAACTTCTTTAAGCCCCTACGTCGGGTGGGCAACAAGTTTGAAGATATTGAATTTTACCCTGGTCCTGAGACCGGCTGCCCCATCATCAAAGACACCCTGGGCTATGTGGAGTGCAAGGTTGTTAGCGCCGTTGAGCAGGGCGATCACACCGTCTTTGTTGGCGAGGTGATCGGTGCTGGCGTCCACCGCGAAGGGGAGGCTCTGCTGCTATCGACAACTGGCTGGAACTACGGCGGGTAGGAGAGAGAGTTTTATTTGCCATTTACCCATAGTGTAAGATGCCCCTAATCAAAGTACAAACGTCCGTAGATGCGCCATCCAGCGACACGGTTGAAGCCATGCTTAAGCAGCTATCGGCCAGCCTCGCTAAACACCTAGGCAAGCCAGAATCCTACGTAATGACTGCGTTTCAACCGGCTACCCCCATGACCTTTGCCGGGACGACAGCGCCCGCCTGCTACATCGAGATTAAAAGCGTTGGCACCATGGGCGGTGGCAAAACCAAAGCCATGAGCCAGGAATTTTGCGCCCAGGTAGAAGCGGCCCTGGGGGTGCCTCAAAATCGCACCTATATTGAGTTTGCCGATGCTCAGGGGGCCATGTGGGGTTGGAATGGCAAAACCTTTGGCTAAAGGACGGCGATGAATCTATCAACTTTAGTTGTTCTTCAACAAAGTTTATGGGGCATTTACGGTGGTGGTCTTAAAGATTGGTCACATTGTATCTGTGCTTAAGGCACATCTATAAAAACCCTATATGTGTAATCAGCCCCGGCAGTTTTGTCGGGGTTATTTATTGGGTTATTTATTAGGTTTAAAGAAAACTAAATCAATAGTTTAAACTATCAAGAATATATTGATTTTTGTCCTGATAGAAAATTATTTGTATCACATAAAACAAAGCTCGCCATCTGGGATTGATCGGCTGAAAATCAACTTCTTTAATTTTAGCTAACGGTGGAAATCTTTTATTCAGAAGGTTTTAGCTATTAGACTCAGTTACTACATCATCAGCTTTAGTCAGTCTTCAATCAGGTTTACCGGGGATTTACGGCGGTAGGAACGGGAATTAGCTACATTGTATTTGTGCTCAACGCACACCTTATATAAAACCCCATATGTGTAATCAGCCCCGGCAGTCATGTCGGGGTTATTTATTGGGTTTAAATAACCAGGATTACTCAATTTCGATTGAGTAATCCTGGTTAACCACGGCTGCGGGTTTCGAGGGTGCCACGGGTAACGCCAAGCTGGTTAGAGAGCTGTAGGGTCTGCCAGAGCTGACGTCCGGTTATTTTGCCCTGGAGCAGCTGCTGATAACACCCAAGAATCTGCTTAACCTGGGCCGGTGTTTCTTTGAGAAAATCAATGCGAAAGTGACGAGCGCCGTGGTCAATGAGGCGGGGAATAAACTCCGCGCCGGTTTGGGCAACACCGTTGTAGAGGGTATTGCGACAGCCGGCATCGGCTTGAAGAACATGCTCGGTACCGGTGCGATCGCAAAGCGTTACCTCGTGTTTTTCACAGGGCCGTCCGCAGTTGGTGTAATCCGTACCATCGGACAAAAACGCACAAAAAACACAGTGCTCCATGTGAAACATCGGCATATGCTGGTGAACCGTAATATCAAACCAGCAGGCCGGGGCCGCCGTCAGCAGATCGCTCAGCTGCGCCACATTGAGGTCGTAGCTGGCGGTCAGACGCTCCAGACCAAACCGGGTCTTCAAATGACTGGCCGTAATCGGATTGGCAACATTTAAGGAAAAATCGCCAATACAGGGCTGATCGGCAAAGAACTGAAGATGATCGTAGTTACGCACAAGATAGCCATCGGCCTCGGCCTGACGCACCTGTTTGAGAATATACTGCTCACCGGGCTTTGTAATTCGAGGTGGCGCTACGTATAGGCTGGCCTCGGGGTTGATCTGCCGGGTCAGGGCAACCGCATCGCGATAATGGACAGGATTTTCCAGCTCGCAGTAAACCGTGGTGATGTTGTTTTCAAGCACGGCCCGAAGCTGAACAAGCGATCGCACCAGCGGCACAACAGACGGTGGACAGTCTCCAGCTGCAGGGGTATCCATTGCGGGCAGCAGATCGCCATAGGTACGCTTTGGATTGAGCGCCCAGCGTCTGGGGCGAATCCGCTGCTCTAGAAGCTGTTCTACGAGCTTTCGCCGCACGCGATTAAGCTCGCTCACCGGTAGGATCACCCCATCGGCAAGATTGTTGGCAAGGGTCGCTAGCTTAAACGGCGTATTGCCTAAACGAGAAAGCTGCTGGTGCAGACGTTCTGTTGTAAGGGGTTTGTTGCGAGCCATTTCTAAGGTGCTTTTAGACATGGCCTGGACCGTGTGGCCCTGGGGATCGGCTGCGATCGCAACCATCCGTTCCCCCGCTTTGCCATACACCTCAATGTCAATCGGCTGTTGGATCTTGGGCTGCTCGCCGCTGTAGCTCTGGCGCAGGGCTCTATCTAGCTCCGGATCGGACGTTTTCCATACCTTGTCCCCCGGTTTTACCCGGTGTAGATCGATCCCGTGTTTTGCAAAGCTGAGGCAGACGGTGCGTCCCCGGTCTTCTACACCATAAATGCGGCCGCCTTGATCCGTATCGGGGTGACCTGAATCAAAAACAATCCCGTCTCCGGCCTTGACGGGCACCCTAGTCCGTAGCTCTACCTGGTATTGGGTAACCCGCACCACCTCACCAAGGTAAACCCCGCGCTTTTTGGCAAAGCGGGCATGGACAAGCTCCTGGTTGTTGATACCGCGAAACCAGCCGGTGTAGAGACCACGGGAAAAGGCCATTTCCAAACGATAGCGCTCGTCCGCCGTGGGCGGTACGGGGCGATTGGCCCGGGGCTGGCCAGGTAGGTGCGCCTGTACAGCCTGATCTAGGGCCTGACGATAAACGCGGGTGACATTGGCCACATATTCCGGTGATTTTAGACGGCCTTCTATTTTTAGACAGCTTACCCCAGCGTTGATCAAATCCGGCAGTACGGGCAGCCCAGAAAGATCCTGGGGACTGAGCAGGTAGCGTTTATCCCCGAGATCCACGGACTCTCCATCTACCGTCATATCGTAGGTCATGCGGCAGGCCTGGGCGCATTCGCCACGATTGGCCGAACGGCCCCCCAGGGCCTCACTGGTAAGACACTGTCCCGAATAGGCCACACACAGCGCCCCGTGAACAAAAACTTCTAATGGGAGCGCCGTCCCTGCTGTCTGCTGCTGAATCTTTTCAATATCCTTGAGGGAGCATTCCCTCGCCAGCACCACCAGCTGTGCCCCCAGACTGCGGGCAAACTCCACCCCCGCCGCCGAGGTCACCGTCATCTGGGTAGATCCGTGGATGGGAAAGTCCAAGGACAAATGACGGATCAAGCGACATATGCCCACATCTTGAACAATGGCAGCATCGACACCAGCGGCGATGATGCTACGCAAATAGCGTTCGGCCTGGGCTAGCTCCTTGGGAAAAATTAGGGTGTTGAAGGTGACATAGCCCTTAACGCCTCGGCTATGGAGAAACGACATCAGGTCAGGCAGATCGGTCTCGGTAAAATTTTGCGATCGCATCCGCGCATTAAACCGATCGAGACCAAAATAAATCGCATCGGCACCGTTTTCGACAGCCGCCTTAGCACAGTCCCAGGTGCCCGCCGGTGCTAGCAGCTCGGGGCCTTGATTTACCGTCATACTTCAAGCCTGTCCCAGTGACTATCGTTATTATTATCACCCTCGCTGGGGCTTGGCTAAAACTAGAGCATGATTGCCCCTAAAACCCGCCTGTCGCCACCACAGTCTGTCAAAAATCCATCACAATAAGGGTAGTAATTGAGAACCAGAGCTATGAAAAATCGCCGCTTGGCCACGGGGCTATTTTTATCAATGGCGATGGCCATGGCTCTACCCAGCCAGTTAAACCCACGGACCGCCCTGGCGGTTGAGCTAGCCGATGGCACCACCGCCTTTATTCGACCGCCCCAGTTTTTAGAGGCCACCACCACCAATAACCGGGTGATGCGTCGCAATGCCACCTACTTTTTTACCCTAGATCTGCCAGCCGATGCCGATGCCCCGCTGCAGAGCGTAGTCATTGCCCCCCAAAACCTGGCCCGTCACCTGTGGGACTACCATCTAGACGAAACCGTCGCCTTTGCCGGCACCCCCCAAGCGCCCCTGGCGGGCCTAGGCGTGGGAGAGGTATCACTCCAGGATGACACCAAAACCGTCACGGTGGTTTTTGACCCACCCGTCGCCCCAGGGCAGCTGGTGACGGTGGGTCTACGCCCGGAGCGCAACCCGCGTTTGGATGGTATCTATGTGTTTCGGGTCACGGCTGTCCCCCAGGGGGACCAGCCCCGGACCCATATCGCCGGTCACGGTCGGCTAAATTTTATCGGTCGCGATCGCGATCGGCGTATCTATTAGACTCCACTAACGTACAGACGTTGCATGCAACGTCTCTCCATGTTGGTTTTTGGAGCATCTCCTACAATCCTTATCCCCTACTTCCCTAGGGCGCTGTCCAAAATTTGGCGCGCGTCTTCTGCTTCAGCCCGCGCATCGCGGTAGCGTAGATTGCTTTGGGCAAAGGTCTTAAGGACCTTAAAGCCGCTCTTTAACTCTTCGAGCTGCTCTTCGCTGATGACATCATCGGTAAACAGTAGGTCAACCAAATCCCTGACCTTTAGGGCCTCACTGCGGGATCCCTGCACTTTTATCTTGAGGTTGGCCAGGTTGCTTAGCACCTGAACTGCCTCAACAATGGCATTTTCCTCAGCTGTCGGTTCCGTCTTATGTTCTTTCACTTCAATAAAATCCTTTGGGGTAAAGCCATCATCCAAGTCAGCCGTTAGCCTACCATCACCCATCATTTCCGTAAGCTGATCCATCGCC
>JBCCAQ010000071.1:0-18397 GCA_039814735.1 Cyanobacteria bacterium P01_A01_bin.15
AGCACTGGGCGCATATTCGCTCCACCAATCCCATTGAATCCACCTTTGCTACCGTCCGGTTGAGAACCGATAAGACCCGAGGGGCGGTCTCTCCTGACTCTATTCTCTCGTTAGTGTTCAAATTAGTGCAGAGTGCCCAGACACGATGGCACCGGATTCGAGGCTTCAAACATCTGAGCGATGTCATTGAGGGCATCTCTTTTCAAGATGGAATTCGGGTTGAGAAGATTCAGACAACTACCAATCAGAAGGCAGCCTAACTCTGGCTCATACACCAGATTTGACTATATCTCCGACCGGCTGATTACAAAAGAAATGCTCAAAGGGTAGATTTATGCTCTGGCAGGGCTTTTGCGGTAAGCGAAAAGTGCCGTACTAATTTTTGTACTAATTCTTCGCGTTATTTTTCGTAAAGAGTTCATCGAGAAGTCGATGAGCTGAGTATCAATCAGCCGCTCTATTCCTGTACTAAAGATAGAGTTTGCTCGAATCCCGTTGAATTTAGATTTCGTCAGGGTTGATTCCCATTGCTCGCAAGCGTTCGGCTAGTCGGTCTGCACGTTGCCGTTCAGTTTCTTGGCCCTCTGCGCCAGTGGGGATAACTTGGCCGTTGCGATCGCACCACCGCAACCAAAGCCGAGATACGTCTTCTTCAAACGTACCTTCCCACAGCGTTAGTCCCACACCTGCACCTTCTAGCCAGACTGATTGGTCCGTATTGACAATACCCTCTGCGGTTGTGAGTTCCTGATAGCCTATCGGGGAAATCATCCACACGCGCAAAAGTGCCCCATTCATATTGGCTTCGTCTTGGATTTGCTGTAAGGGATCAAACACTACGTAGTAGGGCACACCAATCTGGGCGTAGATGTCCCGCTTACTTGAGATTTTCCCCTTTTGTTTGGATTTTTGGCTAAGGGTAACCTCATCGCCTTCCTGATTGGACACAATTTCAATACAAACTTCGGGAACTTTGCCAAATTCCCAAACGAAGTAAGAGCGATCGCGTCGATTGGTATAATCGGCAGCCCGCTGTACTCCCAGACTTAGCATTACGTCCGGCACAATAGGAGGATCGCCTTTGAGCTTATAAAACAAGCCTACATTTGCTTCTGCAATGAATGGTAGCGGTAATGTCTGGCTGCTATAAAGTGGCTCTACCAGCAAGCGCTGTTGCTGGGCTGATTGAAAATTATCCACTGGGGTGTCATCCTCGATCACCAGATGACTGATATCGAGGTCGGTTACGATGTCTTCGTTTTCTAGAGGTTGGTTATCTAGAAGCTGCTGTGGGGTCATGATGTGGACCTGAATCGCATGTTTCTATTTTAGGCGTATGAGCTTTAGGCTGAACATGGTACACAGAAAGGTCTGAACTCAGAAGCTTATGTGTAAGCTTGAATGTAGGATGACCCCATTGAATAATTTGGCTTCTGTACAGAGACTATCCGTGCTTGCGTAAGACAGTCGCAATCAGTCGAAATTTACTGATACTACTTTGGGTAGTACTGCCTCCTATGGAGCACTAGCTGTTAGTTTACATAACTGCGCTGAGTAAATCTATTATACGAATACTGATTTCACAACCAATAACTCCATTGTAAGCAGATTCATAATGTACATCTCCTAAAATAAAGAGTCGAGTGAAAAAGCTGTAGCATACGACTAAATGAGCATTGCAGGAATCCGCTCCAATCGTGGCGATATCTATCAGACTTTGGTTGCCTTCGACTGGGCATTGACCGTTCTATCCGATTCTGAATATCAATGTCTTGAAGTTGATTCGACGACCTACCTGGTAGACGATGTCGTAATTGGCAAATCCAATGGCTCAGTGATTTGTTGTCAGTGTAAAAAGAACCAGGCTGATTTCCGTGCATGGTCAATAGCTGATCTAGCTGATGAGTTGGATAAAGCTTCTCTCACATTAGCTAGACATACACAAGCCCAAGTCCGCTTCTATTCACGTAGCGAGTTTGGCGCGATCGCCAAACTACGTGAATACAGTACGTCTCATAGCAATGAAGCCGCATATCGTGCGAATTTGACTAAAGAGCATACGAAAACTGATAGCGATTTGACTGGTTGCATTACTGCTCAGGCTCTCAATCTTTCGACCTATGAATTTCTGCGCCGCACCTTATTCGCGATTACTAATGATTTTGAACGCATGGAGACCTTGCTGCATGAACGATTACGCCGAATTGTAAGCAATTCAGATGCGGCCTTCGATGCTCTTTGGAAACACCTAGACAAACTTGGTGGACGAATGGAGAGCGACAATCTCTCTGCCTCTGCTCAGCATCGTCTAACCAAAGAAGACCTAAAAAATATTCTTCATCACGCAGGATCAGTGTTGGTTCCCGTGATGGACATTGCACAGGTACGAACATCATTTTCCAGCACTTCAGCTATTGGCAGGTCGTGGCATCGAGACATTGCAGGGCATCGCATTCCGAGCCTGGTTGTAAACGAACTCCTAGACGCTATCGATGCTGGGAAACGCAGCATCCTGCTTACTGGAGGGCCAGGTTCTGGTAAAACTTGTGTGATGCTGAGTCTACAGGAAGCATTGGAGCAGCGCGCGCAAACCGAAACAGACTTGGTACCACTCTTCATTCAGTCGCGCGAATTCGCTGACTTGGCGACGGTGCAAGAACGTCAAGCACAAGGTCTGCCAGAGCAATGGGTAGAACAGGCTGCTCGATTGGCAGAAGACGCCCGTGTGGTTGTGGTCATCGACTCACTAGATGTTTTGTCCATTGCCCGTGAGCATAGTGTATTGACGTACTTCCTGGCACAAATTGATCGAGTGCTACGGATTCCCAACGTCACTGTTGTCACAGCTTGCCGTGACTTCGACCGTAAATACGATCGGCGCATTGCCACACGCCAATGGGATTGCGAATTACAGTGCCCGCTGCTGGACTGGGAGTCCGAAATTGTACCGTTACTTGTCACGCTTGGAATCGATTCAACCTCTATTGATACCGTCACCCGTGAACTAGTCCGGAATCCTCGCGAACTGGCTCTGTTTGTCGAACTGGCTCAGCGTGAAGGTAGCTTCAACGTGTTGACTGGTCAAGCATTGGTGCAACGGTACCTCACTACCATTGTGCAGTCTGATCCCGCCTTGGGCGACGAAGCAATGCTCGGGATTGAGGCTATTGCTGATGAAATGCTGACGTCACGCAGCCTCTCTATGCCATATCAGCGCTTTAGCGCTTCGCAGGATATTCTACGGCGGCTACACAGTCTCAATGTCCTGCAAGATACCCACGATGGGAAATTGACATTTGGTCATCAAACCTTGCTAGACGTGCTGGTGATAAGTAGTGCTATACGCAAGGGCATCTCACTCAATGAGTTTATCCGAAGCTTGCCACCTGTCCCCTTTGTGCGCCCGAGCATACGTAGCTTTGTTGCACAACTGGCAACGGAAGAGCGTCGCGAGTTCAGGAAACAACTGCGAACTGTCTTGACTAGTAGCGCTGCCTTTCACATTCGCCGATTAATTGCCAAATCGTTTGCCCAGCAAAGACCACAAGATGATGACTGGCCGCTGATACAAGATTTGCGAAACAATCACCGCGAAATATTTCAGGTAATTTATACCCAAGCATCATTGGTTGAGTGGCATCATTTCTGGCTTACTCATTTGGTGCCTGCATTGAAGGAAATGCAAGATGTTGAAGGGCTGATGGTTCATATTTATCAGGTGGAACAGTGGAGAAATGAAGATGCTTCTGGAGTGTTGACATTCTGGACAGAAGCCCTAGAGATAGATTGGCTGGATCATAAGAGAATTGTCGATCGGTTGAGTTTCTCTATATCCGAATTCAAAACAGAAGATTTGACACTGGTTGCTCCCTTGTTAGAGCGACTCATCAGTATGCCAATTCCAGAACATAATTTCTTAGGGGATGCTATTGCATGTTGTGTAGCTGCTGGTGTTGTTGATGATAGCTTGCTTTGGCGTTACATCGCTGGTGATATCAGCGATGAAGACGTGGGGACACTTGATTTAAGAGATAAATTGCGTTGCCAGCCCCATGAATTCGGAAGTAAGAACGAAAACTTCTTGAACCAGCGTATGGTTCAATCCCCTGCACTACTGGATCTAGCATTGGAAGCTATCGAGCAATGGAGTCAAATTGAGTCAAATCGCTACGGTGCTTATTATGAGGGCTCCCTATGGAACACCTCATACCGTAATGTCCACTCCCAAACCGATATTCAGTCTGTAGATTGCGAGAAAATTCTGTTTGATGCAGTCGAGGAAGCCATTCTCCACCACGCTCAAAGACGCTCCGACTGGTGGCAGAACAATCGAGAACGCCTATGTTTCAGTCACGAAAGAGCTTTGTGCTATTTTGCTATCCTCGCGTTCACAGAATCCCCACAGCCTAATATTGACTTAATTGGTCGTCTGTTGTGCAAAAGGGATTTACTGGAATTCGAACTCTCTCACGAACTAGGTGCATTAATTCAAGCCGCATTTATATATCTAAGTAGCCAGACACAAAGTGAGGTGATAGCAACAATTCAGACTATTTGGTATGAAGCTGCAACGGATGAGGAAGCAAGATCTTGGATCTTGCAGAGGCAAGCCGAATATGTATCCGCTATTCCATGTCATCTTCGTGCACCGGAAACCCAAGCAATACTCGATACCTACGAAAAAGAATATGGGCCACTCATTCGACACCCATCCATTGGTATTTCTGGTGGTATGGTTATCGCTCCATTTTCATTTGAAGTATTTCTGAATGCCAGTGATGATGGCGTAATGCATTTACTAAAGCACTACTCTGAATATAATCGAGATTTCGATAACTTTTTCGTTGGGGGGAATCGAGAAGTCGGACTCCAATTGCGCGAGGCTTCATCTCGCCACCCATCCCGATTCTTGAGATTGCTGGTCGCACATTGGAGCATTATTTCAGCCAGTTTTTGCGATGACATAATGAAAGGCATTGCTAACCATTTGGCATATCGCTATGGTAATTTGCGCCCTAACGACACACGTGAAAATAAGTGGACACCTATTGAAAAACCTGATGCTTCCAACTTAGTAAATCAAATCCTTGAGGAGCTAGAGAGACATCCAAGTCACTGGCAGCTAAATAGTTATACAGCAGAAGCCCTGAAAGCATGTGCGCATGTTATTCAGGATGAACAAAATGCTGCTCGGTTGGTTTTTTGGACAATAGGCTTTGGAAGTCTTAGGGAGGAAAGTACCGTCCGAGGCGGTTCAGACCCTTTGCTCACCGCTGGTATTAATATGATGACGGGCAGGGTGGCTGAAGCCTTAATGATTTTGGCTAACAATCTTCAAAAGCACGACAGCGAATTGCCAGAGTTGTTACCACCTACACTGTGTCGATTTGCTAGCAACGAAAATCTGGGAGTTCGTGCTCTAGTTCTGCAACGTTTGCCGTATCTCCAAAACAAGAATCCTGAATTAGGCTGGAAAATATTTAGCCTCGCTATGCAGGATTCTATGGGGCTTTGGAAATATGCTGAGCGTTGCCTATATTATGCCTATCGAGATCATTTCGACAAGGTTTTACCGCTGCTTGAACTTATCGGTCGCGAAGGCAGCGAGAAAGACATGGAAATTTGGGGGCGTATTTCAGCTTTGTCTGCCCTGAATGGGCATATTGACTTTGCCAATTTGCTTGATGACTTGAACACTTTCAATATTGCCGAAGCGTGGCAGGGAGCAGCGAGTGTTTGGACTCACACTGGTAATATCAAGCAGTATCCTGAGCAATGCCTCAAAGGCATCGAGGCGGGACTCAAAGCAGGCAGTCCTCATTCAATGTCTGTCACTCAGAAAATGGCCAGTGTTTTTCGAGAAAACACGCCACCAATATCCGTTCCGCTAGATTTGATTCAGCTTTACTTTAACGTGTGTGAAAACGACAATACATATTGGTTTAATGAATGGCTTAACGCCATTTCACAGCGAGACCCAGAGTTCGCACTAGCTGCAACCGAAATTTATCTAGACTATATCAGGCGCACTGAGCAAGATCACTATGACTATAAGGATCAGCTTGTCCAGCTATTGACTCGGCTTTTTGCCGAAGCTGAGGAACGAGAAGAATCTGACCAGAGTGCGATGCTTAATCGCGTGGTATCGGTGCAAGATTTGCTGTTGTCATTAGGGGTAAATTCTATCAACGATTGGCTGAAGGTAGCAGAGAGGCAGTAAATAAGCTCTTGGAAAAACTGAGTGTTATTGGTGTGGTTTAACACATTACGGCGGAGGACGAGCAACGGTTGCTGATATTGAGTTCAGAGCTATTCACTGCCGCTGTGTTTTGCAATCAGACTTCTGTCCATAGCAGCTTTATCCTCTGCTCAAAAGCACCTTGGTCCAAATGTCTTTGCATCTGACATGCCTGAAGCTGATTCCGTTGAATGTTTTGGACATTTGCGATCGCATAAACAACTTCCAAAATATCCGCCAGCTCCTTCATAAGGTCGTCATCAACCATTTTTACAGCTGCCTGAACCTTTTCATCTAGCAAATGCCATAGTGCCTGATAATATTCAGCCTGCTTCATTTCCTCAACTGCATACCGTATATTCTGACTTTCTAGAATTTCCGGCATGCGGTCTCTGACTAGCTTATTGTAGGTTTTGCGAACCAACACATTGGCAACTTCTTCGCCAGGTGGCAAATACGCCATGGTGTAATCATTTTGTGGAGCCGAACGACGAAGTAACTGCAGACAATTTTCTGCCTCCGAACGTTTCCGAAATCTATTAACCACCACCCGCCGCATTTTTGGAAGCAAGCGAATAATGGCCCAAACATGCAATGGACTAAAACTCATTAAAAAACAGTTGAATCAGGTCAAACCGGAATGAGACACTGATACAGAGTATATTCCGGTACTATCAGCTTGGGAAAGACTGAACTAGAAATCATTTTCTAGAAATATACGGGATTTGTCAACTCAATTTCTAAAAAATGATTTCTATATGTCGTCATCTCAGTCTGGTCAGGTTAATTTCAAGCAGCTGCGGGAACAGGCTGGCCTTTCTCAGGAAGCGCTAGCACGCATTGTTGGTGTCAGTAGCAAGACCGTCAGCAATTGGGAACGCGGTATAAGCGTGGCTAGTTTGACAGTGCCTCAAATGAAAGCACTTTGCGAATCCTTAAATGTGACGCTGAATAATTTGCCCGACAACTTCAGTTCATAAAGAGACGGAATTCAGAGCATCTACCGAACGCGTTTAGTGGACTGCTGCACAACTGTACTGTCTGTGCTAATTTCTCTAGAATTTTTGGTGTGAATAGCTTCTAGCGCATAAACCAAGTAAAACCAAACACCAAACCTCCTAAATTGTAGCTATAGCTACAATTTAGGAGGCCAAACCCTTCTGCACGTAGTGTTTCCATTAAAAAAAGCTGGTGATCCGACTCGAACGGACGACCGGCTGATTACAAATCAGCTGCTCTACCAACTGAGCTACACCAGCGAAGCTATCGCATTATAGCGAAGTTTGACACGCTTGGGGAAATAGTTGCTCGGCTTTCCCCCAAGCTGGGGGGCAGATCGATGGTAAAAGATCCGCCCCCTCTATAAAAACCAAATCCCTAAGCCTTATTATTCTCCATGGCCCAGCGAGCAAGCTCAGTACGGTTATGAAGACCCGTTTTCCCGAGCATATTGCTAACGTGGCTTTCGATGGTGCGCTGGCTGACCTTGAGCTCTTCGGCAATCTCACGGTTGGCCATGCCTCGTGCTACAAATTGCACTACCTTTAGTTCTGTTGGTGTTAGCTCGACATCAAAGGGGACCTGGATGGTAGGCGCACCGCCACCGGATTTGTTTTGATGATGAATCAAGCGAGAAGCCTGCTTAAGGGAGGACTCTACCTGGGCTACGAGTTCTTCTGGTTCGAATGGTTTGACCATATAGACATCGGCACCGGTGGTTAGTCCTTTGACGCGATCCTGGCTTTGGCCCTTGGCCGATAGAAATAAAATTGGAATCCAGCTTTTGCCAGGATCCTGGCGGACTTGCTCAACAAAGGCGTAACCATCCATCTCAGGCATCATGACATCGCAAATGATCATGTCAGGTACCAAGCCACCCAGCACATCAAGGGCTTCACGGCCATTGCCTGCTGTGACAACTTGATAACCGCGAAACTCTAAATAATCCTTGACTAGAAGTATGAGGTTAGGATCGTCATCTATAAGTAAGAGTTTCTTTTGGTCGCCAGTAGTAGATTCTTTCATGCCGTATACTCGTATGACTCGAAGGCTAGGGATAAGGTGGTAAAAGATAAGTCCAAACTGTATTAATTAATCGCTGGATAGATCCAGCGGGGCGTGTCCTAATGGCCACAGCCCGATTATTTGCTTATATACACCTCTGTTGATGATACTGTACGGACTATAGTCAATCAGGTTCATTTTATTAAGCCCAGTTAAATTTATAGCAAGGTTGTGCATAATTAAAGCCTTGTTGCTCGGTGAGCACGGTTTGGCAACTGCTTTTATGTCAACTGCTTGGCCTTTGAACTCAAATCAATTGTTCCCAATCAATCAATAGAATCACGGATCGCTGCGTACTTATTTGGTATCGGGGAGTGGCTTTTGTAGGAAAGCGTAATCGTCTACTACCTGATTACCGATGAGATGCTCCTGAATAATACGTTCTATCACTTCCGGTGTTGCACTGTGGTACCAAACACCATCGGGGTAAACCACTAAAATAGGTCCCTGCTGGCAAATGCGCAGACAGTTTGCCTTTGTCCGAAAAATACAGCCCCGCTGCTCGGTTGGCACGTCTAGCTGTAGTTCTGTGAGTCTTTGTTTGAGATAGTCCCAGGCCTCAATGCTACTGGCTTTATCACAGCATTTGGGCTTGGTTTGGTCGGCACATATAAATAGATGTCGCTCGATGACATTGAGCGCTAAGGAGTCTACGCAGTCTGATAGAGGCCGTTTCATGGGTGGAAGTTTACCACTTTGGATAAATACTGTGGGTGTGCCCACAGCATTGAGAGATATGGCTCATGGGGCAGCTGGGGTTACCTCTCCCCATGGGTAGGACAGGGCGGTGCTTTGACACTACGGTTTAGCCAACCTACGGCCTGCTCTAGTCGCGGCAGGGCCTCCTCTGGACAGTCGTTGAGCAAATAGACTAGGGCGGCGGCGAGCTGTTCTTTTGCGCGGATCTGGCGATTAGAATTTAGCCGGTGCCAGTCCATGGGGCTAATGGCTAGCTGATTGGCTAGGGCCTGGGCCAGTGCCAGCGGCTCGGCTTTGTGTAGCTGGTCTACTAGGTCTTGATCTGTCTGGTTGTTAGAAGCCATGTTTATGTTGCGCATGGGTCACCGTTCTAAAGTCTTTCTAAAGTCTATAGTTACCTACCAGGGGGTATCTTCAGAGGTCCCTCCTGTACCTTAAGTTTATATCTAATGTATAGTCTGGCCGCGCATGAAACCGTCCTTACCCCTGACTGAGCAAGATCTTACTGATTTTGCGACGGCGTTAGAGGAAACTGCAAAAGATGTTGATGCTCTGCGCCAGCGCTATGCCGATGTACGCGACGCCTTTTCCCAACGGAACCAGGCTCGGGCGGCTATTACCCAGGGGCATTTGCCTCAAGCGGAGTTAAAACGTTTACAAAAGCAAGTAGAAACCCTAGAAGAAACGTTAGAAAGTCAGCTGTTTACTTGGAATAATCTCAAAGAACCCTTTTGGCAGGTGCTGCGTTTTGTGGGTCTGGGTCTGGTTATGGGCTGGTTTTTGCGGGGGTGGTTTGGGGCATAAATGACGCGGCCTGCGCTACCGTGTATACAGCAAATGTCCTGATGCGGACACTTGCGCGTCCTGTGGGCGCTATCGCTCAGGGCTTTTGGGAACTGTCCTAACCCATGGGACAGATATTGTAGAGTCAAATTTTCGGTGTAGATAGGCAATGACCCCCCAGCGTATCAAGCATATTCTAAAGTCCGGTAGTCCTGGTGATGTCGTTTCGATCCAAGGGTGGGTGCGCACTAAGCGCGACTCCAAGGCGTTCAGTTTTTTGGATGTCAATGATGGCTCGTCTATGACGGGTCTGCAGGTGATTGCGGATACCGCTATGGAGGGCTATGGCGATGCGATGAAGCGGATTACCACCGGTGCCTCGGTGGCGATCGCAGGGACGCTGGCTGAGTCTCCGGGTAAAGGCCAGCGGGTGGAGCTAAAGGCCAGTTGTATAACGGTGGTGGGAGAGTCGGATGCGGACACCTATCCGCTGCAAAAAAAAAGACATTCGTTTGAGTTTTTACGGGGGTTGGGGCATTTGCGATCGCGCACCAATACCCTAGGTGCCGTCTTCCGGGTGCGCAATGCCTGTGCCAATGCCATCCATGAGTTTTTCCAAAGCCGTGATTTTCTCTGGGTCCATACCCCTGTTTTGACCGCCAGCGATTGTGAGGGGGCTGGGGAAATGTTTACCGTCACCAGCCTGAACCTGGATAAACTACCCACCGGTGATGATGGCCGGGTTGACTACGGCCAGGACTTTTTTGGTAAGCCCACCTACTTGACCGTTAGCGGCCAGCTTGAAGCCGAGATTATGGCCATGGCCTTTACCAATGTTTATACCTTTGGTCCCACTTTCCGCGCCGAGAATTCTAATACCTCTCGCCACCTGGCCGAATTTTGGATGATGGAGCCGGAAATGGCCTTTTGCGATCTTGAAGGGAATATGGACCTGGCCGAAGCCTTTCTTAAATTTGTTTTTAAGCGGGTGTTAGAGGACTGTCCTGAGGATATGGAGTTTTTTAACCAGCGCATTGAAAAGACTGTTCTAGAGACGGCTGATAACATTATTAATAACGAGTTTGAGCGGATTACCTATACCGATGCCATCAAGCTTTTAGAGACGTGTGACAAGACGTTTGAATACCCGGTGTCCTGGGGCTTGGACATGCAGTCCGAACATGAGCGCTACCTGGCGGAAGAATACTTTAAAAAGCCGGTCATTGTAACCGACTACCCCACTGAAATTAAAGCGTTTTATATGCGCTTAAACGACGGTGGTAAAACGGTTGCTGCTATGGATGTGCTGGCCCCCCGCATTGGTGAAATTATCGGTGGCTCCCAGCGCGAAGAGCGGTTGGATGTATTAGAAGAACGCATCACCGCAGCGGGACTGCCCAAGGAGGACTACTGGTGGTATTTGGACCTGCGTCGCTATGGTACGGTTCCCCATGCGGGTTTTGGCCTTGGCTTTGAGCGTTTGGTCCAGTTTATGACCGGCATGGCCAATATTCGCGATGTGATTCCCTTTCCCCGCACGCCGGACAATGTGGATTTTTAGGCTCCGGTGGCGTGTCGGGGAGATGCTGGCAATGGCTTTACGCTCTAGACCGGTGGATGTTTGTCCGGTTGGTTGTCATCAGCCGGGCGTGGCTATTAGCACCACCGATGAGCGCTCACTGACGCTGTAGACAGCGGTTTTAATTGCGATCGCATCCTCAAGTTGAGAAAAGTCTTCTGGGGTCGGTAGGGCCGTATCGATCAGCCGTCGCCACTGGCGCTCTGGGGGAAGGGGTGGTAGCTCAAAGGTCAGCGGCATGTAAAAGGCATTGAGCATGACATGTAGTTGTTCGCCATATTGGTTGTAGCTGAGGGTAAATGCCAGGCTATGGGAGTCGTGGCTCCAGTCAGGCTGACCTAATTTGACACCGTGCCAGGTGATAGCGGGCTCTGCAATGGTCTGGGGCGTAACCACCAGGGGATAGTCGTGTTTGAAGCTATGCAGGTTTTGAATCAGCTCAATCAGTCCTTTGGCAAAGCGAAGAAAGTCCGACTGGGACTCCAGGTTGTCCCAGTTGAACCAGCTAATTTCGTTGTTTTGGCAGTAGGCATTGTTGTTGCCGCGCTGCGATCGCAGTGCCTCATCCCCCATGAGCAACATAGGAGTACCCTGGGATAAGGCCCACAAAACCAACATATTTTTTGCTTGTTTAAGACGCAGGGCTTGGATAACAGAATTCTCCGTGGGGCCTTCTACTCCACAGTTCCAGCTCCAGTTTGCATCACTGCCGTCACGGTTGTTTTCACCATTGGCCCGGTTGTCTTTTTGGTTGTAGCTCACCATATCAGCCAGGGTAAAGCCATCATGGCAGGTGACAAAATGAACGCTATAATTGGCCCCCCGTTGGCTCTGGGCATAGATATCAGGGCTGCCCACAATCCGAGCTGCCAGGGACTTAATTACCCCGTTATCGCCTTTGACAAAGCGTCGAATATCATCCCGGTAGGGACCGTTCCACTCAGCAAAACGTTCTCCCGCAAAGTGCCCCACCTGGTAGAGACCCGCCGCGTCCCAGGCCTCAGCGATAATCTTGGCCCCGGCTAAGGCCGGATCCGTGTTGATCATCCACAAAATGGGAGGATGCTCGATGGGATCCCCCGTCACCCCCCGCGAGAGTACCGAGGCCAGATCAAACCGAAAGCCATCGACATGCATCTCGGTTACCCAGTAGCGCAGACAGTCTAAAACCATATAGCTGCTGATGGCGCTGGTTTTTAGGGTATTGCCACAGCCGCTGTAGTTTTGATAGAAGGCTTTGTTCTGACTGTTGAGAATGTAGTAGTCTTCATTACTAAACCCCCGCAGGGATAGCGTTGGGCCATCATAGCTGCCTTCGGCGGTGTGGTTGAATACTACATCTAGGATTACCTCAATGCCTGCCCGGTGCAGCGCTTTGACCAAATCGCGAAACTCATTGACGGGGCCTAGGTTGTCCTGGCGAGAGCTGTAGCCCCGGTGGGGAGCAAAAAAAGCCACCGGACTGTAGCCCCAGTAGTTGGTCCGCCCCGGCGGTGCATCGGTGGCATCAAACTGCTGTACCGGCATCAGCTCTACGGCTGTAATCCCTAAGTCCTTGAGATACGGAATCTTTTCGATTAAACCGGCATAGGTGCCCCGTTTATCCACCGATAGCCCCGATGTCGGATGTTGGGTAAATCCTCCCACATGCAGCTCATAGATGACGGTCTCAGCATAGGAGGTTTTAGGATGGAGATCCCCTTCCCATTCATATTTGAGCGGGTCTACCACCACCGCCCGCAGGGCCTTGGCACAGTTGTCTGACTCATCGGTGGCCGCCTGCCGAGAATAGTTTTTCCAGCCCACCACCGAACGGGCATAGGGATCAAGCAAGACCTTTTTCCAGTTAAATCTTAGTCCCTGTTCTGGATTGTAGGGGCCTTCCACTCGATACCCATAGACCTGGCCAGCCGTTACCCCCATCACAAACACATGCCAATAGTGAAAGGTGTGGTTGATATAGGGGGAGAGACGAACTGTTGTGTGGGGTACAGGGGCCTCGGGAGCCTGAAACAACAACAGTTCTACGGCGGTTGCCCCCCGGGCATAGATGCAGAAGTTGACACCACCATCCCGGACCTTGGCCCCCAGGGGAAAACAATCCCCAGGCTGGGTGACTAACCCCATCGCCTTAGGTAACCTCCTGTAGCGTTTTAGCGGCCGGTTCGCTGTCGGGGTGGGTCGCAGGGGCAGACATCAGAGACCGGCCCCGGTAGGCATCAATATAAAGCGCCTTGAGATCGCGGATCAGGGGATAGCGAGGATTGGCTCCGGTGCACTGGTCGTCAAAGGCCTGTTCTGCCATCAGGTCTAGGTGGGCAAAAAAGGTTTGTTCGTCCGCCTCTAATACCTCCCGCAGGCTGGTGGGAATATCCAGCTGACGTTTGAGGGCTTCGATGGTCTCAATCAGACGATCGACCTTGTCGTCATCGCTGTCGCCGCCCAGGTTTAGGGTATCGGCAATGGCCCCATAGCGGGCCTTGGCCTGGGGATACTCATACTGCGGGAAAATGGCCTGCTTAAAGGGGGCATCCGTGGCGTTATAGCGAATCACATGGGAGATCATCAGGGCGTTGGCCAACCCGTGGGGCACATGGAAGGTGGAACCAAGCTTGTGGGCCAGGGAATGACAGATGCCTAAAAAGGCATTGGCAAAGGCCATACCAGCAATGGTGGCGGCATAGTGGACCTTGGCACGGGCCTCCGGGTCGTCGGCTCCATTGTGATAGGCCCGAGGCAGGTACTCGATCAGTAAGCCAATGGCCTCTAGGGCTAGCCCATCGGTAAATTCAGTGGCCAGCACCGAGGCGTAGGCTTCTAGGGCATGGGTGAGGGCATCGATGCCGCCGTAGGCGGTCAGGCGTTTGGGGGTGTGGCGCACCAGCTCCGGGTCGATGATGGCCATGGTGGGGGTAAGGGCGTAGTCGGCCAGGGGATACTTGATGCCGACCCGATCGTCGGTCACTACCGCAAAGGGGGTCACTTCGGAACCGGTGCCCGACGTGGTGGGGATGGCTACTAAAATGGCTTTTTCCCCTAGGGGTGGCAGCTCATAGACCCGTTTGCGGATATCCATAAACCGCATGGCCAGTCCGTCAAACTCCACTTCGGGATGTTCGTACATGAGCCACATGACCTTGGCAGCGTCCATGGGGGAGCCGCCGCCCAGGGCAATGATCACATCGGGGTGAAAGTGGTTGATCACATTTAACCCGCGCTGCACCGTCGAGAGACAGGGGTCGGGTTCGACATCAAAAAAGACGTGGTGTTCCACACCGAGGGTATCGAGGGTCTGGGTAATCTCCTTGGTAAACCCCATTTCATATAGGGGCTGGTCTGTGACAATAAAGGCCCGTTTTTTGTGGGCCAGGTCCCCTAGGGCAACGGGGATACAGCCAGATTTGAAGTAAACCTTGGGCGGTACCCGGAACCACAGCATGTTTTCTCGGCGCGCGGTAACGGTTTTGATATTAAGTAAATGCTGAGCCCCCACGTTTTCTGAAATGGAGTTACCGCCCCAGGTGCCACAGCCTAGGGTTAAGGAGGGGTCGAGCTTAAAGTTGTAAAGGTCGCCAATGGCCCCCTGGGAGGACGGTGTGTTGATCAAAACTCGGGAGGTGGCTACCTCAGATTCAAACTGGGTGATGCGATCGCTATTGTCCGGATTGGTGTACAGCACCGATGTGTGACCGCGACCGGCAAAGTTGACCAGCTGTTTGGCCTGCTCTACGGCATTGGGGAAGTCGCTGGCCCGGTAGAGGGCTAAAATCGGCGAGAGTTTTTCATAGGAGAACGGTTCTTCTAAACCAATATCACTGACCTCTGCTATCAGCAGTTTGGTCCCGGCTGGCACCGACAGATCCGCCAGTTCAGCCAGCCGCTCAATCGATTGCCCTACAATTGCCGGGTTGAGACGGCCATCTTTGAGGATCGCCTGGGCCATGCGATCGCGCTCTTGGGCATCCATAAAATAGGTACCCCGTTTGATAAACTCCTGTTTAACCTCGTCATATACCGGGTCAAGGACGACTGTCGCCTGCTCCGAGGCGCAAATCATACCGTTATCAAAGGTTTTACTCAACAAAATAGAGCTAACGGCCATTTGGATATCGGCGGTCTCATCAATCACCGCCGGGGTGTTGCCAGCCCCCACACCCAGGGAGGGATGCCCGGAAGAATAGGCGGCTTTGACCATGCCGGGGCCGCCGGTCGCCAAAATTAGCTTGACCTCAGGGTGCTGCATCAGCGCCTGGGACAGGGGCAGGGTGGGTACGTCGATCCAACCAATCAGGTCAGCCGGTGCCCCGGCTTTGATCGCCGCATCGCGAACAATTTTGGCCGCCTCAATGGAGCAGGCCTTAGCCCGAGGGTGGGGAGAAAAAACAATGGCGTTGCGGGTCTTGAGACAGAGCAGCGCCTTAAAAATTGTTGTCGATGTGGGGTTGGTCGTGGGCACAATGCCTGCAATGACGCCAATCGGCTCGGCCACTTTTTGAATCCCATAGTGGGGATCAGAAAAGATTACATCGCAGGTTTTCTCATGTTTGTACTTGTTGTAGATATATTCTGAAGCAAAGTGATTTTTAATTACCTTGTCTTCAATTACCCCCATGCCCGTTTCGGTGACGGCCTGTTTGGCTAGGGGGATGCGGGCATTGTTGGCTGCAATGGCGGCCTGCTTAAAAATGTGGTCGACCTTGGTCTGGGGAAATTTGGCGTAGGCTTCCTGGGCTGCTTTTACCCGAACCATTAAAGCTTCTAAGGCTTCAATGCTATTGACCAGAGGTGAGATGGGTGGATGGGCGACAAGATTGTTAATGGATGAAGAGTTTACAACCATGGTTGGATCAATCCTTGATTAAATACTTTGAATCGAGGGGCTAGCAAAGATGCCTGTTTAATGGGTTAAACCTGGCTGATAAGACGCTTGCACACCAGCGCAAATAGCTTATTTAAGCCTGAATATTTAAGCCGTGCTTGAGAAAAATATCTTTAACCTGTTGAACTTGTTCTGGGCTGGGGGGAGATGTATCTTTTAGCTGGTAGTCGTAGCCCAGCTGTTCCCACTTATAGGCTCCCATCTGGTGAAAGGGTAAAACCTCCACACGCTCAACGTTTGTAAGCTTGGCAACAAACTGCGCCAATCCTTCAACATTGTTAACAGATGCCGTTAGTTCTGGCACCAGCACAAAGCGAAGCCAGACGGGTTTTTGGATGTCATGGAGATAGCGGGCAAACCGGAGCGTGGGTTCAAGGGAAACCTGGGTGACGCGGTGGTATAGCTCTGGCTCAAAGGATTTAATATCCAACAGCACCAGGTCGGCGTACTGCGCCACCCGTTTGGCGGAGTCTAAGTCCGAAAATCCAGACGTATCTAGGGCCGTGTGCAGTCCCTGGGCCTGGGCGGCCCGTAGGAGTTCCATGACAAAGTCTGGCTGCAGCAGCGGCTCACCCCCGGTCACCGTCACCCCGCCGGACGCCTGGATATAGGCCCGGTAGCGCACGATATCCTCTATCAGTTCGCCGACGGTGACTTCTTTGCCACCGCTGAGGTCCCGACAGTCAGGATTGTGGCAGTACATACAGCGTAAAGGACATCCCTGGGTGAATACCACATAGCGAATGCCGGGACCATCGACGGTGCCACAGGTTTCAACAGAATGGATCCGTCCGGTCTGGGCCAGGTCGTTTTCTAGCAGCTGTGGGCAGTTCACCATTGAGGGATTATCCTTTACACGTTGTTCTGAATGGGGGCGGGCTGCCGGGGTTAGAACCGGCTGTGGAAGGTGCGATTGACCACGTCCAGCTGCTGTTCTCGGGTGAGCTTGATAAAGTTGACCGCGTAGCCCGAAACTCGAATGGTGAGCTGGGGATACTTTTCAGGATGGTCCATGGCATCCAGTAGGGTCTCACGGTTGAGCACGTTGACGTTGATGTGCTGTCCCGTGTTGTGGAAGTACCCGTCTAAAAGACCCACCAGGTTGTCAATCTGGCTATCTTCGGATTTTCCTAACGCCTCCGGCACGATGGAGAAGGTGTAGGAAATACCGTCCTGGGCATGGGGATAGGGCAGCTGGGCCACCGACTCACAGGCTGCGATCGCACCTTTGGTATCGCGACCGTGCATGGGGTTTGCACCGGGGGCAAAGGGTTCGCCTGCTTTGCGACCATCGGGGGTGCTACCGGTCTTTTTGCCATAGACCACATTGGAGGTAATGGTCAAGATCGACTGGGTGGGCACCGCATCGCGGTAGGTTTTGCACCGACGGATATGGTCCATAAACTGCTGGATCAGCTGGGATGCGATCGCATCCACCCGCTCGTCGTTGTTACCAAAAGCGGGATAATCGCCCTGCACCTCGTAGTCCACCGCCAGCCCCGTCTGGTCGTCGCGCACCACCTTCACCTGGGCATGTTTAATCGCCGAGAGAGAATCCGCTACCACCGACAGTCCGGCGATACCACAGGCCATGGTCCGATAGATATCCCGGTCGTGGAGCGCCATTTCTAGCCGCTCATAGCAGTACTTGTCATGCATAAAGTGAATGACATTGAGCGTATTGACATAGAGCTTAGCCAACCAGGCCATGGTCTGGTCAAACTTGGCCATCACCTCGTCATAGTCCAACACATCCCCAGTAATGGCATCGGAGGGCGGTGCGACCTGTTCGCCAGCCTTCTCATCCCGACCGCCGTTGATGGCATAGAGCAGCGCCTTGGCCAAATTAACCCGCGCCCCAAAGAACTGCATCTGTTTACCGATGGGCATAGCCGATACACAGCAGGCGATCCCATAGTCATCGCCGTAGTCCGAACGCATCAGGTCATCGTTCTCGTACTGGATCGAGCTAGTGTCCTTAGAAACCTTGGCACAAAACTGCTTGAAGGCCACTGGCAGGGCCTGGGCCCACAGCACCGTCAGGTTAGGCTCCGGGGCCGCTCCCAGGTTATACAGGGTCTGCAAAAAGCGGAAACTGGTCCGGGTCACCAGGGGACGACCATCTAAGCCCATACCCCCAATGGATTCGGTTACC
>JBCCAQ010000051.1:0-22711 GCA_039814735.1 Cyanobacteria bacterium P01_A01_bin.15
CAGGTTAGCGGATCTCCGCTGCCTCCGCTTCAATGGCTTTATAAAGGGCCAAAAAGTTGCCCTCACCAAAGCCCTGAACGGCCCTGCGCCGCTCAATAAACTCAAAAAAAAAGTGGGTTCTGAAAAAATCGGCTGGGAAAATATTTGTAGCAGCAGCGACTCTGGTCGTTTGGGCTGCCAGTCGAGCAAAATTTGCTGCTCTACGATCTGGTGCCACTCGCTGGCTTGAACGGGGTTGACCCGGCAGGCCCGCAGCCGCTGCTGGAGCTGGCGGTAGTAGGTCAGCGGCACCGATAGCAGCGGTACGCCCCGCTGCCGCAGCGCCGTCACGGTGGGTACAATCGGCTCGCTATGGAGGGCAATGTGCTGAATCCCAGCCCCGCGATTGGCATCGAGGAATGTCTGAATCTGGGAACGGGGGGAGGTGGGTTCGTTGATGTTGAAATATAGCTGACTGCTGGGGGCAAACAGTACCTGACTGTTGAGACCTGATTGTTCCGTTTGAATGTTAAAACGCTGTTGTTTTTGCAGTTCAAAAAGACAGCCGTAATACTCAACAGCAGCCTGCAGCTCTCCGGTGGGCACGTTGAGTACGATGTGATCAATGCCTTGAGGCTGGCTGGCTGTGCCCATAGAACCGGCGGTAGAAACGGTCCTAGGCCGCCGCTCGATCAGCGTATGGCTGAGACCGCCCCAGCCGGCAATATTAGCCCAGGCGGGGAGCTGGGCGGGACCGTCAAGGCCAACGAGCTGGGAGAGAATGGCCGCCGTTGCTGTCTGGGATTCTTTGTTTTGGAAGTCACTGCCCCTGGGATGAGAGAGGCGGCCAAGGCGATGTTGGGCCGCTGCAAGATTCTCTACCTGGATGGCCACGTTGGCCACACCGGGGGCATGGGTGCGTAGATACTGGGCGACAGGGCCTGTTGCCGTGCGGGGAGATGACAGCGCAAACAGGGTATCTCGGTAGCGCAATATTTCTAGGTTGCGATCGCACAGCGTGGCCCGTTTAACAAATGTCCAGCCCAGCTGTTTAATAAACCAGTTCCGCTGGCGGGCAGCATCTTCAACAAAAAAGTGAATATGGTCAATTTTCATAGATGGGAGCTGCTGGATTGAGCGGAATTTAGGAATCTACCTGAATAGGTCCCTTGGTGATAGGGTAATGTGATTTTTCGAACTGTGCGGGTCCCTAACGATGGGGATAGCGGTTCGTAATATTTAGTCTCAATCGTTATCAGTACGACGTATCCTGCAGGCGGGCTCCTAAATATCGGATTAAATAACAGGCTAATGGGAAAAAACTGGCGTACTGTTTCATTACCCATCTGCTGATTTTTGTTTTATGACCTCCCCCCCGTCTGCGTCTTCTGTGCCGAGCCCTTTCACCGAGCGAATTCAGGTGTTTTATGACGAGTCCTCCCGGCTGTGGGAGCAGGTGTGGGGAGAGCACATGCACCACGGCTACTACGGCTCCGAAGGTCGCGCGGGCAGCCCCCAGGAGGCCCAGCGGATTTTAATTGAAAAAATTCTTGAGTGGGGTAGTGTACCTGCCTCCGAGTCTGTCCCCCAATCCATATTGGATGTGGGCTGTGGCATTGGGGGTAGCACCCTTTACCTGGCGGGTAAATACCGGGCACGGGCCACTGGTATTACCCTGAGTCCGGTGCAAGCGGCCCGCGCTGCGGCTCGGGCCGCTACCGCTGGCCTGGGTGAGCATGTGCGGTTTCAGGTGGCTGATGCCCTGGCGATGCCCTTTGCCGATGACAGTTTTGACTTGGTATGGTCCCTAGAAAGTGGCGAGCACATGCCCGATAAAGGGCGATTTTTGCAGGAATGCTGTCGGGTGCTCAAACCGGGCGGCAGGCTGATTGTGGCCACCTGGTGCCACCGTCCCGCCAATCCCCCCCTCACCCCCCAGGAAAATAACCATCTTACCCAGCTGTATCAGCTGTACCATTTGCCCTATGTGATTTCTCTGTCAGAGTATGAGGCCCTCGCCCAGGCTTTGCCACTACAGGATTTGCAAACCGCTGACTGGTCCCAGGCTGTCGCTCCTTTTTGGGACGATGTGGTGAAGTCGGCGCTCAATCCCCAGGTGCTTTGGGGGATTTTAACGGCGGGTTGGAAAACCGTGGAAGGGGCGATGGCGATTCCATTGATGATGGAGGGCTATCGTACGGGGCTGATCCGCTACGGGTTGTTGACAGGTGTTAAACAGACTGAGGGGCAGCGGTAGAGGCTATGGTGACAAGGGCAAAAACAAAATATCGGCCACCCAAGACTCCTTTTTCCTGGGGTCGCTGGCTGCAGTCCCTGTGGGCTTTTTCTCGTCCCCATACCATTGTGGGTACTACGTTGAGCGTGGGGGCGTTGGGGATAATGGCCCTGGTGCTGCCAGGGCCAGAGAGTCTGCCAGAGAGCCCGCCAGCGCTAATCTTGGCCATGGTAGCAGCGCTAATACCCAGTCTCTGTGCCAATGTGTACATCGTTGGTCTCAACCAGCTGACTGACATCGCCATTGATCGGATTAATAAACCCCAGCTACCCCTGGCCTCCGGGGCGTTTTCTGTGGCTACCGGGCGTTGGATTGTGGCGGTGCTGGGGGGCTTAGCCCTGGTGTTAGCGGCGGTACAGGGGCCTATTTTGTGGGGAACGGTGGCTCTGAGTATGGCCATTGGTACGGTGTATTCCCTGCCGCCGCTGCGGTTAAAACGGTTTCCCTTTTGGGCGGCCCTGTGCATTTTTGGGGTGCGTGGTGTAATTGTGAATCTGGGCTTTTTTGTCCATTTTCGTCAGGGGCTGAGGCCGGATGGCGCTGTCTGGCAAGCGATACCGCCGGAGGTATGGGCACTGACGGTGTTTGTGGTGCTGTTTGCATTTGCGATCGCAATTTTTAAAGACATCCCCGATCTCGATGGCGATCGCCGGTTTGCGATCCGTACGCTGACGGTGCGTCTGGGTCCCCGGTTTGTTTTTAGGCTATCCCTCGGGGTGCTAACCCTGTGCTACGGGCTACCGATCGGTCTGACCCTGCTGGGGACGCTGCCGTCGGTGCAGCCCCTGTTTATGGTGGTCACCCATGGGGGGCTGCTGGGGTTGCTGTGGTGGATGAGCGGTCGGGTTGAGCTGGCCGACAAAGCCCAGATCGCTCAGTTTTACCAGTTTATCTGGCGACTATTTTTCCTGGAGTATCTGCTATTTCCCCTGGCCTGTGCTCTTTCCCGTTAGGGTTAGCCAGCCGCCCACTTCTGGGGTATTTGCAGAACTTTATGGGATCTTTACCCGTCTCTATCTGGGGAGGAATACCTCCTTGCGTATGGATAGCTGAAGGTTTTGGAGAACTGACTTATGAATACCGTTATGCTGATGGCGACTATTGAAATCTGCAACTTTTTGGGTTGCAGCTGGTTGGAGAGTGCGATCGCATTCGTTCAAGAATGGGTGTCTAAAGTATCGGTTTAGCTGACTAGTGCCTTAGCATCTCCACAGGTGCTGGGGCGCTGGCGGCCAGCTCAATTTGCGCTGATTCGTTATGGCGGAGCCTGGCTATTGATGGGCTATGGGCCAACCATAAACGGCCTGGGAAACTTCAATCGTTTCCATAAATAAGCGACATAGGCCTGTCGTCTACGGTCAATGCTCTTGGTGGATGCTCCTGGGGGCATCAGCGGCGCGAGAAAACAATCTGGAACCTGGGAAACGACGGTTTGCAACACTGCCCTGGATAGCATTGCCGCTAGTTTGTGATCCCAACGGTCTAAAGCCCGTACCCTGTTCCCAAAAATATGCCGGTGCATGGCATAGGTAGCCCGGCGGGGAGACTGCTCCACAATGGCGGACCAATTATATTGAAATGGGAGGGCCGCACCATGGTCAATCACCCAAAGTTTGTCCTGCGATCGCATCAGGTTTGAATTGTGAGCGGTGCGATCCACATTCATTACCAGCGCGTCGAGCCAAAGCACCTTACAGGCAAACTCCTCATCAATCGCTGCAATCTCATCCCCACAGATATTGCGTGCCCCATACAAGTATTGAAATCCTAAATTGAGACCATAGCTGGCCGACAGCAGATCCATCAATTCGTCTTCATGGACATCACCTGTGATCGTCGGCTCCATGGCAATCAGCACTCGACTGGGCACCCATAGGCCTAACGCCTCAGCTAGCCCAGCCGCAATTATTTCTGCCACCAGGGCAGCTGTGCCTTGGGCCGCACCCCGCAGCTTTGTAAAAAAATACCCAGCGTCTGTTTCAATCACAACCGGACGTGAGCTGCCCCCTCGATCAGCTGAGACTATGCTATGGGCCAAATAAATGGGTGTGTCTGTTTTAGTCGGTGCCAGCATCATGATCCCAATGGCGAACTGCGGCTGTTCTCAATCTGTTTTCAATCTGTCCTCGGTGACGCCGTAAACCTTTCAAATCATGCCTGACTGGAGCTGAAAAAGACGGATGCTCTCAATAACTAAAATTATCGCCCACACCAAGATACTCAGACCAGTTGCCGCCGCTGCAATATCTTTGATGATGCGAATCTGTTCATTTTTCCCAGGTTCCACAAAATCACATAAAACTTCAATGGCGCTGTTAAATAGCTCAGAGATTAGCATCAGCCCCATGGCTAGCAATATTAAGCTGACATCTACCCACTGACGAAAAAAGAAAGAAATTCCTAAAACAGGTACCGACAAAATTACCTTATAGGCAACGCTAAAGTCGGTGATAACTGCAATATGTAGACCCGACAGAATCACAGTTAACTTTTTTAGGGGATGATAGCCAGGGGTGCGAAACTTCTTCGCCATAGCGTAATTCCAAAAGCAGCAACTATTATTGCCATAATGATGGCGCTAGCTAATAGTTTGTGCATCTATAACATCGGACTAGGGTAAATGTGGGCTAGCTGTTGTCTAGATCTTGCATTTTATGTCAAACCTAGATCTTGCCAAGAAAAAAGTCTATGGTCCTGCTCCAGACTATACGCGCCCGCTTCTAAAGCTCTCTTTAGAACAGCAACAGCGGCTGTTGGGACGACTCACCTTTCTCTATGGTGACACCGCCGCCACACAGAATCTGCCCGAGCTAGAGCGGCTGCTCAAGGTCCATGCTGCCCACAAGCTAGCAGAAGCAACAGTCCAAAATGGGGACTTTAACCCCACCCATAGATTTACCCAGCAGGATATAGCGCTAATTACCTATGGTGATATTTTGCTGAGCGAGTCCGCCTCTCCCCTGGCAACCCTAGCCGACTTTTTAGACGCTACCCCTGGCCTCAGGGGAGTTTTTAACACTTTGCACATTTTGCCGTTTTTTCCCTATAGCTCCGATCGCGGCTTTTCGATTACTGATTTCAAAACGGTTGATCCAAATCTGGGTTCCTGGCAAGACATTGAGCTATTAAACGAACGCTATCGCCTAATGTTTGACGGGGTGTTTAATCACGCCTCTTCCCAGAGCATGCCTTTTCAAGAAATGCTCAACGGCAATCCCGATTATCAAAACTTTGCCACCACCTACCACTCGCCCGATGAGCTGACACCGGAGCAAAGAGCCATCATTGTACGGCCTCGCACCTCCGATATTTTGACCCAGTACCAGTCAATTGACGGACCGATTTGGGTTTGGACCACGTTTTCACCGGATCAGATCGATCTAAACTTTACAAATCCCAGGGTGCTCCTTGAGGTGATTGATACCCTGCTGCTCTATGTCCGGCGGGGAGCCGATATCATCCGTCTAGATGCGGTCACCTATCTGTGGGAAGAACCGGGAACACCCTGTGCCAACTTAGCCCAAACCCATGAAGTTATCAGGCTATTTCGAGATGTGCTAGATATTGCAGCCCCCCAGGTAGCCCTCACAACAGAAACTAACATTCCCCATGAAGAAAATGTTACCTATTTTGGCAACGGCTACGATGAGGCGCAGATGGTATACAACTTTGCCCTACCGCCGCTGGTACTCTATACCTTCTATAAAGCAGAGGCGACAGAACTCTCAAAGTGGGTTCACACCCTAGACTATCCGTCCGATGCGATGACATTTTTTAACATCCTTGATACCCATGATGGGGTGGGTCTATTGGGGGTGAAAAATATACTCTCAGAGCAGCAGATTGGTTTTATTATCCGCTGTGCTAGGGAGCACGGTGCGCTTATTTCCTATCGCACCGCTGAGGGAGGTGTTGAGGAACCCTATGAGATTAACTCTACCTGGTTTAGTGCCCTCAACCTAGATGGCGAAGATGACGATCTCGATCTGCAGATTAAACGGACGGTGGCCTCCCGCAGCATCGCGCTAGTGCTCAGGGGCATTCCCGGTATCTATCTACACGGTCTCATTGGTACCCGTAACAATATTGAAACAGTTTTAAAGACAAAGGTAAAACGTGATATCAATCGCTCGGTTATTCACTATTCTGATTTAAAGAAAGAGTTGAGAAATCCCGAGTTTAGGGCATCTCAGATGATTTCTTACCTGGGTCGGCTGTTGGATGTGCGAGTGAGTAATAAGGCATTTCATCCCAACGGTGAGCAAAAAGTATTTCAGCTAGATCCGGCGATCTTTACGCTACTGAGGATTTCGCCGGACTGTGAACAACATATCTTAACTTTAACCAATGTGACGTCTCGACGCTGTCAGGTCAGTCTTTCGTTAGATAGTTTGGGTGTGACCGGTATCTATCCACCAGCTGAACCGTCGAGCAGTCGACCCTTTTGTGCGATCCCTCAAGACAACTACTGGTACGACCTGCTGGGACGTCGAGGCTGGCAAATTGTCAATAATAAACTGACCGTTACCCTGGCTGCCTATGATGTGGCCTGGTTGATTCCGCTTATTGAGCTAGAGCAGATGATTGAATAGCCCGGTTAGTGGCAGGCTCTCTGTTTTATTTGTTTTAGTAGACGCCTGCAAACGCTTCGGCAGGCGTCTACTAATCACGGTCGAACGGCTACCCAGCCAGCGATAGCATCTGACCATCAGTGTATCGGCCAGTGGGGAGAGAGGACTGAACGGTTAAACTATCTGGATAAAGGCCACAGGATTTAGCAACAGCTTGTTTAACCAGCGATGATAGCAAACTACCGTTGCTGAGTGTGTCAAAGGTACAGGCAGTATCCCCTGGAAAAATGATTTGTTTGGGAGAAACCCCCCATTCATGTTGGGACCATCTTTGCAGATAGTAGAGACAACCTCGATAGGAAAGTGGCGCGTATTGAAAGCGAATATGCTCTAGTAAGGGCCATGGGTGGTGGTGTTTTAGCAAGATGCAGCCCTGGGCACTTAAGGTACTTTGAATAAACTCAGGCACGACCTGCCAGACAATTGGGCCGGGCTGATTAGACCATCTAGCTGGCTTGTTGTTTTGCATTACCATGGTGGCCTCATTTGATACCTTACGTACATACCATAAAGGATGACCTTGAGGATGTTGTGAGGATCCTCATACCCCCTAAATCAGCCTAAGTTCCATCTGAATATTGCAGCGCTCATAGGGGGATGGCGGACCAATAATTTTTCGAAACCCTAGCTTCTCGTAGAGGTTAATGGCGGGCTCTAAAACCGTATTACTTTCTAAAAAGATCGTCGTTGCGCCTAGCTCACGCGCCTTATGGATGGTTGCTTGCCCCAGCCGCCAGCCAATTCCTCTGCCCCTAGCGGCTTCTGCGACGGCCATCTTAGCAAGCTCATAGGTGTCATTGTTGACTTTAACTAGGGCGCAGGTACCCACAGCCCTACCATTGTGGAGGGCCATGTAGATATGGCCGCCCGGTTGAAGAATCTTTTTGTTTGGATAGTTGAGAGATTGACGATCGGCGTCTTCTACTGTGAAGTACTTCTCAATCCACTGGTAGTTTAAGCGTTTGAAGTCATCATAAAACTCTGATGAGTAGTCAATGATTTCAACAAACTGTTGCTCACGGGTTTTGTGGATCTCTTTGACACGGGTAAAAAAGCTCTTGTTGGCAAGTAAATACTCAACTTCCCCGATGGCTTTCCATAGATCGTGCTGTGTTTCTAACAACAGCGTCTCAACGGCTTGCATGACGTCAGCTGCCTGTTTGTCAAGGTTGGGGACAAGCTGTTTACCCGCTTCCGACAGCCTGATAATGGTAACCCTGGCATCTTTGCTGTCTTTTTCAGTGGTGACCAGTCCTTTTTTACCCATTTCTTTGACGGTTTGGCTCACGGACGGATGGGAATGCCCAATCATCTGAGCTATTTGAGTGATTGATGCCTGCTCTTGCTGTGCGAGGACATAAAAGGTAGGAAACCACTTTGGGTCCAACGCAACGTCGTAGAGGTCATAGATTTTTGCCGCGTCTGCCATCAGGCTTTCGCTTAGTCGTCGCAGACGGCTACCTAGGGCTAGTTTCCCGGTTTTGGCATAAAAGTCCATAATAATAAAGTCAATTACGTAAGTGATTACATATTACTGCCAACCTAACTTATCAACCAACTTACATATCAGTTTTGGGTACCCTGACCTTACTTATCTACAATCTTCTCAAGGGTCCATTGGTGTCATCGGTTGACACTATGGTTTTATGTCATCCGTAAATCTACCAACCTATGGCAATCGATCGTCAGTGGTACACCAGCTATTGGATACGTGTCGCCTGTGTGGCAGCCTGTTTTTTTGTGGCTGCCCGGCTATCCACCACCGCTTTAAATATTGAAGCTGCCGCTTCACCCCTGTGGCCCCCAGCTGGTATTGCCCTGGCCGCACTGTTAATTTATGGTCAAAAGCTGTGGATCGGTGTGGCGTTTGGGGCCTTCTGGGCTTCTTTGGCAGATCGGGTGCCCTGGTCTCTGTCGCTGGTGCTTTGTTTTGGGAGTGCTCTGCAGGCCCTAGTCGGGAGCCACATTCTGCGACGTCGTTGGGAGCGCAGCTTGCATTTATACGATTGGCAGCTGGACGATCTGCTGACGTTTTTAGGTCTAGGGGTGCTGCTGACGCCGGTTATTAACGCTGTTTACAGTACGGTGGCGGGCTATGGATTTGGGATATTGACGTCTGAAAAGCTGGTATCTAATGCCATTTTGATCTGGCTGGGAGACGGCATGGGCATTTTGGTGCTGACGCCTTGTTTGCTGGCGACAGCAGCAGGCTGGCGGCGGCAGCTGACCCTGCGGATCGGTTCGCGATGGGAGCTGGGCCTCTGTTTGGGCACGCTGGTGTTGATTAGTACGGTGGTGTTTGGAGCGCAGACAGACAGCGCGATCGCAAAATACCCCCTAGAGTATCTGCCCTTTCCCTTTGTGGTCTGGTCAGCTCTGCGTCTGGGGCTACGGGGTACGACCCTGGCTAGTTTTTTGGTATCAGCGATTGCAGTAACCGGGGCGGTGCATCGCGGCGGTCCCTTTATTACTAAGGCTGAGGGGAACCTGCAGGAAGCAATTTTGCTGTTGCAAGCGTACACGGCTGTCATTGGCGTGACGGCTTTAGTCCTGTCGGTGGTGGTCACAGAGCGTCAGCAGAGCGAGGCCAGGCTGGCCCGCAGCGAAGCCAGTCTGATCAACGCCCAGCGGATTGCCCAGCTGGGAAACTGGGACTGGAGCCTCGGTTTAAATAGGAAAATCCTCGATAAAACCGTCGCCCCCATCACCTCCCCCCCCGACGATAGGATGCCGCTTTTAGACAGTAGCTCCCTCGCCTGGTCCAACGAGCTGTACACGCTGCTGGGCTATCCCATCGGTTCGGTTCCCCCCAGCCAGGCTTTGTTTTTGGACCGGGTGCACCCAGACGATCAGCGTCGGGTGGGGCTTGCCTGGAGCGTCGCCCGTACCCATCAAAAACCCTACCGGTTGGACTACCGGCTGACCCTGCCCGATGGCACGGAGCGCACCGTCAATGAACATGTCCATATTGAGCCTGACCGCATTACCGGTACGGTGCAAGATATTACTGAACGTAAGCGGGCGGAGGCCGCCCTGCGGGAAACAGAAACCGTGCGAGCTACCATGTATCGCTATTTGAGTCAGGATCTGGCCGAACAGCTGTTGGATAGCAAAAATACTACCCTGGGTGGAGCCCAACAGTTTGTTTCGATTCTGTTTGCGGATATTCGTAGCTATACGACCCTGGCGGAGCAGCTGGCCCCAGAGGAGGTGGTGCTGCTGCTCAACTGCTACTTTGAAACCATGGTGGATGTTGTGTTTCACCATCGAGGCACCCTGGACAAATTTATTGGCGATGCGATTATGGCGGTGTTTGGTTCCCCCATTCCCCAGTCTGACCATGCCCAGCGTGCCGTGGAAACCGCCCTGGGTATGCAGCAACAGCTGGCCCACTTTAACCAGCAACAGCAGAATCAGGGACTGCCTACCCTGCAAATTGGTATTGGTATTAATTCAGACGATGTGATTACCGGGAATATCGGCTCCAGCAAACGCATGGAGTTTACGGCCATTGGCGATGGGGTCAATCTCACCTCCCGGATTGAGAGCACCACCAAACTCTATGGCTGTGCAATCATCATTAGTGAGAACACCTATGGTCTTTGTCGAGATACCATCTGGGTCCGAGAGCTAGACTATGTGTGTGTCAAGGGTAAACGGCAGCCGGTACATCTGTATGAGGTGTTGGGGTTGCGATCGCAGCCCCTCAGCCCTCCTCAACAAGAAAAAATTGCACTCTACGACAAAGGTCGAACCTACTATCGGCAGCGCCGGTTTGACCTGGCCATTGAAACCTTTAGTACCCTTTTACGAGAGACACCGACGGATCAGGCTACCCGCCTTTATTTAGAACGCTGTCAACAGCTACAGCAGCAGCCTCCAGCCAGCGATTGGGATGGCTCCTGGCAGCTGTAGTGAGACTTGGCGCGGCGGCATTGAACGTCGCATCATCACATATTATCAGTCGGTTGTGGCTGGGTGAAAGGCAATGGGCAACACAATGGTAAATGTTGTCCCCTGGGCGTCAGACTCACATTTTAGCTGTCCCTGGTGCTGCTCAACCACAATCTGATAGCTGATGGATAGCCCTAAGCCCGTACCCTTACCCACGGGCTTGGTTGTAAAGAACGGATCAAACAGCTTTGGGAGAATCTCATTAGGGATGCCGGGTCCGTTATTGGTAATCTGAATGACGACTGTTTGTGCCTCCAACCTGGTGGTAATTGAAATGGTGGGAGTCGGCCTGTTGTTTTCTAATCCTCCAGACTTGAGCGCATCGGTTTGGGCATAGGTGGTTTCGAGGGCGTCAATGGCGTTGACCAGGATGTTCATAAAAACCTGGTTTAGTTTACCGGGTAAACAGGCGACGTCAGGTAGGCTGCCATAGTTCTTTAGTAAGCTGATACCCCCATGCTCGCCATTGGGTTTGAGCCGATGGGTCAAAATTCGGAGGGTACTTTCTAAATTCTCATGGAGATCGACCTTTTTATAATCTGACTCGTTTAGACGAGAAAACGTCCGCAGCGCTCGCACGATTTCGTAAATCCGTTCGGCACCCACAGAGATAGAGTTGAGTAGTTTTTGATAATCCTCCCGGAGAAAATCAAGCTCAATTTCTTCGATCAGACGTTGGATACAGTGACTGGGTTCGGGGTACTCACTTTGGTATGCCTGAATTAAGCGAAAAAGATCGCTGGTGTACTCTTCGGCTGGCTGTAGGTTGCTATAGATAAAGCTGATGGGATTATTGATTTCATGGGCAATACCGGCCACTAAGATGCCCAGGGCCGACATTTTTTCTGCCTCTACTAGCTGGGCCTGGGTTGCCTGTAGTTTTTGCAGGGTTTCCTCAAGTGTCTGACTATGCTGTTCTAGTTTGTTTCGAGAGACCTGTAGGTCTTCAATCACCCGCTTGAGTAAGGATTCGGTGCGGCCATAGTTGGTTTCCAGCATGCTCCGATCGGCTTCGGATCGTCTGAGCTTTTTTTCCAGCCACCGCAGCTGTCGTCTCAGCAGTTCAAACTTTCTACTGTCGGCGCTGGGTGGGGTAGATGGATCGTTTTTAATAGTCACACTGGTGGTTACCTAACTGTCGCCTAATAGCAGGCTAATAAACGTTTCGTGGTGGAGACTGGCTGATGTCTTGGAAGCTTGGGGGGCAATTTCACCATAGGAGTAAAAGCCAGCTATGGGTAGATTGGACGGAAGTAGCTGTCGGCTGATGGCGTACTCTTCCTCCGTCCTGGTACAGAGGAGATAGCGGCGAGTACAGCAGCGAAATATAAGGGCGGCAGCGGGATGCTCACCGGGATAGCGCTCTAGGGCTGTGCGGGTGGCGGTCTCACAGGCTATAAGAATATCTGTTTGGGTGGCGTGGGCAATTTGAACATCGACATGGGGTGGAATATCGACCAAAAACTGGATACTGCCGGTATCGCGATCGCAGCCAATGGGGGCTCGCAGATAAAAGGTGTCGCTGTCTGGAGTAAAAATAGCCAGGGGATATTCCGGCGAGGGGGTCAATCCGTCTAAATAGTAGTCGTACAGGTCGAGGGCCGGTTTGCCATTGATGGCCGTAACCGCATTGCTCCCAGCGGCTGTAATCTTTCCCCGTCTTGCGATCGGCGTCCAGCCGTGGGCCATGCCGTAGGAAAACTGCAGTGGCCCAAAAAATAGCAGTACCGGCAGGCTATCGGTCATCACCCGGTCCTGAAAAAATTGGTAGGTTTGCTGGAACTTGGCCTGGTCGCCGGTCAAGCCGCCAAAAATGGGAAAGTCGTCGCCCAGGGTTTGACACAGACTCTCGACAATGGAGAGACCGTTGATCCCTAAGCTTTCGGCAATGACCAAACACAGCGTCGGTGCGGTCTGTTCTCGACTGGCCTGGGCGACGGCTTGCCGCGCGGCTGCAAGGGTATCGTGGGAGATGTCTGGGCCATAGCCTGCTTGAATGGTGATCGTATCGGATACAAACAGCATCAAAACGACAGAATCCTGCCGAAACCCTGTTTGGGACGAGACTTCTCCATCGGTGGTGCCCCCAATCAGCTGCAGTCCTGGAAAGACGGCTTGGATCTGGTTCAACATCAGGCCGTAGTCAAAATCGATGGCGCTGAGCAAAATCCCCGCCTGGGGGATACCCCCCGCCAAAGCGATTTGGCACTGGTGGAGGACGGCTGCGATCGCGTAACCCGTATCCGCCTCATCACTTTGCCCCACTACCACTTTGAACATCCAGCTGTCTCCAAAACTGCATCTGCCAATACCGCATCCTGTAGCTAAAGAATCAAAAAGCTGTTAGGTCTGTTCCTTAATTAATCCGTAAAGGTAGAGTGCCCAGATTTATCAGTCGTTCCCTGTGCGCTAGTGGAGTAGTTCAGCCGGTTTTAGCCGTCTGAATCTGGTCATCTCTCTAACGGTTGTGGGATACTAAAGAGCTTGCTGAGTTTCGGGTGTTCACCATGAAAAAGCTTCACCGCCGTCTATTTCTGCTATCCGCTGTTTTTAGTTTAGGGATAGCATCGCTAACTGCCTGTGGTAATTCTGCTGAGACAACCGATGCGGTCGATCCGGCGTCGGCCCTAACGGTGGGGGCCATTCCTGATCAAGATCCTGAAAAATTGCAGCGTCTCTATGGCCTGCTGTCTGACTACTTGAGTGCAGAGTTGGAGGTGCCTGTGAACTATGTGCCCGTAACCGACTATGCCGCTGCTGTGACTGCTTTTAAGGTGGGGGATCTAGACCTGGTCTGGTTTGGTGGGCTGACCGGCGTCCAAGCTCGACTCCAGGTAGAAGGAGCCCAGGCCATTGCCCAACGCGATATCGACGAACGGTTTCACACCGTCTTTATTGCCAACAGTGAAAGTGGCTTAACCCAGCTGACGGACATTGACGATCTGACCCAGCTAAAAGAAAGCACCTTTACCTTTGGCAGCGAGTCCTCTACGTCGGGGCGTCTGATGCCGCAGCATTTTCTCCAACAAGCAGGCATGGCCCTAGATGATTTTAAGGGTGAGGTTGGTTTTTCAGGCAACCACGATACCACCATTAAGCTGGTGGAGGCTGGCACCTATCAAGCCGGCGCGCTCAATGAGCAGGTGTGGGAAAAACGCCAGGCTGAAGGGGCGGTCGATCAAGACAGGGTACAGGTAATCTGGCGGACGCCAGCCTACTATGACTATCACTGGGTGGTGAATCCTGTAATTGAAGAACGCTACGGTGAGGGATTTGTCACCCAGCTGCAGACGGCCCTGTTAAATTTAGACGCTGCGGTACCCGAGCATCGGGAAATCTTAGATCTGTTTGGAGCTGAGACATTTATCCCCACCGAAAACAGCAACTATGCTGAGATAGAAGCCGTAGGCCGAGAAATTGGCAAGATCCAGTAGGGGAACATGGCCGCTGTTTTTGAGCTAGATCGGGTCACCCATCGGTTTAATCGGACCGAGTCTCTTCGGAAAATCTCCCTGACCGTTCAACCTGGAGAGAAAGTTGCCCTGATTGGCCCCAGCGGCGCTGGAAAAAGCACGTTGCTAAATCTTCTCAATGGCACCTATAGCCCCAGCGACGGCACCTTGCGAGTGTTTGATCGATGCCTTCATCAGCTGTCGGGTCGGCAGCGACGGCAGCTACAGCGGCAGCTGGGTACGGTGTACCAGCAACATGGTCTCATCACTAATCTGTCGGTGCTCCACAATGTCAATGCCGGGCACCTGGGTCGCTGGTCCCTATGGAAAGCGGCCTGGTCCCTACTATGGCCGCTGGAGGTAGAGCGTGCTACCGCTGCCCTCGCAGCGGTTGGCATTGCTGAAAAACTTTACACTCGAGCCGACCGGCTATCGGGGGGACAGCAGCAACGCGCCGCCCTAGCCCGAGTACTGGTGCAAGATCCGGCGGTGATTTTAGCAGACGAACCCACCGCGAGCCTGGATCCCGAGCGCTCGCGGGAGATTATGGCCCTATTGGTGGGGCTGTGCAACCGTGATGCTACCAAAACGCTGGTGATGAGCCTGCACGATGTGGCGGTGGCCCGGCGATATTGCGATCGCATCATCGGACTCCGTCACGGTCAGCTTGCCTTTGATCTATCGGTTTCCCAAGTGACCGATGCCCACCTGCAGACGCTGTATCAGCTATGACAGCCCGACGCCCCCCCATCAGCCACAAACCCTGGGCGATTCTATCGATCGGTACCGTTTTAATCGGAGCGTTTAGCCTATCCCACACCGGACCCGTCCTAAACATAGGGGGGCTGCCCCAGGCACTGCAGTTCTTACGGGCCAGCCTGCATCCCGACCTGTCCTTTGACTTCCTCCAAATTATTATTCGGGCTACGGGGGTCACCTTTGCCTATGCTGTTTGCGGCACGCTGCTGAGCATAGCCATTGGATTTTTGGGCGGCATTTTATCATCAGAAATATGGTGGCATGCCGTTTGGCCAAACCAGGCTGGTCGGTCAGTGGTGCGGGGTCTTCTGGCGATTCCCCGTGCTATCCACGAGCTGATTTGGGGGCTGGTTCTGGTAAATCTGTTAGGGCTAGATCCTCTGGTGGCCATCCTGGCCATTACCATTCCCTTTAGTGCCATCGTTGCCAAGGTCTTTTCCGAGATTTTAGATGAAACTCCTCGAGCACCGATGCAGCTATTGGTGAGCGCTGGTGTTGCACCACCATCAGCAGTTCTATACGGGCTGTTACCCCAAGCGCTGCCCAATCTGTTGTCCTATAGCTTCTACCGATTTGAATGTGCCCTCCGCTCATCAGCGGTACTCGGCATTATCGGTGCGGGCGGGCTGGGCTACGAGATTTTTTTGAGTCTGCAGTCCCTCCGCTACGAGCAGCTTTGGACAGCGTTTTACGCCCTGATTTTACTAAATGGGTGCGTCGATGCCTGGAGTGCAGCCGTACGTCAGCGACTGGGCTTTGTTAGCCGACTGGCGCTCGGTCTACCCCAGCGCAAAGAACCTCAAGATTTAGGTGGCCGCCAGTCAAATTGGTGGATCTGGAGCGGCATCGGACTGATGGGCCTCCTCTGTTTTTGGTTTGTCGGGGCCGACTGGTCTTTGCTGTGGTCTGGGCGGACAGTTAGGCTGCTATCGGAGTTGGCAGCATCGGCCATACCCCAGGTACCTACCTTAGCCCAGGGCATCACCTTATTACAGGTGTCATGGCAGACAGTGGTCATGTCTCTGTTAGCCAGTATCCTAGCGAGTATGGGGGGATTAGTTCTATCCTTGCCAGCCGCACGTGGCTTTTTGTTACCAAAGGGGCTGCTGGGGACAATGGCATCCGAAACGCCATGGGCCGTTGCCGTTGGCAAATTCGGCTATGTTGGAACCCGGTTATTTTTATTAGTCAGTCGAGCCGTTCCTGCGCCGATATGGGCATTGGTGTTCCTATTTATCTTGTTTCCAGGGATATGGCCTGGCGCATTGGCCCTAGCCTTGCACAACCTAGGCATACTGGGGCGACTCATGGCCGAGGTCAACGAAAACACCGAGCAGCGCTCCATCCGAGCGTTGAGAATTCAGGGGGCATCAGCCTTGCAAACACTGCTTTACGGTTTGCTGCCAGTCACCCTGCCCCAGTTTTTAGCCTATAGCCTGTACCGTTGGGAAGTTTGTCTGCGAGCAACCGTGATTGTGGGATTAGTGGGGGCTGGCGGGCTGGGTCGCCTGATGATGGAGCAAATCAGCAGTTTTGACTACGGCGGACTGACCCTAACCCTGACAATATTTGTGTTCTTGACTATCGTAGTCGATAGCATCAGCGCTGCCCTGCGGCAGAAATTACGATAGGCCCCTGATCTCAACCAATGTAGCCATGGGCAAATCAGGTTCAGTCCGGGCGTTGTATCCAACCTGTGATATCACCCTGCTATTCATTTTTGACCAGACACCGCACCCATGATGGCTCATAAAAGCTTAGTCTGTCCGGTATCGTTTAGGTGTGTGGGCAGTTTGGGTGAAGGTGTACAGTCTTCAACGCTCAGCTCTGTGGTCTATGGCTTATGTGTGACTATCTTTTAGTTCTATTAAAGGTAAAGACAAGATAATGTTTGCCCTGCGGATTGTTCTAGTTGCATCGCTGGCATTTGGCCTAATCTGGCTGCTCGGAGGTCGTCTATTAAAAGAGTCCCTGGCCCATGGGGGGCTGTGTCCGGTGTGTAACGGCGAAGGTGGCCCCTGTGAACAGTGCAATGGCCTTGGCGTCATTGTTCCGGATTCCCATAAAGATCGGTCATTTATATCTCGCTCTGAAGATAGTGCTAGGGATCCTAACCAAAAATAGATAATCCAACCCTGAGCGTTCAATTTTCAGGTCTAGACCTGAGCTCAGATGCTGGGCTGTTGCTGGTGCGTCAAGCCGAGGAACGGTTGGGTATCTGTCGTAGTTTGGCTGAGTGTATTACCGATTGGCGAGACCCGGAAAAAGTGATTCATTCCTTAACTGATTTGGTCAGGCAGCGAGTGTATCAACTGGTGAGCGGCTATGAGGATGCCAACGATAGCAACCAGTTACGGCACAACCCGATTTATAAGATTGCGTGTGACCGAGTCCCCGAATTGGATGAGAATGCGCTGGCCTCTCAACCCACCATCACCCGACTGGAGAATCATGTCAGCCCTGCCGAGACTGCGAAGGTGCGTCGCGTCTTTGTGGATCATTTCATTGCCCAGTATGAGACGCCCCCCAACGAGATCTGGTTGGATATTGATGGCTGGGATGCGCCGACTCATGGAGATCAACAATTGAGCCTGTTTCATGGCTACTATGGGCAATTCATGTACTTTCCCGTCCTCATCAATGAGGCCACCAGTGGGTATCCGGTGGTGGCGCAATTACGCGCGGGAAATAGTCATCCGGGCAAAAGAGTAGCCGGGATTTTGCGTTGGTTATTCTGGCTACTCAAGCGGGCATGGTCGGAGCCGATGCTGGGTTTGCCTTACCGGAGATTTTTCGCGTGTGTGAGCGGGCTCAGGTGGGCTATGTCATTGACTTTGCCAGTAATGCGGTGGTCAAACGCAAGATTGAAGCACGGCTTGAACAAGCCCGCGTTATCTCCTGTCTAACCGGTGAAAAAGCTCGGTTGTTTGACGATGTTTACTATCAAGCGGGCAGCTGGGATGCACCACGACGCTTAGTGATGAAGGCCGAATGGCTGCTCAAGGGACCGAATCCACGCTTTGTGATCACCATCTCGACCACCCACCTCAGGTTCTCTATGACAGACTGTATGTCCAGCGAGGAGCCGATAGCGAACATCGCATCAAGGAACTCAAGCTGGGCATTCAGGCTACTCGGCTCAGTTGCCAGTCATTTGTCGCCAATCAGTTTCGCTTACTGCTCTCACAAGCCGCTTATGTGTGAATGCTGGCCCTGCGGCAAGCCGCTCATAGCACTCAATTCGCGACCGCTCAGGTCTCTCGACTACGGGCAGCGTTGATTAAGGGGGCCGCACGGGTCAAAGTTTCGGTGAGACGCGTGGTGGGAGAGCTAGCGGCATTCTCTCCCTTCGCCGCTGAGATTAACCTGATTGCTCAACGATTAAGAGATGTACCGACCGTTAAAATGGCCTAATATCAGAGCTCTGATAGGCGTCGTGTGTCTAATTGAGCCCTTTTTTGCTCAAAACAGACTAGTTTGAACAGTCTTACGGACATTCGTCGAGCACTCCATCCTGTCCGTTCACATTGAACTCAGATTGGGGTCGATTTCAGCCTGACTGACAAGACCCATGAATAATGCAGGCTAAGTTTTCTTTAATTTCCTGGGATGGTTACCTTACTGCTCAGTTATAGAAAGTAATATCCTACGGGATATTACTTTCTACCAATTGCTATGGAACTTGTTTATAGGGTTTAAACCGGCACTTCCAGCGATTTGACCGATGCCAGTTTCTGGCTCGCTTCAAACCGCGATTCTACCGTAGCTTCGTCAGCTATTTGTGGAGCTGGAATCAGCGTTAGTTGTACCGCGCAGGCCTTAAGCTCAGGCTCTAACGAAATCGGACATACCTCTGGATGGGTAAGGGCATTGACCTCAGTGTTGTCGCCCCACAAAAAGCCCCAGTGCATCGGCATAAAGACCGTGCCACGGGTAATGTTTTGAGTGACTAGAACTTTGAGTTGAGCAGAGCCGCGTTGAGACTTTACCTCCACCCACTCCCCTGACTGAATTCCCAATTTCTGCGCATCGCGGGGATTCATCTCCAGCAGCGGCTCCGGATAGCGTTTGGTAATCCGCTCAATCCGTCCCGTTCGGCTTTGTGTATGCCAATGCCCGTAGAGTCGCCCTGTGGTGAGTACAAAGGGATACGCTTCGTTGGGTGGCTCAGCCAACCCTTTAATATGAAATGCACAAAATCTGGCTTTGCGATTGGGTGTGGCAAAGTAGTAGTCCGTATACAGACGCTTATCATGTTTACCATAGGCGACCTCGTCGCTTTCTCCGACGGGGCAGGGCCACTGGATTGGGCCTGCCGCCAGTCGCTCGTGGCTCAGCCCGGTTAAATCACACAGCCGCCCCGCCGTTAGCGAAACAAACTCGGTATATACTTCAGCCGATGTGCGTTGGGCAAACTGGTTTTCAAATCCTAGGCGGCGACCCACCTCCGCAAAAATCTCCCAGTCGGCCCTGGCTTTCCCCACCGGGTTACGAAAGGCGGGACAGTAGGTAACAACTCGTTCAGAGTTAGTCATGGTGCCCGCTTTCTCTCCCCACTGGGTGGCGGGTAGGACTACATGGGCAAAGGCAGCTGTCTCTGTTGGATAGTAGGTATCCTGACAAATCGTAAAGGGAGACTTTCTTAGGATGGCCTGGGTGCGCTTGATATCCGGCATACTCACTGCTGGGTTGGTGGCGGCCACCCAAAAGACATCGATATCTCCCCGTTCTAGGGCCAGCATCATGTCCCATGCCGCCAAACCAGGACTCGGCGAAATACTCCCCTCGGGAACCTGCCACACGGTTTCCACTGCCCGACGATGCTCTGGATTTTTGACTAGACGATAGCCAGGCAAAATATGGGCCAGTCCGCCTGCTTCTCGACCGCCCATGGCGTTGGGCTGACCCGTCAGGGAAAAGGGACCGGCTCCAGGTTTACCCACATTGCCAGTCATCAGGTGCAGATTAATGATGGTACGACATTTGGCCGTTCCCTCCGTGGACTGGTTTACCCCCATGGACCACAGGGAGAGCACCCGCTCTGATTTTCCCCACCACTCGGCGGCGGTTGCCAGTTCGCTGAGGCCAATGCCACAAATCTCTGTAACTCTCTCCGGCGGATAGCTTTTGATTATCTGGGCATAGTCACTAAAGCCATCGGTACAAGCATCAATAAATCCCGGATCGATCCAACCGTTTTTTAGCACCAGGTGGGCAATACCGTTGAGTAAGGCAATATCGGTTCCGGGTTTGATCGCCAGATGTAAGTCCGCCGCCTTGGCTGTATCGGTATGGCGGGGGTCCACCACAATCATTTTTGCCTTACGATTCTTTTTTTGATACTTTTTTAGCCGGTTAAACACAATCGGATGACAGTCTGCTGTGTTTGTTCCAATCAAAAAGGCACAGTCAGACTGTTCTAAATCGTCATAACAACAGGGTGGACCGTCGGAGCCAAAGCTCTGAATATACCCCGCCACTGCCGATGACATACACAGTCGTGAATTGGCGTCAAAGTTATTGGTACCTAAACAGCCCTTCAACAACTTTTGAGCCGTATAGTAGTCCTCGGTTTGAAACTGCCCTGAGCCATACATAGCGATGGCTTCAGCTCCCTTCGCTGCCAGAGTCTTACGGATCTCGCTGACAATGCGAGTCAACGCCTGCTCCCAAGATACTCGCTGCAGCGGCTGATCAAGGGAGTCTCGCATCATGGGGTATAGCAGCCGCCCCTGATCGAGGGAGTCGCCAATGGTCCCCCCTTTTATACAGACCTGACCTTTGCTAGATGGATGATTGCGATCGCCCCGCGCCTGCCACACCGGATTGCCCTGACTGTCGCGATTTACCGGCCGACCGGGCTGGGCGGGTGGCAACACCTCAAGCCCACATCCCACACCACAGTATGGGCAGAGAGTCTTGGCTACATCGGTCATAGGTCATTCTCCATCTACAAAAAAATGTTTTGTATAGGTTCAAGTTTGACTGGCGCGGATGTTTCTATGGTTTAGCAACAATCTATCAATCATACTCTTGACATAGAAAAGGGGAGCGCTGATCGCCCCCCAATCTGTTGAGTTGACACTGCTGTCGTTACCAATCAGCGCATATGACAGTCTGCTAACTTGCTCGTTAAAGATCCATCAACAGCCCCATATCGACAATCACTAAGGACAGTTGTCGGCCACCCTAGCAAACTAACCTTGTCAGCTAGCGTAGGAACCATCGGGAACAGCTGTGTCTCCAGCTACTGTATCTTCACCTTCGTGAGCTTCAGCAAAGGAGCCCTTAGGCTCTTCTAGGATGAAGAAACACATAAAGGCAACAACCAAAGAGGCAACACCAAGGGTCTGGAAGAAACGAATATTACCAATGTCTCCCTCGGGCAAGAGACTATACAGAGTCAGGTAAGCAACGGCACCGACATTACCAAAAGCACCCACATTACCTGCAATTTGACCCGTCACCCGACGCTTGACCAAAGGAACAATAGCAAAGGTAGACCCTTCACCGGCTTGCACAAAGAAGGAGCAGCACATGGTCATAATGACGGCCAAACCCACCATAAAGCTACCGCCACCACCCAGGGCATCTCGAATACCAGGGATCATGCTCATGACCAAATAGCCAACACCCATACATAGGGTGAGAATACCCATGGTGAGTTTACGGCTGCCCAGTCTATCAGAAATCAAACCACCGCCAGGACGTGCAACCAGGTTCATAAAGGCATAGCTAGCACCCAGCATCCCGGCTAAGGCCTTACTCAAGCCAAAGGTTCCCTCGAAAAATGTGGGCAGCATGGAAACAACCGCTAGCTCAGATCCAAAGTTCACGATATAGGTGAGCTCAAGAATAGCAACCTGCTTAAACTTATAGCGATCTTCAGCAGGATAACGCTTAACACCGGAGAGCAGATCTTTGTTGACGGCCCAGCAGTTGTACGCCTGGAAGAGATACAAAGCGAGTAGGAAGACAACTGCAATGCTAAAGGTGGTGGGGTTCAAGAAACCAACTTTCTTCAGACGCCAAGCTAAGACGATGAGAATGCCAGTGAGAGGCAGGTTCATCAGCATTAGCCCCCAGAAGTCTCTTACGGTGGTGACTTCCATGCCGCGAGTGCTAGGAGGCCGCTGGTAGACCTTGCCAGGGGGAGTATCTTCTACATTGAAGTAATACAGACAACCGTAAAGTGCTGCAATGATGCCCGTCGCGGCAATTACAAATCGCCAGTTTAGCATCGGACCGCCATCGGGTACTTGGAACGCTCCAGGAATAAAGTTTAGAGCAGCTGCCAACCCCACTAGGGTAAAGGCGGAAAATGCAGAGCCAAAGTTACCCCAGCCGCCGTAAATACCTTCGGCAAGGCCAATCTCTTTGGGGGGGAACCACTCTGCCGTCATTCGAATACCGATAACAAAACCAGCACCCACAATACCCATGAGCAAGCGGCCAATTACTAGCTGGTTGAAGGTTTGGGCCGATGCAAATATAAGACAGGGAATCGCTGCATAGATTAGCAGTAAAGAGTAAGTTAAGCGAGGACCATATTTATCCAACAACATGCCGATAATGACACGGGCTGGAACTGTGAGGGCCACATTACAAATGGCAATTGTGCGAATTTGACCCACCTCTAA
>JBCCAQ010000334.1:0-4669 GCA_039814735.1 Cyanobacteria bacterium P01_A01_bin.15
GCCCCTCCTGGCTGCCGGTGCCCGACTTTGTCATTGAGACCCTGCTAGGCGATGGCGCCGTAGTCGTGCTCGAAGGCCAAAAAGTTTTACCGGAGCGCACCCAATCAACCGGGTTTTCCTATGCCTACCCCAAAGTAGAAACCGCCCTCCGGGAGATCGTCGTAGAATAGCCCCTACTGCACCACCTGGGCACCGTGGCTGCGGGGGTCGTCCGATGAGCCCGACGGCTGGACAGTCTCCACCTCTGATGTTTGCCCAGCAGCACGGGTGTAGGGCAACACTTCTCCAGCCATTAACGCCGTCAAATTTGCCGCCAGCACCGTCCGGGGAATTTCACCAATGGCAGCCCCTGCATCGCTACCCGCCCCATCCAAAAATGCAAAGTGGGGAATAGCGTCGACTCGGTAGTGCAGCATTTCCGGTAGCCACTTTGTGTTGTCCACATTCAGCATCACAAAGTTTACATCCTGCCCATACTCGGTCTTGAGCTGCTGCAAATCTCCAGCCATCGCCTGACAGCTGGTACACCAGTTGGCATAAAACTCCACCAGCGTAGGTTTACCATTTGCGATCGCCTGGTTGAGCGGCACCGATGCCTCTGCCATATCAGCAAGGGAGGCAGACGGAGTACGGGTTTGCAGCCCCAAAATAACGGCAACACTTAGCACCACGGCCACAATTACCACCACAAAATTTCGCAACCGTTGCGCTAGACCGCCAGATTCAAGGGAGTTAACCGACATAGAATAAACAAGCACCCACGGTGTCATGACAGCATCTTCTCTAGTCTAGCGGAATGAAAAAGCGCGTTACCCTGACATTTCCAAAACAGACAGTGAATATGCCCATCACCTATCGATTGGCCAAGGATTTTAATGTGGCGGCCAATATCATTCGGGCTCAAGTAGCCCCCAACCAGGTAGGTAAAGGCGTCATCGAGCTATCGGGCGACATCGATCAGCTAGACGAAGCCATTGACTGGATGCGGGGCCAGGGGATTGGGGTCTCCCTATCTAGCCGTGAAATCTTGATTGACGAGGACCTCTGTGTTCACTGCGGTCTCTGTACTGGTGTGTGTCCCACGCGCTCACTCCAGCTAGATCCAGAAAGCTTCAAGCTGGTTTTCAACCGGACCCAGTGCATTGTCTGCGAGCAGTGTATTCCCACATGCCCTGTCCAGGCAATTTCTACCAACCTCTGAGGGCATCAATGAAAAACCTGCCCTGGCTATCGTCACTACTACTACTGCTAGCCCATATGGGTTTTGGTGCTTTTTTACATTCCCGCCACAGCCCCGACTTTATATGGTGGCTGGCCTTGGGCTATGCCGTACTCGAATCGGCCCTGCTTACCATCGCCTGGAAACCTCTACGCGATCTCTTTTTACTTGGATTCCAGTCCGACATTGGCTATACCGTATTAGCCCTAGTGACAGCGTCTGTAGCCGTTGTCATTGTTGCCTGGATTCAGATTTTTGTGTACTTCTTGGTTATGCTAGCTGCCGCCCTGTTACTGCGAGTCGAATTATTAATTCGCAATGCTGGGAACAGTTTGGCGTTTGTCACAATCCTTGTGCTATCGCTAATGGGCCTGGGGCTAAGCCGACTGACCACAGAGCTGATTGTGATTAACCTGGGCGAGTTTCAAGCTGTAATTGGATAATGGACACTCTAAAAATCGGCATACGCCAGATCGCTTAGGCCGTAGCTTAAGCGATTCTAGTTACAGCACAAGCGTTTAACTGTTGCCCCTACCCTGCGAGACACATTCGTGTTTCCGGGGTACTTTTTTTGGAAAGGTAGAAAAAGATAGATGCTTAGTGTTGTTTTTTACACCCTGATGCCTAGCTGAAACTTAGTCCAGGCATACTTTATAGACACTCTATAAATCGGCACAGAAGAGCTTAATTAAAGACTCCCTTAAGCGATTCTAATTACAGCACAAGCGTTTAACTGTTGCCCCTACCCTGCGAGACACGTTCGCAGGGTACTTTTTTTGGAAACGATGATAGCGAAAAAGTGTAACCAGCTATACAGGTATTATAGCTCACATAGCTAAGATTTAGCCTGTGATTCTGCTATGGGCAGTATAGAAATCGTCACAGGTCATATCGATTAGGGTGAAGTTTGAGCGATTCTGTTGACAGCACAAGCGTTTAACTGTTGCCCCTACCCTGCGAGACACGTTCGCAGGGTACTTTTTTTAGAAGAGAACGTCAGCGCTATGGCTTACACAAGCCAAGACCTTAGCTAAGTCCGGCTAGGCTGGCCCCGTCACCGCCCTGGCAACCCAATTGGCGATTAGAGGATTCACTAGCTCAGGGGCTTCATCCTGAGGACAGTGGCCCACTCCTGCGAGCGGAATAAATTCTTCGACGACGCTATATTTACCAAGTTCCCGTCCCAGTTCAATAGGTTCCCACGGATCGGCGTCGCCCCACAGCATCAGCACCGGACATCTAAGCTGGGGCAGCAGATCTTCCGGCAAAGGTCCCTGGGAATAGCTAATAAATGCCACAAAGACATCCACCGCTGCGGGATCACAGGCAGGGGCCAGCAGCAACTCGATCAGCTCATCGGTAACCTGTTCCTTGCGACCGTAGGCCTGACGCAGAATATTTTTTAGGGTTTTCGGCGTTGCCAAACGGGCAAAGAAAAACTGACCAACGGGTTTGTAGTTGAGAATGGCCTGGATCAGGGGCGTTGGGGCATTGCGGTACCAGGGGAGCGTGGCGCGCTTGCGATCGTGGAGCAATCGCAGGGAGCAATCAAGGACAACAAGCCCCAGCACCCGGCCCGGAGCCATAGTAGCCGCCTGCATAGCAACAATGCAGCCAATGGAGTTACCGACAAGAAAAGCGGACTCACCGATGATGTCTTGGCAGAAGTCGATAACCTGCTGACCCCAGGTTTCGAATGTGTAGGGGAGAGGTTCGCCGGGGACTGGTTTCGCAGACTGGCCATAGCCAATCAGGTCAATGGCATAGACCCGGTTGGTTTGGCCGAGGTCAGGCAGGTTTTTGCGCCAGTGGTCGCTGTGGGCTCCAAAACCATGGATCAAGAGCAGCGGTGGGCCATCGGTACCTGCGGTTTGGTAGCGAATGGGGAAGCCTTGCCAGGTCCAGAAGTGGGTTTGGGTTGATGCGGGCTGAGTCATGGATAGGGGCAGGGCGATTAGCAGATAGAATTTTTGATGCCTTTTAGATTATTACGCACTGTGATGATGCGGACTTGAAATTTTCAAAACACACGTAGTGATCAACGCTTGTTGTTATGTCTATGGGAGATTATTTTGCTTGCTGAAGATGATTCTCTTTTTTGATGATTCTATAATCAGGTATGTTGTTTCTATTGTTTGTTGCAGAGCCTAAAGCAGCGATGAGAATGCCTTTCGACAGGTAGTGGTTTGATGGCGTAATGATACTGTTGCTCTAACCTGGTCGTAACTTTTGCCTCACCTGAATCGAGGCGATTAACGACAACCTAATTTCCGGGAAACCCCAATATGCCTAGTTGGGACAACTTAATTACTTCCGAAAAGAGGAGTTAGGACCCCGCATTAGGAGAGTCTCGGGGAGGAAAGTCCTAAGCAGCCCTTGTCGCATTGACCAATTCTAGGAATGTACTTTGAGCGGTTGGCTAATTGCAAAACTGGTTGCGTGGGGCTCCTCTGAGTTTTCCACACCCTTAATTCTCCATTTAGAGCCCAGGCCAGCGACGCCGTCACCGGTTTTTTTCCTATTCCCATATTGAAAAGGCTCTATCGTAGTGGTTCTACGGCGGCAGCCGGTCCTAAAATCGAAATATGGGAGTCCACAAAGCAGCGTTTGGCCGCTTCCTGGGCAGCTTCGATGGTGACTGCTGCCACATCGGTCTGAAACGTCTTGTCAAACTCAGTACCCAGACCCAAAATCTCATACCAGCCTAGGAGCTGGGCAATTTGTCCGTTGGTTTGTTTGCCTAGGGCATACTGGCCTAGCATTTTGTTTTTGGCGACTTGAAGCTCATGATCTGTGAGGGGCACTTCGCACAGTCGTCGTAGCTCGCTTTGGAGGCCATCTAGGGCAACCGATGTGTTTTCTGGGGCGGTGCCGATGTAGGCCACAAACTGCGAGGGTCCCAAACGGGTAGGGTAAAACGCTGACACATCGTAGGCGAGGCCCTGCTTTTCCCGCAGCTCTACAAATAGACGACTGGATAACCCGTTGCCTAGGTGGGTGCTCAACAGCTTGAGCGCCGCAAAGTCAGGATGGTTTACCGAGGCGGCTAAATAGCCCACAATGACAAACGACTGGTTGGTGTCTTGGGGAGTAACAATCCGATAGGCGCGGGAGTCTACCGCTGGTAGTCGGCGTTCGGGGGCTGGCTGTTTTGGGGCTCCCCAGTCGCCCAGCAGAGCGTCGGTTAGGGCCACGGCCCTTTCAGGATCGATCCGTCCGACGATGATCACCACCATATTGTCAGGGCGAAAGGTCTGACGGTGGGCCTCTAAAAGATCGTCGCGCCGTATGGCAGAGACGGTCTCTTCAGTGCCCATGCTGGAAAAGCCGTAGGGATGGGTCCCGTACATGCCTTCACGAAAGTACTTGTAGGCCACGCTAAAGGGCTGCTCTTGCATTGAGCGCAGCCCCTGGATGGTGAGCTTGCGTTCGAGTTCAAGTTCGTGGTCA
>JBCCAQ010000106.1:0-15758 GCA_039814735.1 Cyanobacteria bacterium P01_A01_bin.15
CAGAGGCATCTATTGATTTGCTAGAGCGGCTAGGGGCTCCCATTGGCGAGCTTTCCCCTGTACAGCAGGCTCGTTTGAGCGTCCTCGCCAATCAGGCTCGCCAGCCTGGTCGCTACCAGGTCGTTCGGCAGACACTGTCTAGTCAGGCTCCTATTCCAGCTGATATCTATATGCCGACACTCCAGGGACAGCGCCAGCGTAATCGTCCCACGGTGATTATTTCCCACGGGTTAGGGAACGATCGGACATCCTATGCCTATTTAGGGCAGCATCTGGCCTCCCATGGCTTTTTAGTCATCAACGTAGAACACCCCGGTAGCAATGCCGAGCAAATCAACGCGCTGCTGGTGGGACAGTCCGCTGACGTGGTGGCCAATGAAGAATTTATTGCGCGTCCCCAGCAAATTTCTGCTCTACTCAACTATCTAGAGCGAGAAGCGACAGAGTACGGCAGCTTGATTAACTTTGCCCAGGTAGGTTTGGTGGGGCAGTCCTTTGGGGGCTATACGGCACTGGCATTGGCCGGTGCCGATATTGACTTTAATGTGATTCGGGAAAGCTGTCCTCCCAACTCACTTTCTTTAAATGCGTCGTTGCTGCTACAGTGCCAGGCGGAACAGCTGGCCGCACCCACGGCAACCACGCTGTCGCTGCAGGATGGTCGGGTGCGGGCTGCGATCGCAATCAACCCTATGACCAGCGTACTTTTTGGTGAGGAGAGTATGGGCCAGGTCACCACCCCGACGATGATTGTATCTAGCGGGGCCGATACTGTGACGCCTGCTCTCCAAGAGCAGCTAGTGCCATTTACCTGGCTCACTCAGCCAGAGCGCTATCTGTTACTCATGCGCCAGGGCACCCACTTTTCCACTATCGCTGTCACCGAAACCGGCAGCGAAGCCTTTGATCTTCCCTCGGAAATTATTGGTCCAGACCCAGAGCTTGCCCAGGCTTACCTCGCGGCCTCCAGCCTCGCTTTTTTAACCACGCACCTAACCGGAGAAACCACCTATCAGCCGCTGCTGACAGCTGACGGGATCACCCAGCTCAACCAAGACCCAATCAATTTGAGCCTGGTCCAAAGTTTGACGGGGCCGTCATTAGTTAATGAGCTAGGGAGACCACCGCGCTCTGCAACCAACGAAGTCGAGACGCCCGCAGTGCCCCAGGTACCCGATACGACACCGAATCTGCCGCTGGTACCAACTCCCCAGCTGGAATTTCCTACACCGCTACAGGAGCAGCCTTGATAGGATAGCGACTGTTGTTTGCTGGTTAACCCATGTCCGACGGCTTTATCAATCTCCATAAACCGACCGGCTGGACCTCCCACGACTGCGTAGCCAAGCTGCGTCGACTGCTCAAGACCAAAAAGGTTGGCCACGGTGGCACCTTAGACCCGGCGGCTACAGGGGTACTACCCGTGGCGGTGGGACGAGCTACACGACTGCTGTCGTACTTACCCGGCGACAAAGCCTACCGAGCCGTCGTACAGCTGGGCACCACCACTGACACCGACGATCTAGACGGCACCATTTTGACCCAGACTGCCGCAAATCATCTGACCAAAGCAGCTATAGTCGAGCAGCTTAGCTATTTTCAAGGGACAATTCAACAAATCCCTCCTCTCTATAGCGCTATCCATATCAACGGTCAGCGACTGTATGACTTAGCCCGCCAGGGCCGTACAGAAGCGCTAGATGTCCCCAGTCGTACCGTCGTTATTCACCGTATCGAGGTGGTCGGCTGGCACCCCGGCGATACTCCGCACATTACCTTAGATATTACCTGCGGAGCCGGTACCTATATTCGCTCCATTGCCAGGGATCTGGGCCAAATGCTGGCGGTGGGGGGCACATTGGCCTCGCTAGTACGTACCCAAAGCAGTGGTTTCACCCTGAATACTAGTGTTTCCTTTGACCAGCTTGCGACAGCAGCAGCACCGATTCGAACTATTTCTCCTGCTGTCGCAATGGGGCATTTACCTCAGATCGTTTTGTCCCCTGATGCGGGTCGTCGATGGTGTCTGGGGCAGCGTTTGTCCCTTGAACCTACCGTCAAGCCAGAGCAACCTCTGCGGGTGGCCACCGCTACCTGCCCGTTTTTGGGCATAGGTATATTTACGACTAAACACGATCAGCTGTGCCTGGTTCCCAAAATGGTTTTTGCTCAACCAGCTAGTGTTTGATAATCAAAGATTTTTAGGATCCAGACAAAGATACCAGCGCTGAAGGAACCCAGTTTACTGTTAGATGTGTCATCTGACTGTGCATCCCTAGGGTTGGCTGCTTTCCTAAGGGCTACCCCTGCTGAACCGGCCGTCCTAACTTTTTGTCCTTTACTGGGTATGCCACCAATGTCTGATTGGGGATCTGCTTCTGCGCTTAAGTACTTTAAGGTGGGTGAAACCATTTTTTCTGAGGGCGACCCTGGAGATTGGGCCTACATCATCGAGTCAGGACGGGTGGAAGTCGCTGTCAGTATTGATGGTCGTGCCTTCCCTTTACAGGTGCTGACCAGCGGTGACATTTTGGGCGAAATGGCTGTTATGGATACAGCAGCACGCTCAGCATCTGCCAAGGCGCTAGAAGAAACCGTATGTTTGGCCATTCCTAGCGATCAAATATTAGAACGTATCCAAGGGGCAGACCCGGTGGTGCGGCTACTGGTGACCACGCTGCTCCACCGGATACGGAACACCCCCCAAATGCTGCAGCTAAAGGTGCCCCCCGACGATCAGCCCCACCAGGCGTTGAATGACAAGGTGCTTGATAAAATGCGCCTAGAATCGGAGCTACGGGCGGCTTTACTCAATCATCAGCTCCGGCTCCATTATCAACCGTTAGTCAATATTGACACCTTACAAATTCTCGGCTTCGAGGCGTTAAACCGTTGGTATAGCCCAACTCGCGGCCATGTGTCCCCTGGGGAATTTACCAGCGTTGCCGAAGAGACGTCATTGATTATCCCCATTGGTCAGCAAACCATCCAACAGGCCTGCCGCGATCTAGCCCAGTTTCAAACCATTCGGTCAGATAGCCCGTTGTTTGTGAGCATTAATGTAGCGCCCCGACAGCTGGCTGAAGATAATTTTCTGGCTGAACTACAAACTGCCATGGGTCAGTATGGCCTACAGGCCACCCAGATCAAACTCGAAGTGACTGAGCGGGTTTTTATGGAAGACCCGGTTGCTCTAGAAACGTTACAGGCCTGTCGTCGCCATGGCTTTCACATCGCTCTAGATGATTTTGGTACGGGGTTCTCTAGTCTGAACTATCTGACTCGTTTTGAAGTAGACAGCTTCAAGATCGATAGAGCATTTGTCAAAGAAATTCTCACAAACCGCCGCACCCAGATTTTATTAGCCAGTATGCTCACTATGGCCCAGGGGTTGGGGATGCAAACGGTTGTCGAGGGTATTGAAACATCTGAGCAGCTGGCGATGCTGCGTCAGTTTGGCTGTGAGGTGGGTCAGGGCTATTTGTTTGGCAAGGCGCTTCCCTCTAATCAGGTGCAGCGGCTGCTGAGTTACAAACCGATTAGGCCATAGCGACCGGCCTGTTCGATTAATAGCGTTACCGATTGGGTATTGCTGCTGGCTGTCAGCGCCAGCAGCGTCTGGGGCTGGCTAACATCACTGTAGAGCAATGCTCCAGTGCTCGAAAAAATCAGGGTCCTAGCGGGAGTTGGGGTGAACTCCGGGGGTAGGCCCAGACCCGTGTGAAATAGATGCTCTGGTGCCGCGTCGCCCGTTAGGTTGAGGCTGGCATATTGCAGGTGGGGGTAGAGCTGCGCTGTTTGCTCAGGGGTGAGACCGAGCTGGCGACCAATGGTATCTGACATTAGAGAGGTCAACGTTGGCTCGACTTCGGCAGATAGTGTCGTTGGGGTTGAAACTGTCGACCCGTCGTTGGTAGAGGTCCCATCTGGTGGCCTGGAGGGGGGGGCTGCGGTTTGCCAGGGTAGGGTTGGTAGCCACCGCAGACTGTCGTGGGTGGCTATCAGGGCCGGTCCAGCTACGTTTTGGCCCAGGGCTAGCAGGGTGATACTCGCCCCGGTGGTTTTGACACCGTAAACGGTAACCCCTGCGGTGGGGCTGTTGCCGCTAAACAGCTGCAGCTGTTGACGGAGCAGTGAAGACTCAGCCCAAAACGTAGCTGGAGCCATAGCCGCTGGAGGTTGCTGCCAGCCTGAGCCGTCCTGGAGCAGCTCCACCTGGATGTGATACCAGGTTTGTCCCGGTACGGGGGTGGGCAGGGTTTGCGATCGCAACCATCCTCCACCCGGTGTGTCAACGGCGCTTGCCTGTCCGACGAGGCGGCGATAGCGCCCCGACCCGGCAGCCGTAGGCAGCGGTTCCGAGGCCACATTGGCAGCGGTACTAGAGGCGGGCTCCTCCTCGGTTTGCCCTACCGCCTGTAGACGCTCCAGTGTGGTTTTTACGCGAGTTTGTTTTTGGAGCCAGTCGCGACCGGCCTCTGGCGATTGCCGGGCCGTCACCAGCAACGCTCCCCAGATCTGGGGAGAACTATCGTTAGGGTGCACCTTGAGATGTACCGTCACCCCGCGCCAGAGGGCATCAAAGTTTTGCTCCAGGTGTTTGAGCATGGAGTCGTAAATGGCAGGGTTGGTTTCCAAGATAGTCAGGGCTTTATCCCACTGACCGTCAATTAAATAGGCCAAAATATGCTGCTGTTGGCTAGACCAGGTTCGCTCTGTTTGAGCCTTGGTTTGCTCCGCATGCAGACGAATCAGGTCTAGCTGAGCCTGCGCTTCAGTTGACCAGCCTGACCCCAGCTCCGTTTTTGCGGACTGCATCATTTGCAGACTGTGGGACCACACCGCTCCCTGGGCTAGGCTCAGGGCTTTATCGTAGAGCGAAGTGGCTAGCTCGGTTCCGTAGACCGAGCGGTAGAGAGATATCTCCCGTAGCTGGGGGGGATCGTTGGGTAAAAACTGATATAGCAAAAAGCTGGGCCTTAGCCCGACGGTCTGATCGACCGTCAGCTGCTTGCCGCGGCTTTGCCATTGGGGCTGTCGGCCCACCGGGCTAGACCAGTTTAGTAACCGGTGCAACCGTTGGGCGCGGGGCTGGTAGGTCAAGATTTGGCCGTAGTGCATGACGGTGTTGCCGTAGCGCCGCTGGCCCCGTAGCAGCAGCCAGGGACTATCTGCGATCGCCTTTCCAGACATGAGCTGCACCGAGGAGAGGGGGGCGTCGCTATCCACGCTGGCCACCTGGGAGGCCGTGCCGATCAGCGGGGTTGTGATAAATGAGTCTTGGATGGGACGGATCGCTACTTGATCAACCCGCTGTAGCTGATTGCCCCGGACGCGATAGACCCAAATCTCCTGCAGGCCATCAGTACCTAGAATGGGATAAAACCAGACCGTAGGCCGATCCGCTCGAGGCCAGGCTATGGGCTGGCCGGAGGTGATATTCTGCGCTCTCATCTCCGCTTCAATTTCAGCGGCTGTCTGGGGTACGGTCTCAAAGCTAGCGGTTAGACCCGGAAATGCGGTCTTTAACCAGTTGGGACTGTCGGGTTCAACAATGAGCCTGACCCCTGAAATCATCACGGCTACTAAAAAAGTAGCGCCGCCGCCCAATGCCAGCCAGCTTAAAAACGCCCAGGGGACACGTCTCGATGCTGGGCTGACCAAAAGTTTTACCGGGCCATTGGATGGTTTTGAGTTACTCAGACCCATGGGGTGCCTGCTGACGATCAAAAATCCCAAGATTTTTTCTAGGAGGATAGCACTTGCTCGTACCGTTGACCGGCGATTTCCCAGGTATATTCGGTCTCAATCATGTGGCGAGCATTTTTAGATAGCATCTGACGCAGATCAGCAGCATCAAATAACCGACCAATCGCTGTCACGTAGGCCTCTGGGCTGTTGGCCCGCAGCGCTCGCAGCGGCAGATTCTTGCTATCCACGGGCAATCCTTCTAGGCCGCGATCGCTAGCGACAATGGGCACGCCTGCCGCCATCGACTCCAGGGTTTTAGTTTTGATGCCTAGACCCGCCCGCAAAGGGACCACACCTACGGTGGCTCGATGAATATAGTCCGTAATCGATGGCACCCGCCCGGTTACTGTTACGCCTGGTAACCCGTCCAGTGCTTTGACGGCTGGTACCGGACGGGTACCCACCAGGCTCAGGGTTGCCTGGGGATAGCGCTGCTGTACCCGAGGAAAGATCTCCTGTGCTAGATAGCAGGCCGCGTCAATATTGTGGGACGAATCCATGGCTCCAATAAAAATCAAAGACTGACCACCGGGGTCATGGGAGCGATAGGAAAAGGTAGTCAGGTCCACACCGTTGGACACGATCGTAATTTTGGCGTCTGGCATCAGCCGCTGAAGCTGCTGGCGATCGTCCGGTGTAGTCGCAATCAGATGGGTGAATTTATCACAGTAGCGTTTTTCATAGCGAGCCAGTAGGGGCAGGTACAGTCGGTCCCTAAGGGCATTTTCCGAGGCCCCTGCTTCCAGGTGGTTGAGCACCCAGCCATAGACAGAGCTATGGATGTCTACCAGGGTTTTGACCTGCCGACGAAACTTAGGGTGTACATACATTTCATTGATACTGTGTTCGCAAATGATGCCATCGTAGGCGCGGGCTTCGATCTGCTGCGTTACCCAGGTGTAGACCTCCGGTGAAAACCGAAACGATACATTGGGCGGAGTGGCGGTAATGGCAAACTGGGCTAGGCGTAGGGCCTGGTTGAGGGGATTCCCTTCGGGTTGAGCGGCTTCGCTAGCGGCCAGTGGAAAGGTCTTTACTCCATGGACCCATGCTTTGAGGGCTTGCACATTGGCGTCGGTGGCATTTACTGTCTGGTGGGCTACGACGGTCACCTCATGGTGGTGACTGAGCTGTTTGAGCAAATTAAACGTACGACCCTCAGCCGCTCCGTGGTCGGGCGGGTAGGGAAACGTATTGAGGGAAAGAACAAGCAGACGCATTGGACTTAGATGCAGGTGATGGCGGGTGTAGTTTAGTCGGTTTCTATCCAGGCGATTTCCTTGGCACTTTCCGGCAGCCTTGACTGCCGCTGCCCCAGGGTGCGAGCTCGAAAGCAATATAGGCCAATGGGGGTCATGGCCAAGTCAATCATGTCGGCCTTACCTGCGATTAGCTTGATGAGCCCTGTGGGGAGTTCTTTGGCTAGCCAGCGGGCTAGGGAGTAGCGCAGCTCATGGGCCATGAGCCGCCGTGTCAGTTTGATGCCGTGGAGCTGGTGCAGGTAGCGATTGGAGCGCCCATAGCGATACCACTGTTTGTAGAGTTCTTTGAGGGTAGTGCGATGGTGGTGCTGTACCCTGGCGCTTTCGGCATAGTGTAGCTGCCAGCCTCCATCCCGCTGTAGTCGCCAGCAGATGTCAGCGTCACCGCCCGTGGTCATATGGGGGCGAAATAACCCAATTTTTTCAAAGGCACAGGCCCGCACGGCGATATTTGCGGTTTGACCATAGGGGCAAAAAGGATGGGCCAGGGTGTCCTGCTGGGACATGATGTTCTTACGTTCGGCGTAGCGTTCTAGCCAGGTCGTTCCAGGCAGTGCCGTGACTTCCCCGACACATAGACCCACCTTGCCATCCTGAAAGCCTTGGACCAGGTTTTCGAGCCAGGTAGCCGCTGGATAACAGTCGGCATCGGTAAAGGCTAAAATCTCCCCTGTGGCTGCTCGGATGCCGGTGTTGCGGGCAGCATAGGCGCTTTGAACCTGGGTCTCGCTGAGCTGTTTGAGGGTGAGCCCCTGGGCCTGGGCCTGGGCTACGGCGTCTTTGAGGATATCCGGGGTGCGATCGCAGCTGCCATTGTCCACTAGCAGGTACTCTGTCCGCTCTGCTGGATAGGTTTGACCCAGCAGACACTCAACCAAACCCGGTAAATCAGTTTCGCCATTATAAATGGGCACAATTACCGAAACCTTTGGGAAAAATGGGTTGGTTGGGTTGGGTATTTTGTTGGCAACCATGGAAGCTTGGGGCATCGGTTTTCAACTTAATCAACAGCTACATCTACAGATAGTGTGGCCATCGATCTGACCAGAATTAACATGCGATCGCTTGGTGATCCGCAGATGGGATCAATTTTGACAGTTCATATAAATTTCATACATTGATAGGCAGAGATCTTTATGCAATCCTTACCGAGGTTAAGTCTGTCCCCTGCTCAGTAAACTGACACCATCCCTAGCTCAGCTATTACGCCGTGCCCAAAGTTGTGCCTAAAGTTAGTCTTTGTATTCCTACCTACAATCGAGCCCAAATTTTGCCCTACGCGGTTGATAGCGTCCTCAATCAAACCTATGGGAACTTTGAGCTGATCATCTGTGACGATGCCTCCCCTGATAATACGGCTGAGGTCGTTGCCCAGTGGGATGATTCGCGTATTCGCTACATTCGTCACCCGCAAAATATCAAACGCAGTCGTAACATGCGCTCAGGCTATGAGGCTGCCCAAGGTGACTATTTCATCAAATTTGATGATGACGATGCCCTCACCCCCACCTTTTTAGAACGGACGGTGGCTGTTCTAGAGGCCCAGCCCAGGGTGGATTTTGTCTGTACCGACCACTGGGTGATCAATGCCCGAAATCAGCGCGATGAGACCGCCACCGCTGCCAACTCAGCCAAGTGGGGTAAAGACCGCCTGTCTGAAGCGATTATCGATGACCTGCCTAAAGAAACGTTTGTACATCAAAGTTTGCAGGTGGGCTCTACCCTCTTTCGCAAAGACAGTCTGAGGGAGGTGGACTTTATGCGGTTTGAGGCCGATGGCTGTGAAGACTTCGACCTGCTGGTGCGTTTGGCCGCTATTGGGAAAACCGGCTATTTTATCCCTGAGCGCCTGATGGAATATCGATTTCACGGTGGTCAAACCAGTCTGAAACAAGATATTCACTTTCTCTCAGCCAAGATTTTCTGCTTAGAGGGCTACTGTTTTACCCAACGCCCAGAGCTAGAAGCTATCCGTAAGGCTAAGCTCAATGGCCTCAAGCAGGTACTTGCCATGCGTCTGATTGAAAAGGGTGAGGCCCAGCAGGGACGTCAGTTAATTCAAGAACTAGCGACCAGTGGTCCCTTGTCTGCGAAGGCCAAATTAGGTAGGGTCCTATCCTATCTGCCCCTGGGTCTACGTCAGCTAGCCTTTCAAAGATTTCGCCAGCTACGACCCCAGGACTACAGCGAGCGTGTCCGCAATGCCACTGGATAAAAAACAGCGTTTGAGCCTGCAGGTCTGTGTTCTATCGGGGCTAGCTTTAGTGATAGCCCAATGTGCGGTGCAGCTAGAGCCTGCCATCCCACGGCAGGACTTAGACAAATTAGACAGTGTCCCTGAGCCAACCCTGACCATACAAACCTGGTCTAACAGCAGCGCTACCCAGGTGTATATGGTGATGATACCGCCGGGATACCCGGTCGAGGTGGCCGTCAGTGATCGACTTAAAACGGTAGATGCCTTTGCTGCTGATCAGGGGGCTCTAGCTGTACTTAACGGTGGTTTTTTTGATCCAAACAATGGGCAAACGACATCATTTATCACCGTTGATGGCTCCTTAGTTGCCAATCCTCGCGATAACAAACGGCTCGTCGATAACCCTGATTTGGCCCCTTACATCGCTCAAATTCTCAATCGCTCTGAGTTCCGCCGCTATGACTGCACTGGTGGCATCGACTACGACATCACAGTTCATAGTGCTTCTATCCCCAACGGCTGTAGTCTTCACAGTGCCCTAGGAGCAGGGCCACAGCTTTTACCAGATACCTCACAGCTAGAGGGCTTTACCGACTATGCCAACGGCACCCTCATTCGGGATGCTATTGGTAGTCAGCAGCGAAATGCCCGCAGCGCCATCGGTATTAAAGCAGACGGTGCTTTGATCTGGGTGATGGTGGCCCAGGTCAATCTAGCAGGAGGGATGACCCTAGCTGAATTGACAAACGTCATGGCGGCAGCCGGTGCTCAAAGCGCCCTGAATTTAGATGGCGGCAGCTCATCCTCGCTACATGTGGCAGGGCTCGATGATGAATTGGCTCAGACCTACTACGGGCGCTTAGACCAAAGTGGCAATACAGTACGGCGCCCGGTCAAATCAGTCCTGCTGGTGCCCAGACAGTGAAATGAATAGGAACGGCCAATCAGCTTGTCAGCCAAGTTAGTCTTTAGGGTAGGTATTGGCGCACTGTAGATACCCTAGCTGGATCAATGACCAGCAGATAGCGCCGTAGAGTATTCCTGCAGCAATCAAAATTTTGTAGCCCGGATCCACAACAGCCCCCATGGATGGCGGCGTCAGGATTAAGCCTGACAGACTGGCGGCGGCGACGGGTGTTAGCAGAAATACAAATGCCCCGCCGCTGACAGGTGTCATTTCTTTTTGGCGCTTAGTTGGCTGCAGTCGTGAAAAGCTCTGTATAAGCCGACCTATCCTGGACCATAGCTGCATTCCTGTCACAAAAGCTATGGGAAACATCAGCAAACCAACGGGACCACTCCATTGGGAGTAAGGGGCAACCAAATCAGTCAGGTGAATACCGCTAAAGCTGCCGCCGAATATCAGTACTGATGATGTGAAAAAGTTGACCGTTGGTTTTGGGACTGGAGACAATGGCATGGGGGATTGATTTTGTTCTATCTAATACGCTTACAGAAATATCCGTAGGATTTATGGAAAACCACCATGAACTTATAGATAAGCGTTTTTATGGGTTTTTATAGATAGAAGCATCAGGTCAAACCTCGTGAGAATTGGCCAACCATTAAGTCCCTCGCTGCCCTTTAAGGTGATGTTTCCGCTGGCGTATCCCCCAGCCTGTCAAAATTCCCAGTAAGATCGCCTTCAGTACCGCTGTCATCAATCCACCGTCCTAGCTTTACAATGCTGTTCTGAGCCCAGCTATGACACCTGGTGGGTCTGGCCGAGGTAATGGCTTTTTGAGAAATATCGGTGTCTACTTTGGAAACAAATCTGAACGACAGGTCCGCCACCAGCTCAGCTCGTTCAACTCTCAAGCTACCCCAGCCCGTATTGGGTACCCATTCAACCGTCTATGCCTTTCCACCCAATCGTGACACCCTAGGCGGTACGGCTTATTTGATAACGTATACGACGGTATCGAGCGTTGCTGCAGGTAAAAGCAGCAATATTTTAGTCGATTGCCCTGCCTGGACTGAGGCTAACGTAGACTTTATTGCCCAACAGGGTGGTTTACGGTGGCTTGCAATCACCCACCGTGGTGGCAGTAGTCGTGTTCAGGACTGGCAATCTAAATTTGCATGTGATGTTGTCGTCCAAGAGCAAGAAGCGTATCTGCTTCCCCAAGTTGATACCCAAACATTCCATCGTGATTTAACGCTCACGCCTCACCATCGACTATTTTGGACCCCCGGCCACTCCCCTGGAGCGGCCTGTCTATATAGCTCGACTCGGGGAGGCATCCTGTTTACCGGGCGTCATGTACTACCTACCCGCCAGGGGAGCGCTGCCCCGTTACGGGTTTCTAAAACCTTTCACTGGCCCCGCCAGCTTCAGCATGTCCGGCGGCTTTTGGACGAGTTTACGCCCCAGACCCTGAGCTATATCTGCCCAGGTGCCAACATTGGCTTTCTTAGGGGGAAGCACCGAATTGACAGTGCCTATGACAAACTTGCCGACCTAGACTTTCAGGAACTTGCCAAGACCCAGGCGTTACTGTAGAAGCACTATTGCTTGATTAATCTGTCACCGTTGGCGGTGTCGGTTTAAATGAGGCCAAAATCTCAGCCACCGGCAGATTTTCAGGGTGCAACAGCCAGGTGCGATGACAGGGTTGGATCAGGGCTTTTACTAGGGGCGAAAGCTCACTGATTGCTGTTAATCCGTTAGGGGTTTTGAGCTTAATGCCGCGCTGGTAAAGGGTATATCCCCGGTTACGAATATGGCGCAGGCTGACGTAGATTTCAGTATCTGATACCAGCTTGTAGGCGCGCCGCCGCGCCACCGATAGAATGTCTGTCTGCTGTGAGTAGGTGTATTGGCTAATTTCCGTTGCTTTGGGCAGCCGTCGGTTGACAAATCGCTGACAGAGGTCGGCTAGGGTTGCATCTGTATGGGTCTGCCACCGCTGCAGATGATAGTGCAGTACGTAGTCGTCCTGGGCTAAATATTGCCCCAGGGATAGCTCATCAATGGCATTGCTCAACCAGGCGGTCATGGTGGGATCGGCCTCTAGGACTCGTGCCGCCAGTAGCGTGCGAGCACGACTGATAGCCTGCTCTAGGACCCAGGTGGCCACCAGATTTTTGGGATGGTTGTAAATCTGGGCGTGCATAAAATAACGCACCACCAGATAGTGCTCGATAGCCCCCAGTCCCTTTTTGGCGACAATCAGCTGCTGGCTGGCCGGATCGTAATCGAGCGCCAGCAAAATGCGGTCAAGGTCAAGCTGTCCGTAGGAAGCTCCGGTGAAATGGCTGTCACGCATGAGGTAGTCGATGCGATCGCAATCCAACTGACTAGATACCAGCTGCCAGACGCAGGGTACCGGATGCTGGTGTTGATAAATCTGTTGAATCTCGCCCCCCAGGTCCGACGAAAAATTATCCAAAAGACCGCGTACCTCAGGGGCTAGCTCCAGGATGCGCAATGTCCAATGCTCATGGTGGCCGCCAAATACCTCTTCTGCCGTATGACTAAAGGGACCATGACCCACATCGTGAAGGAGCGCTGCACATAGGACCGCCGCCCGATGGCAGCCTAGCTCTGGATAGATGGCCGCCAGCCGGTCAAACGCCCGTCGGGCGATCACCATCACCCCTAAAGAGTGGGTAAATCGCGAACTTTCCGCACCGTGAAACGTTAGATTGGCCGGTCCTAGCTGACGAATACGTCGCAGCCGTTGAAAGACCGACGTATCAACCAGTTCTATCAGCAGCGCTTCCACAGCATCGGCACCATCTAAGGTGATAGCGCCATGGAGCGGATCGTGATACGTACGGGTTTTCAGCGGCACAACTTAAGCGGCACAATTTAGGTCACAGGTGGCATCAATGATTGCATCAATGTCTCAACAGCTGCCTGATATTGGCTGTCCTCATCAGTTGCAAACTGATTACGGGTGAGGGGGGCTGTCATCACTGTCCGGTTGGGAACGATCCCCAGCTTATTGATGTCGTGGTGACCCGGTGTTTCATACTTAGCAACAGTGACGGCTAGCCCAGACCCATGGGTTAAATCAAACAGTGACTGAATCAACCCCTTTCCAAAGGTTGTTTCTCCCACCAATTTGGCCCGCTGGTTGTCCTGCAACGCCCCTGCCAAAATTTCACTGGCACTGGCAGTACCCCCATTAACCAACACCACCAAGGGCGCTTGGGTGAGTGAATTAGCACCGGCCTCAAAGCTTTCCAATATCCCCTGGCGATTGACGGTGTAGACAATTGTGCCCTCATCTAGCCACAGCCTGGCAATTTCAATTCCTGCCTGCAACAGTCCCCCTGGATTGTTACGCAAATCTAGAATATAGCCGTCCGTATCCTTTTGCTCCAGATCGGTTAAGGCTGCTCGCAGGTCTCCAACCGCATTGCCATTAAACTGTCCCAATCGGATATAACCAATCTTATTGGCACCCTCAAAGCGTAGTTCGGAGAATACTGGGTTGAGGTTAATGCGCTCGCGTGTCAGGTTTACCTCAAATGGCTCAGTGTCTACACGTTCAATTTTTAGAGTAACGATGGTTCCTGCCGGACCACGCATGCGAGCTGCCGCCTCATCCAAGGTAAATGATTGGGTCGAGATCCCATTGATCGCTACAATCGCATCCCTGGGAGACAGTCCCGCATGCTCTGCTGGAGAATCCACAATCGGAGCAATCACACGTAGATACTGGTTATCATCGTCTTTTGCAATCTGTAACCCTACACCTAGAAGCTCTCCAGACGTATTTGTCTGCAGGCTTTGATACTGTTCAGGAGGCAAAAAGCGCGTGTATGGATCGTCCAGTTTTTGCAGCATTACCTGGGCTTCTTTGTAAGCATCCTCCCAAGTATTCAAGGGACGCTTAAGTGCCTTTTCACGGGTAAACCACCAGTTCTGATGGTTAAAGGTTTCATCCAAGTAGGCCCGGTTGACGATGCGCCAAACCTCCATTACCAGTTTCTGTTGCTCTGTGAAAGCAAATGCTGGTGGGTTAGCCAATCCTAAACCTAAAATCGTTGCGATGCCTATTGCACAGATGCCTCTCACAAGAACCACGTGTAGCAGTCCAGTTTTTCTCATTCTTCGCCATCGTCCAAACAACACCGCCACCTGACCAGGCAGAAAGCTCGGTCAAACCACTAAGAACGCCTATAACCGTCCCATTTAGCCAGCATAGCGACTTCCTCAGAATACTGTGCTCTCCCTGTCATCTGCGATCAGAATTCGTAGAACGTCACTAGCGTTTCAGCATAAAGTGAAGTTTTGTAAATGAGTCTCAGTAAAAAAAGCCCATTATAGAAGCGCCCTTCACCTACCAAAACTCTTGTCAAATCTTGGTAATCCCTTTCTGTATAGGCTATTTCCCTGTCACAAGCTTTGGATGGATTGGTCCGGGTAAGTTTCTAAATAACCGGTTTCTCAAGGTTGGTTGTGTTACATTTTTTAGTAACGGCATAGATCTATTTTTATATCCGCGCTTCATGTTTACCAAGCAAGTAACCGACTCTAAAGCCTACCAATGGTTTAATGAGCGTCTAGAGATTCAGGCACTCGCCGATGATATCTCTAGTAAGTACGTCCCTCCCCACGTCAACATTTTTTATTGCCTTGGTGGGATTACCCTGACATGTTTCATTATCCAGTTTGCAACTGGGTTTGCCATGACGTTCTACTACAAGCCAACGGTAGTAGAGGCATTTAGCTCAGTTCAGTATCTGATGACAGACGTCAGCTTTGGCTGGTTAATTCGCTCCATCCATCGCTGGTCTGCCAGCATGATGGTGTTAATGATGATTTTGCATGTCTTTCGGGTTTATCTCACAGGCGGTTTCAAAAATCCCCGTGAGCTAACTTGGGTTACCGGCGTCATCATGGCCGTCGTCACAGTTTCTTTTGGTGTGACAGGCTATTCTTTGCCCTGGGACCAGGTAGGCTACTGGGCTGTCAAAATCGTCTCTGGCGTTCCCAGTGCAATACCCGTCGTGGGTGGTTTGATGGTTGAATTTATTCGCGGTGGTGAGAGCGTTGGTCAAGCTACGCTGACTCGTTTTTACAGCCTGCATACTTTCGTCCTGCCATGGCTGATGGCTGTCTTTATGCTGACCCACTTTTTGATGATTCGGAAGCAGGGCATTTCTGGTCCTTTGTGATTTTGCTTAAAATGGCTTAGCTCTGTTTTAATTTCTGTGGCTATGATGCCTTAAATAGTCTATTTATTGGCTAGATGTGGCTTCAAATTAGTTTCAGGGTTAAGCTGTCAAAATAGCTGCGAATTATTCTGTTTGAAGATGAATTAGGAGATGAATTGAGCTATGGCAACGATAAAAAAGCCTGACCTCAGCGATCCCCAGCTTAGGGAAAAGCTGAAGCAAGGTATGGGGCACAACTATTATGGTGAGCCTGCTTGGCCTAACGACTTACTGTATATTTTTCCGGTGGTAATTCTTGGCTCTTGCACGTGCGAAAGCTTGTGGGATGACGACTACTCGTGCAGCAACCAGCACGGATTCGACTGCAAGAATCCGGCTGCGCCGTGCTTCGGCGAGGAGTCCACCATCCACTACTA
>JBCCAQ010000343.1:0-4360 GCA_039814735.1 Cyanobacteria bacterium P01_A01_bin.15
GGGGCTCATCCTAGATGTGGATGAAACCCTGGTGCCATTTAAACAAAGCCAGCCCCTGGAGGATGTGTGCCAGTGGCTGCAGCAAATTCAATCCTTGACCACGGTGGTTTTGGTCAGTAATAACCTGAGCCACAGTCGCATCAGCCGCATTGCCGACACCTTAGGGGTGCCGTTTTATATCGCGGCGGGGAAACCCTCCCGGCGAAAGCTGCGACAGGCGGTTGCCCTGATGCAGCTCCCCCACCGGGAGATTGCCATGGTGGGGGACCGGCTGTTTACCGATGTATTGGGGGGCAATCGTCTAGGGTTGTTTACCGTTCTAGTAGAACCTATGGTCAGCCCCATTGGGAAAGGTGCATCTAAGCAGTGTCTGCGCAATGCCGAAATCTGGCTATCCAAGCGTCTTGGCGTAGTTCTCGCTGCTAGCAAGCATCTATAGCACCCTGCCAAGTCGACTTGGGGGCTGCTTCCTCTTTGCTTTCTACCCCCTGAGAATTTTAGTGACTGTACCGTCGTCTGCTCCTCCATCTGCCAAACCCCGTTTAACCCAGACCATTGTGGTCAAAATCGGTACGTCTAGTCTGACCCAGGCCAACAATCAGCTGGCCCTATCGGTGCTGGCTCGGCTAGTCGAAACCCTCAGTCAGCTGCAGAGCCAGGGCCATCGCGTGATTTTGGTGTCCTCTGGGGCGGTGGGGGTGGGCTGTGCCCGGCTGGGTTTGAGGGAACGCCCCAAGGCGATTGAGCAAAAACAGGCGGTGGCGGCCGTGGGGCAGGGGCGATTAATGCGAGTGTATGACGATCTGTTTACGGTGTTAGAGCAGCCCATTGCCCAGGTGCTGATGACCCGAAGCGATTTGATGCAGCGATCGCGCTATTTAAACAGCTACCGCACCTTTCGACAGCTGTTTAAGCTGCGGGTTATTCCCATTGTTAATGAGAATGACACCGTCGCTGTCGATGAGCTCAAATTTGGTGACAACGACACGCTCTCGGCTTTGGTAGCCAGCCTGGTGGGGGCCGACTGGCTATTTTTGCTTACCGATGTGGATCGGCTGTATTCCGCCGATCCGCGCGCCCATCCAGACGCTGAGCCGATTACCTGGGTGCAGCACCTGGGGGAGCTAAACATTGATGTGGGCGATCGCGGTTCGGCCTGGGGCACCGGTGGGATGATCACCAAGCTAGAAGCCGCTCGAATAGCTACGAGTTCAGGGATTCGCATGGCCATCACCAACGGTCAGCACCCCGATAATATTCTCAAAATTTTAGCGGGTGAGCCGTTAGGCACCCAGTTTGCCCCTCAGCCCAAACCCTCCAATGCGCGCAAACGGTGGATCGCCAACGGGCTGCGCCCCAGCGGTCAGCTGTATTTAGACTCGGGGGCCGTACGGGCCATTAGTCAGGACGGCAAGTCTTTACTATCAGCCGGTATTACCGAGATTAAAGGGGACTTTCACGCCCAGGATGCGGTGGTGCTGTGCGATCGCCACGGTCAAGAAATTGCCCGGGGCCTTGTCAACTACAACCACCGTGAACTTCAACAGATTCGCGGACGTCAGTCCAGTGAAATTTCTATGATCCTAGGCTACGAGGGTGCCGATACCGTTATCCACCGAGATAACCTAGTTTTAAATCCTGACATAGCTGACCCTGAGTCAAAAGCCAAACAGGCTGACTAGCTGACATCTGCGGTGATCGCCCCGCTATAGGTCGTTGACTCTCTGCCATCAGAGGGCAGTGGCCGGTTCCATTGCTATAACTAATTTTTACAAATTTCCCTATGACTACTACAGAAACATTAGCTCCATCAATTTTAGTGACCGGTGGTGCCGGCTATATTGGCTCCCATGCCGTGCTTGCCCTAGAGCAGGCCGGCTACCAGGTCATCATCTTAGACAGCCTTGAATACGGCCACCGTAGCTTGGTTGAGCAGCATCTCAATGCCAAACTTATAGAAGGTAACACCACCGACCGCGCTCTGTTGGATCGGCTGTTTGAGCAGTACAACGTTGCCGCTGTTATGCACTTTGCTGCCTATATTGCTGTGGGTGAGTCCGTTACATCTCCAGCCAAGTATTATCACAACAACGTTTACGGTACCCTCAACCTGCTACAGGCGATGGAGGCCGCTGGCGTCAGGCGGTTAGTCTTTTCATCTACCTGTGCTATCTACGGGCCGCCCAAGACGGTTCCGATTCCAGAGGACCATCCCAAAAACCCCATTAGCCCCTATGCCAGCAGCAAGCTGATGGTGGAAATGATGCTGCAGGATTTCCAGAAAGCCTATGGTCTGCAGTCAGTGTGTTTTCGCTATTTTAACGCCGCTGGCGCGGATCCCCAGGGCCGCCTGGGCGAAGACCACAATCCCGAGACTCACCTGATTCCGTTGGTGCTCCAAACGGCGCTTGGCAAACGGGATCATATTTCTATCTATGGCACGGACTACCCCACCCGTGACGGTACCTGCATCCGGGACTATATTCATGTCGCCGATCTGGCCGATGCCCATGTGAAGGGAGTGCAGTATCTGATCGAGGGGGGAGAAACGGCTTTTATTAACTTGGGTAACGGCAATGGTTTTACGGTCAAAGAAGTGATCGAAACGGCCCGTAACGTAACCGGTCACCCGATTCCGGCGACAGAGTGCGAGCGTCGCCCTGGGGATCCTCCGAGCCTAATTGGCAGCAGTGACCATGCCCGCCAACGTTTAGGATGGATTCCCCAGTATGCTGATCTAGAGACGATCATTAGCCACGCCTGGCAGTGGCATCAGCAGCGTCACGGATGATACGTGTTACGAAATTAACCTGTCCGGAATAAATTCGCTGGGACCGTACTGATAAGAAACATATGGACTGGCGGTTTTTGGCAACGGTCCCCAGCCTTGGCAGGGTGCTTTATCGTACCGTATGTATAGGGTGCAAAAGGTTAGCAGGAAAAAGTAGGAAAAGTAGAGTTATCCAGGTGGATTGAGGGATTGAGTACACTAAAATGAGCAAATCATCGATGACTCCTTGCCCGTGGCATCCGGCTTGGGGCATTTTCTAATCAGCAGCAGGCGCGCGCATGGCAGTGGCAATCAAAATCGTAAATCAATGGCAGCAAAGGCTTCAGACTGACTTGCCCGAGCAGAGCCACGATACTCACACAGCCATTACCCAGTGGCTCTGCGGAGAAAATACCGAGCGATTTGAAGACCTTTCGCGCAAAGATCTGTCCATCGCCACCCAGGCCATGGATTATCGATACCGAATTTTCTACAAAACCTATTGGGGACTGCCCCCGGACCGCGCCTATCAAACTCTGATGAGAAAGCTAGGGGGGTTGTTTTTGGTGCGCAGCAAAATCCGTACCTGGATCGCCTTAAGCCGCGACCGCCAGCTCCAGGTCAAGGATGTCCTGCAGGAAATCATTCAAGAAATGTTGCAGAGCGATCGCCATCTGCAACAGCAGATGAGCTGGATTTCTCAGATTACAAAGCGCCCCCAGCTGCGTAATCTGCTCACCATGGCCACTATTGAAGAGTACTGTCTGCGGCCAATTCGTAACCAGCCTCTGATTGTTTATCGGTTTGTTAACTATCTGCGACGGTCCCAGCGGGGCGGTATGACCCAGGTGCCAGGAGCACAGCTAATTCAGCTGATCTCAGAGGAAATTGGCACCGACGATACCGATAGCACCATTAGTCTGTTTGATATTCAGGCGGTGGGGCGCTATGACCAGCAACAGGATTTTGAGGAAACCCAGCGGGCGCGCCAGTCGGTTCAAGAGAGCTTTACCGCCTACTTACAAGAAACCTTAGGGGATACGGCCACCCGGTGGTTGTCGCTGCATCTACAAAGCTACACCCAAGACAGTATTGCTAAACAGCTTGGCCTGTCGATTAATCAGGTGTATCGCCTGCGAGAAAAAATTAGCTATCACGCGATTCGAATTTTCACCCTCAAAGAGCAGCCAGAACTTGTGTTGAGTTGGTTAAAAACCACACTGACAGAGCACGATTTGGGACTTACCCCCCATCAGTGGCAAACCTACTGGCAAACCCTAGACGATTCTCAGCAACAGCTGTTGACCGAGCTAAAACAGGGGAATGATGTGGATGCGATCGCACAAAAGCTAGGGTATAAACCTAAACAAGTCATGAGCGAATGGGCTAAGCTTTATCTAGCTGCCCAAACGCTGCGAACTTAGCCAAACCGGGCTCTTGAAAGTTGTCTTCGGACAACAGACGTTGGCTGCTCCCTGGGTAGGTTGCCTGATTTCATCATCGTGCCTGTACCGTCACCGTTGTTACTCCCTCCTAGGCAGTCACTATGTCAACCTTCCCCAAAGACAACGCCCTGTCGTCTCTGTCCCA
>JBCCAQ010000133.1:0-13937 GCA_039814735.1 Cyanobacteria bacterium P01_A01_bin.15
CCCCCCCCCCCCCCACACCCCCCCCCGCGCCCTGGGGTGATAAATACAACTCCCCCCCTGGCCTGGGGGTTTTTGGGGGGGCAAAGGCAGGATTATGAGCCCCAGTCCGAGATGTGTGTACACGGTAGCCTTGGTAACCTATCCATAAGGTACAAATTGTTTATTCCCGATTGGGTTTTTGCAAGGATTCTGGATTGATTGGGCTGAGGATACGGTTCATGGTTTGTAACTGTTCAGCGGTGCCCAGGCAAATGAGAAAGTCCCTGGGTTGTAGCCGCACCTCAGCCGTTGGTCCGATAATGAGCTCTCCCTCATTTCGCTGGATGGCCACGATTAAAACCCCCGTTCGCAGTCTCAGCTTCGATTCCCGAAGAGTTTGACCAATCTGGGAGCACACCAGCGGATCTAGCAAAAATTCTTCCATATAATAGGTGCGATCGCCCCCGGAAAAAATGCCATCCATAAAGTCCATCACCTGGGGGCGCAGGGCTGCAGCGGCCATACGTTTACCCCCGGTAATGTAGGGTGAGATTACCGCATCGGCCCCCACCCGCTGTAGTTTTTGGATAGCCTCTTCGCTACTGGCTCTAGCAATGATGCGTACGCGGGGATTTAACGTTCTAGCCGAGAGTACGGTGTACAGGTTTTCCGCATCGGAGGTGAGGGCAGAGACCAGACAAATCGCCGACTCAATTTTGAGTAAATGTAGGGTATCGTCCAAGGTGGCATCGCCTTGAACCGCCACAAAGCCCAGCTGCTGTGCCCGCTGCACCGACTCCTCCTCAGCATCCACCACCACAAACCGAATCTTTTGCAGTCTAAACTCTTCTGCAATTTGACGTCCTGTCCTCCCAAATCCGCACAAAATATAGTGGTGAGAGAGTTCTTGCATAAGTTTACGCCGCTGATTTAAGCGCACTCCTTCTTGAAAGTAGCCTTTGACAACGGCTTCTGTAAATCGGTTGGCGATATAGCCGACGGCAAAGACACCCAAAAAAATCAGCACAATCGTAAAGATCCGTCCGCGATCGCCCAGGGGTTGAACTTCCGTAAACCCAACCGTAGCCAGGGTAATCACCGCCATATAAAAGGCATCGGTAAACCGCCAGCCCTCCACTAGCCAATACCAAAGGGTGCCGGTAATAATGACGCCCATTAACGCCAACAGCCCTAGAAAAAGCTCCCGCTGCGTTTTTCGATATCGCTGTTTGAGCGCGCCATAGTAGCGATCGCTTTCCCATGCCTGGGTTGATTTCTGCTGTGGCAAATTAACGAGGGATTCCCAAGGATGACATGACGCATCCTAGTATGGATTTCCCCAAGAGGGTCGTGTCAAAAACGTCATGCATAAGGCTCACTTATGAAATAGCTCTGCAAATTTGAGGCCACCCTGCGTTAAAAAAACGCGCATATGCGGAATGTTTGCATAAACTAAACTATATGGTGTTTGAAAAAATCATAGGTTTTTAGCTATGGTCTAAATTTAGCTAACTCGAAGCTGTGCCCCTTTTTCTGAATACGCTACACCCAAAGCACAGGTAATTTCGAGTAAGTTCTCCGGGCGATCCAGGCATTGTCCTGTTGGTGACATACAGGCGACATACATACTATATGTGGAGTGGAAATCATGAATAGGTTTGAATCAAAGCAGGCAAAACCCAAACTAGACACTGAAGAAGGCTGGGTTGTCCAGGTATACGGCAAAAACCGCCGTTTGCTCTGTGTCTTAGAACCTTCCCACGGCTGGATTTTTCTAGCTGGCTGTTGCATGGGTTTGTTGTTATCAATTATTTGGGTCAATGCGGCACGCTACAGCTCTCCGATCGAACCAACCGCCCCAACTGAAGCTCCAAAATTTCAGGTAGATTAGGCCACCGTCGCGTTTTCTATCGGCAGACAAAAAGACTGTACGGCTGAGTCAGGTTCGATAGCGGTTGCAGGTCAGCAATAGGATTATGGGCCAGCGCGAGGTCTTCAACTTTTTTGTTCAGATTTGGTCAGATTGATCAGAGGCATGGGGTCGGCCATCTGAATTTTTAAACCATCCCAGGCTGACAAAACTGTCTGCCCAGAGGGGTGAGGCCCATAGGGAGCGAGGTCTTTCTAACTTGCCTGCACTGCATGATGGCCTCAGGAACTGTCTGGAGCTTGATAGGAGGCTAGAGGTCATAACAGCGGATAAGGTTGCGATCGCACTGACCTGCCAGTGCGCAACTTGCATTAGCCAAAAATATGTCAAGGATCATTAACTAAAAGAAAAACTTATCATTTAGATTTATCATTGCTTTGCAAATACGTGCGTCGCAGTGTAATTTCAAACACTTTTCAAGATAGACTTAAACACATGGATATTTGGTTTTTGATAGAGCCTTGTCTATGTAAGGATGCACTGAAGTGGTGAGTTGACTCGCTGCTCCCTCGGGTGCGTGGAGCTAGCCTTCAAGGATTTGAGGCCGCGCTTGCCTGCCGTCCCGACCCCTAAGATCTGATTAAGGAGGAATTACAAAGTGGATTTTTTGTCCAGTTTTTTGGTGCGATTTTTGTCGCAGTTACAGTCGCCGACGCTTGGCTTTCTGATTGGTGGTATAGTCGCTGCCTCTCTCGGTAGCCGCCTAGCAATTCCAGATGCGGCCTACAAGTTCATCGTCTTCATGTTGCTCATGAAAGTCGGTCTGACCGGTGGCCAGGAGATCCGTAACGCCAATCTGGTGGAGATGCTGGTACCCGCATTATTTGCTGTGATGATCGGGATCTTGATCGTATTAATCGGGCGCTATACGTTGTGCAAGCTGCCGAATGTTAAAACCGAGGATGGTATTGCAACGGCGGGCTTGTTTGGTGCCGTGAGTGGTTCTACCTTTGCTGCTGGTCTGACGCTGCTGGAAACAGACGGCATTCCATACGAGGCTTGGACCGCCGCACTCTATCCCTTTATGGATATCCCAGCGCTTGTGACGGCGATCGTCTTGGCTAGTATTTACACTAGCAAGCAGAGTGAGACCGCAGATGCGGCTCTTGGCGAGGAGGAGTACCTCAGTAAGCAAGAGTACGTTGGCAACCAGGGCGGTGGTACCGCAGTTGCGTATCGCAGCAGTAAGTCACAGGGGGGTTCAGGGGGCAGCAAGCGGGTCAAAATATGGCCCATCGTAAAGGAAAGTCTCCAGGGCTCTGCCCTATCGGCATTGCTGCTTGGTATTGCCCTCGGCCTGCTAACCCAGCCAGAAAGAGTCTATGAGTCCTTTTTTGATCCCCTCTTCCGTGGTCTGCTTTCGGTACTGATGTTGGTAATGGGTATGGAAGCCGCCGCCAGACTTGGCGAATTGCGTAAGGTGGCCCAGTGGTATACCCTTTATGCCTTGGTGGCACCGCTGCTGCATGGGTTCATCGCTTTTGGTTTCGGCATGATTGCCCACTATGCTACGGGTTTCAGTCTGGGTGGTGTTGTTGTTCTAGCTGTCATTGCTGCCTCCAGTTCAGACATCTCCGGACCGCCCACGTTACGAGCCGGTATTCCGACGGCCAACCCCTCTGCCTATATCGGTTCATCCACAGCCATCGGCACGCCGATTGCGATCGCGTTGGGAATACCGCTCTTTATCGCGCTCGCCCAGGCGCTGGGCGGTTGATTGCGGACCCACGGTCTGCCGGTGCCCCCTGGCCGGCGACCGATGCGGTGGCCAGACAAGCGCTGCCGTTTTCCTCAGTTTTTATGTAGTTTAGTGAATACACACATCGGGAGGTAACCAATATGAGCCAACAAGCCAGCAAGCTCGTCATCGTCACGGAAAAGGTGTTGCAGAAACAGATCGCCAAGATTATCGACGACGTCGGGGCTACCGGGTATACAGTGGTAGACGCAGGCGGTAAAGGCAGTCGCAACGTGCGCTCGTCAGGACGACCGACCGTTTCTGATAACTTTTCGAATGTAAAGTTCGAGATACTCACCCCCAGTCGGGAAATGGCCGTAAAGATTTCGGATGAGGTCGCAGGTCAGTTTTTCGACAACTATTCGGGCATTTCCTATCTTTGTGATGTGATGGAAGTACTGCACGCGCACCAGTTCTGATTTAAAGCCCAGTCGATCAAACTAAAAAAGCCGGGGTTATGCCCCGGCTTTTTTGCGGCTGTGTTTTGTGTCTATGGGGTAGTAATATTCCTAACCCCCGACTCCTCAAAAGAATCCGAAATCCTTGGCATACTGTTTGAATATGAACAGTATGACTCCCACCACGATCCCAATTGGTAGCCTAGTCCTTCTATCTGGAGCCCCCGGCGCAGGTAAATCCACCGCCTGCTGCCACCTGCCGCCCGAACTCGTACTCTCCAGCGATGTTCTGCGCCAGCGCTTTTTTGGTACTGCCCGCACCGTTGTCGATGGCCACGTTGCAGAACGCCCCCTCGCCACCGACGACCGGTTGATTTTTGCCACCCTAGAAAGCCTGGTTCGAGCCCGGCTCAAGGCCGGACTTACCACGATCGTGGATGCGACGCTGATCAGCGATAAAGAACGCAAACCCTTTGCTGCCATTGCCGACGAGCTGGGTGTTTCCGTCCAGGTGGTCATTTTTAACCCGCCGGTAGAACGGGTGCAGCGGCAAAATCAGCAGCGTCCCTGTCGGGTGCCCGAGCGGGTAGTGGCTCAGTTTTGCGATCGCATCCAACCCAACTCCCAATGGCCCTTTACCCTGACCGACGGCGATTTCACCCTAGCCATTGCCGTTCCCACCATCCCCGACGACACCCAGCTAGACGTCATTGGTGATATCCATGGTCTGGGCGATACTCTCCAGGCCATGCTCCACAGGCTGGGCTATAACCATGACTTCACCCATCCCAACGGACGTCGGCTCTGCTTTTTGGGCGACCTGGTGGATCGTGGCCCCCAGTCTTTAGCGGTGCTTGATCGGGTGATGCAGGCTGTCGACCGGGGCCACTACTGCATACGCGGCAACCACGACAACAACCTGGCCCGCGGCCTGCGCGGCGACACCATCAAAAGCAAATCTACCCGAGGGACTTTGCACGAGGCGCTGCAGCGTGACCCAGCCTACCGGGCCAGGATACGAGACTTTATCCAGTCGCTACCATCGTTTTATCGCTACCGCGACTATGTCCTATGCCACGGCGATATTGAGTGGTTTGACCCGCTGCTGCAGCCTGCCCAGGAGCGCGTTTATGGTCGCTGCCGCCGCCACGAAAACCACGACACCGACGGTATTTTTCGCCAGACTAGCGACCTTACCGTGGTGCGGGGCCACATTCCCCTCACGTCCCAGGGCGATCGCACCTACTCCCTAGAAACAGGTGCCGGGTTTGGCGGTCCCCTCACCGCCATGCGACTGCCCGAGCAGGAATGCCTGAATATTCCCTGTGAGTTTGACTACAGTCAGCGTCTGCTGAGCTTTGCCGAACAAATAGAACCGCTCGTCAAACAAAAACTCGTCAAACAGGTGAACGGGGGAGCCCTCACCCTGTTTAAATACAGCTCCAAAGCCTTTTTCACCCCTTCGGTTTGGGATGACTATCCCGAGCTACGGCTAGTCCGTGGCGTGGTTGTTGGCCTGGATGGCAATCCTGTCAGCCGCCCCTTTCCACGGACCTTTAACTATCTAGAGCGAGATACTACGCTACCGCCCGAGACCGCGATCGTCGCTGTGGAAAAACTCAACGGCTTTTTAGTCAGCACGTTTTTACATCCCTACGATGCCAATCAGGTGGTAGTGACCTGTTCCGGGTCGTTTAAGGGAGAGTATGTCGAACGGGCCCAGTCGCTGCTCTATAACAATGGGTTGTACGGTCGCGTCCTGGCCTGGCTCCAGGGTCACCCCGATACCACCCTGCTATGGGAGGCGATTCATCCCGAAGACCCACATATTATTCCGTACGGATCAGCGGACCATGGTCTGCATTTGATTGGGGCTGGGATATTGGGGGCAGGCTTTATGGGCGAAGAAGAATTAGATGCGATCGCAGCAACTCTCCACACCCCCCGACCCGGCTGGTTTCCCTGCAGGTTTGCAGATGCGATCGCCAAATCTCACCACGTCGAGCACGAAGGCTTTATGATTCGCCTTGCCAGCGACGGCACCTTTGCCCTGAAGCTCAAAAGCCCCTATTACCTGCGCACCAAGTTCCTCGCCCGCCTCAATCCGAAAAAATGCAAGCTCATGTACAGCCAGCCCCAGCGCTTTAAGCAAGAACTAGACGAGGCATTCTGGCCCCTGGTGGATGCGGTCACCGCTCAGGTCACCCAAGCCACCTGGCTAACCTGGAGCGATGTCGAACGTCGCGATTTTGTCCAAACCTGGATGAACGAGGTATACAGGTAACAGGAGGAGCAATGCCGCCACAGATAGATAGGAGATAGCTATGTCAAACATAAGCTAAGAGCGATGAAATATGAAATCGAAGCATTTCAGAATAACTTTGACGACATTATCATCGGCTCCATCCATTCTCGATGTAATTATTACTTGACTTGACAGCAAATAATTACCATCCAGCATCATGTTTTATGTACAAATTATAGAAATTAAAAACTGAATTTAGATTTGACAAAATTTTTGTTAAGTTACCCATCTACACTAGAGGCTAGATATTAGGAGAAAAAATAAACTATCTACTCCTAAACAGACTTAAAAAATGAATCCTAATGCTTATAAAAAGTTTGATTGCTGTAAAGTTAAATGTCATCACTCGTTTTATCACTACACCAATTTCCTGTTCCCCAGAAGTTACTAGGTAGCATGGCGTCACTGAACTTTCCGCAATCTGGCTCAATATAAGTGCGTCCATTTGAGGCTCGAAGTCGAAAAACATTAATATTTGATTTTAAGCCTACATCTCTAAGGGTTTTTGCAAGAAGATTAGCCTTAGTCAAATTTTGAAAAGCTGCTACCTGAATAAAGTTTTTCTGATAGTTCAAGCCTGAATTTAGAAAAGCATCTGCACATATGTTTTCTTGAACGAGTGCAAGTACACGGCTACTGCCTGCTACAGAAACGGTGTACATCTTTGTGGTTTTTGTTTTTCCAACTATTAACCCATCAGAGCAAATGATTTCATCACGTCCCTTCTCTTGAATAAATCTATTTATATTTGAGGATATAGCCCTTACCTGCGTTATCGAATCAACCTCGCGGAGATCATAAATTCGTCTAGAAGAGATAAAAGTCTCTAAAGAGCTTTGAACGTAATCAACTGTAGCTCGCACTTTGACTCGAAAGTTAGGTGATGCCACTAAAAGGACTACTGCCAACATCACCATAAAATTTCGCAAGTGATATAACCATACTCTCCTACGATCTGGCCACATACTATTGAACCCAAAATGAAACAATAACAAGTGAGGTCACACCTAAGAACGTTGGCACCCATATTCCAAACCTATTCAGCCTAGATGGGTCCTGTCTATTCCATCCAAATCCTCTAACAACCATTGCGGTCGTAAAAATAAAAATCATTAGGATGAATAAGTATACAACTCCTTCAGTTATTTTATTACTAACAGTTCGAAGGTCTGACTGATTTTGAAGGAACTGCTCTAGTGCTAACTGAGCTGACACACCCGGTTCTACAGAGGCTGAACTAATACTTTTTGAATCGAAGCCCAACTCTATCATTGCCACTAACAAGAGTGCAACAGTTGTAACAAATATCTCTAAACCAATTGCTAGATCTTGCTCCTCAAATTTCATTTCTTTCTTGCTACAAATTTTCAAGCCAATAGTAAGACCGACACTGATGATCGGAACTACAGCGTTATGAAACAACCTATTAGTTAATATTTCGTCCACTCGTTAATCTAGCCGATAGATTCTCACAATCCACACACTTAACTAGTATGTCCACTAATGCGGATTTATGCACAAGTGAGGTGTTGGTTCTGCCTGATGGGCTTGTTTGGCTAAGCACCTTGCATCACAAAGATTGTGGTTTTTTCAAGAAAAAATCGCTGAAATTTTTGCTCTTTGAGCTTTTCAGATATTTTCCCTATTGGATAGAACCAGTGCCCGAATAAGAGCTCATGTACAGAAAATACTTCAAATTGTTCCCAAATGGAGATAATTCAATAGACTTAATCGGAAATAGTAGGACTCTTGCTGTGCAAGGAGTTCAGTAAGTGCATTAAATTAAGTTCAAGCGCTTGTAGTATATCAGTTTTAGGTCATGTTTGCCTCGCTTATTGCCGATTAAGTTAATATCTGATAGGCCATCATCAGACGCCTCAGCAAGTCCTTGTAGCTTATCCACAGACAGGATTAACTCAGTATCTAAAGTAGGAATAATATGAAGCTTCCGCGTATGAATACTACGGGGCGTCTTAACTGCCCGATGCTCGTTCTCTAATGACTCTTGGTCAGCTACTTCAGCTGCTTGAATTTCGGTACTATTAATAATTTTTTCTATCTGAAAGCTTTTCGATAACTTAGCTTTTACGGCGCGTAGCGAATGCGGAGCAGCGTGACTACCTCACCGACCACCTAAACCTGCTCTCAGCGGAAATCATCCTATTTTTGCAGGGTGTGTGTGTTGAGGTAGTCACGAATAAGGGGGTTCAGGGGGGCAAACCCTGAGCAACCCACCCTGCAAAAATCAACCGCCGCAAACCACAACTACCCTGGAAAAGAACAACACTTCCTAAGGATAGGGCTAAATTTGTTCTAAATCGCTGGGCTGCTGTCGCTGTCGGAGGCCAAAGTTAAGCTCATTGCTAGAATAGGACGTCCCAAAGGTTTCAGCCAAGCTCACCACCTGCCGTAGAGCCGAACGAAAGTTGTTAGCCTGCAGCGTCCCTAAAGGATGCAGATAAACAGCGACGACTGCCCCATCGGTAACCGCATAGCGCGCATCCAAAGCTGTGTGAAAGTTGGCGGCCAGCATCGCCTGGACCTGCTGTGCTGTCAGCTCCTCCACGGGCACTACCGGACTAAAAACCCGCATACGGTCGTTGCGAGCATCGGCTAAAACCACCACGGCTCGACCACCAACGCTAAATTGCCACTGTCCGTCTCCGCCTTCAACATTGCCAACCTCCGACTGCAGGATCTGGTCTAGCCGGTCGAGGGTCATCGGCTGTAGCTGCTCAACTGTCTGAGCGCAGGCAGCGGTGGCTACAAACGGCATGGACACAGTCAGTAGGCTAGCGGTCATCAATGCGGCTGTACGAGGTAGTAAAGTCATGGACGGAGGCATGAAGATTGGAACTATGCTAGGCAGTCAACCTGAGTCAGTCCTGAGAGCCCCTTGAGAGTTCTAAAATACTGGGTGATATGAAATTGGCCTGCTCGGCTTGCTACTTATACTAGTGTCGAGTGATAGTTTTGCTGTCTACAATTCAAGCGCAGCCAGTGATGAGGATATACCTATCGTTACGCCAGAAATCACGCCAGAAATCACGCCAAAAAACTGGCCAACGACAGCCGGAGGTGCCTCTCTGGAGCCTGCCATTGAAGCTCGTATTGATGACCTGATGGCAACCATGAGCATCGAAGACATGGTAGGACAGACTATTCAAGCGGATATCAGTTCCGTTACCCCAGAGGATATTCGCCACTACCGTCTCGGTGCCATTCTCAATGGCGGCAACTCCGCCCCCGGTGAGGATATCCGCGCGCCAGCCGAGGCGTGGCTGGCCCTGGCCGATGAATTTTACGCGGCATCTGTGGCCGACGGTTTCAGGGCAATTCCCATACTGTGGGGTACTGACGCCGTCCATGGTCATAACAATATTGTGGGTGCGACGATTTTCCCCCATAACATTGGCCTAGGAGCCGCTCGCAATCCCGATTTAATCCAACAGATTGGGGCCATAACCGCGCGAGAAGTCATTGTTACCGGCATGGATTGGACCTTTGCCCCCACCCTGGCCGTTGCCCGCGACGGTCGCTGGGGGCGCACCTACGAGAGCTATTCTGAACAGCCAGAGATTGTTGCCCAGTATGCCGCTGCCATGGTAAACGGTCTACAGGGGGAACTGGGCACCGATGATTTTCTCGGCGATCGGCATATTCTGGCTACAGCCAAACACTTTATTGGTGATGGCGGCACCCATGGGGGCCAGGACCAGGGTGACAACATCGAGAGTGAGGCTGACCTGCTGCACTATCACGGTGCTGGCTATGTGGCTGCGATCGCAACCGGTGTGCAAACTATAATGGCATCGTTTTCATCCTGGCACGGTCAGCGAATGCACGGTCACAAAGCCCTGCTAACCGATGTACTCAAAGATCGCATGGGATTTAACGGGTTTGTTGTCGGCGACTGGAATGGCCATGCCCAGATACCGGGATGTTCAACCACGAGCTGTCCAACGGCGCTAAATGCCGGTATTGACATGTTTATGGCCCCAAACAGCTGGCGTCAGCTGCACGAGAATACCGTGACCCAGGTAAAAACTGGAGACATTACCCGCGCTCGTTTAGACGATGCGGTGCGCCGGATCTTGCGGGTTAAGTTTCGTCTGGGGCTGTTTGAAAAACCTCAGCCCTCACACCGTCTCCTGGCGGGTAACTATGGGCTGTTGAGCCATCCTAGCCATCAGGCTGTCGCCCGCCAGGCGGTGTGCGAATCCCTGGTTTTACTCAAAAACCAAGATCATCTTTTACCGTTGGAGACCGCTCAAACTGTTCTAGTTGTCGGTGATGGGGCCGACAATATCAGTCAACAAACCGGCGGCTGGACCCTGTCGTGGCAGGGTACCGGTAACACAAATGAGCATTTTCCCCAGGGCACATCGATCTGGGCAGGCATTCAGAACGCTGTTGAAGCCGGTGGCGGCAACGCCATCCTCAGCCCCGATGGCCGCTACGAGCACACGCCTGATGTGGCTATTGTCGTATTTGGTGAGGCTCCCTACGCCGAGTTTAGGGGAGATTTGACCCATCTAAACGTTTCATCAGAGAGAACATTGGGGTTGCTCCAGTCGTTTCGAGCCGCCGAGATTCCGACGGTGGCTGTTTTTCTCTCGGGTAGGCCCCTGTGGGTAACGCCTGAAATCAATGCGGCAAACTCTTTTGTCGCCGCGTGGCTGCCGGGTAGCGAGGGTGCCGGTGTGGCGGATGTGCTGTTTTGCCAGGGCAGTGACAACGTTGATTTTAGGGGTAAGCTTTCATTCTCGTGGCCCCGCACGGCGGCTCGGGCCAGTCAAGGGGAAAATGACTATACCCCACTGTTTCCCTATGGCTACGGTCTTACCTATGGAGACAATGGCAATTTGGCACAGCTACCTGAAACATCAGGATTAGACGGTAGTGAAAAGACCCAGGACGGCGCACTTTTTGCCTTGGGTAGACCGGTTGCGCCGTGGAGTCTGCAGGCTACCGTGGGTAATACATCAAACACCATAGTCGACCCCCGTACCCAGCTGCAAAATGCGCTCACCATGCGCTCGATTGACCGAGCTGCCCAGGAAGATGCACGGCAGTTTGTCTGGAGCGGTCAGGATACAGCGGCAATGGTCATGACTGGCCCAGCCACCTCACCCAGGGGTCTGGTTATTCAATATCGGGTGGACACTCCTCCAGCAGGACCCGTCACCCTATTTTCCCAATGCGGTGATGATGGCCGAGCTAGCTTGGATGTGACTCAGATGTTTGCCGATGCGCCGGTGGGGGAGTGGACACAGACAGTGATCACCCTAGAGCAGCTAACGGCAGCGGGGCCGGATAACCTGACGGCGCTGGGGTTGGAAACAGCAGCGCCCTTTGTCCTGAGCCTGTCTGATATACGGTGGGTGCAAACCGGCCACCGTTAGCTTGGCTTGGCCAATACCGGCTCACCTTTGAACCCATGCAGCTGTCTAGTAGAGGAATGCATCCTCCTCGTTATCTTGATCGAGCGCGGATTATCTGTTGGGACATTCACATTAGCTGCCTCGATGATTTGCTCCCTCGCCTCGACTGCACCGGGCGCAGGACTCGCTAGAATAGCTAGAAATTGTGTCTGGCTGTTTTATGTCCTTTCGTACGTTTCGACTCCGACTTCGTCAGGTTAGCGGTCGCTGGGTTTACTGGCTGATGAGCTTGCTGATGGTGGTTGCGATCGCAGGCTGCTCCATAGACAACTTCAAGGCCAGCGATACCGAGCTGTCGCGGCTGGTTTATAGCATCCTCAGCGATCCCAAAACCTTTAACTATGCCCTCAGTGCCGAGCGCCCCAATATCTTTGGCCTCACTTATACGGGGCTGATTACCGAAAACTACGAAACCGGTGAGATCGAGCCAGAGCTAGCCGAATCTTGGGAATTTTCCGACGATGGCCTGACCCTGACCTACACCCTGCGGGAGGGACTGCAGTGGTCCGACGGCGAACCCCTGACCGCCGACGATGTCGTCTTTACCTACAATGACATCTTCTTAAATGACGCTATTCCCACCCAAATTCGCGATATCTTGCGAATCGGTGATGAGGGTAAACTGCCTACGGTCACCAAACTTGGCGAGCGCCAGGTCAAGTTTGAAGTTCCCCAGCCCTTTGCCCCATTTCTGCGAAACACGGGGGTAAATATTCTGCCCAAGCATGCCCTAGCCAGCACGATTACCGAGACCGATGCCGAGGGCAACCCTCTGTTTTTATCCACCTGGGGTACCAGCACCCCACCGGAGGAAATCGTCGTCAACGGGCCGTTTAAGCTCAAGGCATTTACCCCCGGTGAGCGGGTAGTATTTGAGCGCAACCCCTACTACTGGCGGACCGACGATCAGGGTCAAGCACAGCCCTACCTGCAGCAGGTTGTCTGGCAGGTAGTGGAATCCCAGGATGGCGAATTTGTACAATTTCGCTCCGGCGGTTTGGATTTAACCACCGTGAAACCCGATAACTTTTCCCTACTCAAGCGGGAGGAGGAACGGGGCGATTTCAGCATCTACAACGGCGGACCTGCCGCCAGCAGCCTGTTTATCTCCTTTAACCTGAACAAGGGCTCCCGCGATGGTAAACCCCTGGTGGACCCAATTAAGTCACGCTGGTTCAATACCTTGGAGTTTCGTCAGGCGGTGGCCCATGCCATCGACCGACCCACCATGCTCAACAATATTTATCAGGGCCTGGGGGTACTGCAAGACTCATCCATTTTTCCCCTGAGTCCCTATTCTGCCAGTCCTGAACGAGATGGCATACGCTTCTATGACTACAATCTAGAAACAGCTAAGAACCTATTAATGTCGGCTGGTTTTCAATATGACGCCAGTAACCAGCTGATGGATAGTGACGGTAACCGGGTGCGCTTTACCCTGATTACTAATTCGGGTAACAAGGTCCGTGAAGCGATCGGTGCCCAAATAAAACAGGATCTGAGCAAAATCGGCATCACGGTGGACTTTACCCCCGTGAGCTGGGGTTCCCTGGTGGAAAAGCTTGGAGACAGCCTGGATTGGGAATGCCACATGATCAGTCTTGGCGGCGGCTTAGAACCCAACGGCGGTTCTAATGTCTGGAACCCGGATGGCGGTCTCCATGCCTTTAACCAAAAACCCCTGCCGGGTCAAGATCCAATCGAAGGCCGGGTGGTGGCCGACTGGGAAGCAGAAATCGGTCAGCTCTATCTCCGGGGAGCCCAGGAGCTAGATGAAGCCAAACGCCGTGAAATCTATGTCGAAGCCCAGCGCATCGTCCAGGAGCAGCTGCCGTTTATCTACTTGATCAATCAGTACTCCATGGCCGCTATTCGAAACAAGGTTCAAAATGTGAAGTACTCTCCCCTGGGAGCCCTGTGGAACGTTTACGAAATCAGCCTGGCCGAGGAGTAGTTTTTTGTTAATAAAAGGCCAACTTTGATACAGAATTGCAACAGAGCCTTAAGGGAATTGGAGGTTCTGGTGAAAGCCGCTAAAACAGTAGTCATAATCGGCATACATGGAACCTTTGCTACTAAAGCTTCAATTTTGGACTAGACGCCCGTACCTACTAATTTATCAATCCGATTAATAAGCCCATCA
>JBCCAQ010000090.1:0-17511 GCA_039814735.1 Cyanobacteria bacterium P01_A01_bin.15
CGGTGGCCCGATATAGACAGACCAGCGAGCCGATCGTAAAGCCAAACATGACAACAATAAACGCCACCTTCCCCGGTGTTTCTGCCAGCACATTGTTTTTGACAATGTGCTTGATGATGGGATGTCCTACCCCCAGCAGGGCCAGACCGGCAACAATGCCTGTTAGCCATTTACCCAGACTGACGTGCTCTTTCCCGACTACGGGTGGGATTTTGGATTTTTCCTTGGCCTGTACAGCCAGACGACGCTGACGGGTCTGCCAGGCAAAGTTAGTCACGATACCAATGAGCGGAAATACTAAGATCACAGCAAGCGTCGGATGCATCAGTCTTAGCCAGTCGTTAATGGTCATGGTCCTTTTCCTTACTCCATACCCGATGGTGAGTGAATAGCGGTCTTTTAGCTGTAACCGATCTGACTTACAGCATTACTTTATCCTAGGGTCAGCCTACTGTAGGTGGCCTAGCTGATACCCAGCTGAGAAAGAGCTGATTTCTTTAAGATGCTCTCAGCAAAATTTCAGCTCCATGTGCAATCTATGGAACAGTTGGGCAACGTTGGCTTGTGTAAGTTTGTGTATAGAATAACTCGGTGTCAATTAAATTGTTCCTATTGACATTTGGCTATAGTAATTCGTAATAACTCATGGTGAACTAATGGCTCAGATCATCAATAAGTCACCGCTGCGACGGACTCTTTCTATTCCTAACGCTACGGTCGTGATGGTGGCCGTGGTTGCGATCGCCCTAGCCGTCGCCTTTGCCTGGTTTGCGGGCGAAGGTCAGATCAGCCGTATTTTTGCCCAACTGAATATGCTGCAGCAGACTCCCCCCATGTGGCTAGAGGTGCCTATGGTAGCGGGACATTATTTAGTGGTGCCGACCATAGCTTTATTTTTGCTTACCGTTGCCATCACCCGAGTATCCCCCCAGCCAAAACCCTGGTCGCGGGCTCTGGTGGTGACTGTGCTGCTGGTGCTGGTGGGGCGCTATGTCACCTGGCGGAGCCTGTCGACCTTAAATTTTGCCGATCCCATCAACGGCGTGGCCAGTGCGGTGCTGTTTGCCATGGAAATGCTGGGGCTGCTGGTGAGCATTATCCAGCTGGTGCTGCTGCTGCGGGTGCGGGACCGGCATACCCAGGCCGATCAGATGCAGCTGGCGGTGATGGATCAAACCTTTTTGCCATCGGTGTCGGTATATATCCCTACCTATGATGAACCGACGTTTATTTTGCGGCGTACCATCATCGGCTGTCAGGCCATGGACTACCCCAACAAGATAATCTATCTGCTGGATGACACCCGCCGACCCGAGATTAGGGAGCTGGCGGCGGCGCTGGGCTGTGAGTATCGCACCCGGTCCACCAATGACCATGCCAAGGCGGGGAATCTAAACAGTGCGATCGCACAGACCGACAGCGATCTGATCGCTTCTTTTGATGCCGATTTTGTTCCCACCCGCAACTTTCTTCTGCGTACCGTTGGCTTTTTCCAAGACCCGACGGTGGGCCTGGTGCAAACCCCCCAGAGCTTTTATAATCCTGACCCGATCGCTCGTAACCTGGGTCTAGAAGACGTGCTTACCCCCGAGGAAGAGGTCTTTTATCGCCAGATTCAGCCGATGCGAGACGGGGTGGGCAGCGTGGTCTGCTCTGGTACCTCATTTGTGGCTCGCCGCAGTGCCCTAGAAACATCTGGGGGCTTTGTGACCGATTCCTTGAGCGAAGATTATTTTACCGCTGTGCGGCTGGCCTCTGAGGGCCACAAAATTATCTACTTAGATGAGAAACTAAGCGCCGGGCTGGCCGCTGAAAATATTACCGCCCACGCTATCCAACGGCTGCGCTGGGCTCGGGGCACGCTCCAGGCATTTTTTATTGAAACCAATCCGCTGACGATACCGGGTCTAAAATTTATCCAGCGGCTGGGTCACCTGGAGGGCATTTTGCACTGGTTTACCAGTCTGTCGCGGATTATCTTTTTGATTGCTCCGCTGTTTTATGTGTTTGGGGTGATTCCGATTCGCTCTACCCCCGAGGAAATTGTTTATTTTTTCTTGCCCTATTACTTTGTCCAGATTACGGTATTTTCCTGGCTCAACCACCATTCTCGCTCCGCCATTCTCTCGGATGTGTACTCCCTGGTGCTGGCGTTCCCGTTGGCTGTAACCGTCATTCAGGCGATGTTATCCCCCTTTAGCAAAGGGTTTAAGGTCACCCCTAAGGGTACATCGAGTCGGGGGTTTCGGTTTAATTGGAACCTGGCCTGGCCCCTAATGGTCATGTTTGTGCTCACCGCCTGCAGCATTTGGCTAAACCTAGGCGAATGTCTGGCCCGGGGGAACTGGGCTCAAATGACTGACCCCAGCGGGGTCCATGCCCATCTGCGCGGTCTTGGCATTGGCTGGATTTGGAGTTTATACAATCTGATGATGCTGGGGGCGGCGCTGCTGGTGCTGCTAGATGTGCCCCGTCCCAATCCCTACGATTGGTTTGACCTGCGCCGCGTGGTCCGTTTGCAAATTGGCGATCGCATCTGGTGGGGCACCACCACGGCAATTTCAGAAATTGGCGCGACGATTACCCTTACCCAGCGGGGCCTGCCCCAGCTGGCCCCCGGCGAAACCCAACCGGTGCAGCTGTCCATTAGCGAAGACTTGCTCAGTCTGCGGGGGGTGCTAACCGGGGCCAGCAATGAGGGTGAATTTCCCTGTGTGACGGTGAGGTTTCGCGAGGTTACCCTGCCGGAAATGCGTAAACTGGTGGAGCTGCTCTACTGCCGCCCCGGCCAGTGGCAGCGCTGGAATACGCCAGGGGAACTCCGCTCCCTGTGGATTTTGATCAAAACGCTCTTTCGACCGCGGGTGCTCACCGGAGACGTACGGATCAAGGCAATGGCCGTGGCAAAAGGTTAGGCACCGGCCATCGCCTACAGGACTTTTAGGACCGCCTCCAGGGTGCTATCGCAACGTTGTGGGGCAAAAAAACCATGGAAAAAGCACTTGGAAAGTTCCCAAGTACACATCTCTTTATTGTCTGAATTGTCCGAAATTGATGACTACTTTAGCCGCCATAGGGGGTAATCTCCGGCGGCTAGAACAACATCTCGGTCCGTTTGAGCTGCGATCTCATCTATCAGTTCCCCACTGGCATAGGTAACAAAATAGTCGCTATACCCGGTTGGTATCTCGGGCAGCTGACCGGGCTTAAACAACATAAACGCCGTGTCGGGAGCCACCGCATAGCTCAGTGAAATGGCGTTCCCCAACCCTGTTGCTCCCAACTCCATAATCACCATAGGCCGTTCCGTCTGCCGGATCAGGTCTCCCATGGTGTTGTTGTGGTAGCTGATATTTTTGTTCCACCAGGTAAACGAGGCGGCACTGAGGGTGCCAGACACCAGACCGGCAGCCAATACCAGGGTCAGAATGCTCTGGCCCCAGAGCCGATAGATACGGCGATCTGACAAAATCAGCTGCCGCAGCCAGCCCGCCAAAATCAGGCTCACCATCAGCAGCGACGGCATAAAGTAGCGGGTGCTGATCGATAGCTGCCCGCCGTTGATCAAGTCGGGTAAAATCAGCCCTAGGGCCGGTACCATCAGCCCCATAATGCAAAAGGCCATGGTGGTTGGCGGAGTGACCAGCAGCAGCTGCCAAAGGGCAACTAGCAGCAGCACCAACACAACGGACGGTGCTAGATAGGTGTAAATACTATCTAAGCCGAGTCCCCAATCGATCACCGTCGAACTTAGATGCAGCCCCCATAGTTTGACTAGCTGACCCAGGGACTGGCGAAAGGAGGTCCATTCGGTGACCGAGTCTAGTTTTTGACTCCGTCTTGCCATCACCACAATCCAAGGGGAAAAGGCTACCAGCGCCCCAGCAAATGCCAGGCCCCACCGCTGCCACTGCTGTCTTGAGCCGCTAATCAAAACGTACAGGCTGTGGGCGGCCACCACCAAAATACTCAGCAGTGTCGTGTAGAGCATCAGCGCCAGACTGAGACCGTACAGGCTCCATTGGCGCAGGGCAATTCCCTGGGGAGAGCGCACCACCACTGCCTCGCTAGAGTATCGCCACGAGCTGCGCATTGCCTGTAGCAAACACCCATTGCTCAGCAAAATTAAACAGGCCCACAGGCTATACGCCCGCGCTTCTTGGGCGTATAGCAGCTGCACCGGTGATAGGGCCATCAGACTGGTGGCTATTAGACTCGTCCAGCGATCGCGCCAAAGCTGTTGAGACATCCAGTAGGTTAGTGGCAGCAGCCCCAAACCAAACACCACCGCCAGGGCTCGAAAGGAGGTCACAGAGGGTTGAAAAACTCCCACCCACAGCCGTTCTAATAGATAAAATAACGGCGGATGTTCGGGATGACCCTTCAAGGCGGACCAGGTATCGCTCCACCGTTTAATCTCCGGAAACTTTTGCAGGGCCTGCAGCTCAGCTGCACTGATCACGGTCGACTCCGCTAGCTGCTCGGCAATGGTTTCACCCCGGTAGCCCACCACCCGGATGGAGGTAAACACCTCGTCGTGCCAGTAAACCTTGTGGGCGACATTGGTGCAGCGCAGACCGATGCCTATGAGTAGACAAACAGCAAAACAGACCCACAGACGCTTTTTGACTACTGCAATCGAACGGGAGCTAACCACGGCTTAGGTGTGCAACGGTGTTGCAACCATTAATCATTAAGTTAACCAGCATACGCTACTTCCCTGGCCTATGCAGTCACATACAGCCGCTTACAGCAGGCTGAGCTGCTCTATGTCTGATGGAGGCTGGCGACGGCGGGTGGTTGGGGGTTTGATGTCCACATGGGCGACAAACCATGTCCGCAAATCACGGTACTGCTGGGTGTCTAGGGCGTCGAGATCGAGCGCCGCTGGAAACAGTGGGGGGGTGGCGGTCGCTGCCCAGCCAGTTTCACTGGGGTAGCGGCCAGCGCCAAAGGGGGTAACGTCAGCGGGCATCCGACCCAGATGGGGGCTGAGGTTGTCACAGCTTAAAAAGGTACCGCGCTGCTGTTCTAGCTGTTTGACCCGCTGCGATCGCAGCCGGCGATAGTCTAAAATCGGGGCCGGATAGCCTGCGGTGGGTGGCGGCGTCCCCAGCTGCTCCGGTGACAGGTGGGCCAGCTCCGGCACCCAGCGTTTGATAAACAGCCCTTCTGGATCGCAGCGGTCCACGGCCACCTGCTGTGGGTTATAAATCCGGGTCCAGGTTTTATCCGCGCAGTGGGTCACCCCCGACTGCATCGCCCACTGGTAGTGATCGATGGGACAGTCCCCGTCGATCAGGTGGCGCATAAAGTGCAGCGCTCCGTAGCGCCAGTCCATCCCCAGCAGGTTGCTCAAAAAGCTGGCATAGATCGCCCGTGTCCGAAAGTTTAGGGACACATAGCCGCCGGTCGCCTGCAGACAGCGGGCCGCCGCATCGATGATGGGAAACCCCGTCTGCCCCTGCTGCCATGCCTGGTACAAGGTTTCATCAAAGGCCCAGCCGTCGTCATCAAAAATGCTGTAAAGCGATCGCAGCTCCAGCTGGGGCAAATAGCGAAAGCGCTGGGTAAACCCGCTGCCCCACCGCAGCCGCGAAACCAGCTGATAGTAGCTGCGCTGGACCCGCCGATCGCCGCGATCATCCGCCCGCTGAATCGTCTGTACACACTCGCGCACAGAAATAACGCCAAACTTGATGTGGGGACTCAGACCGGTGGTCACCTCCGCGCTCGGGTACGACAGCTGCCAGTAGTAGCGCTCGGCCTTGTCCGCTAAAAACCGCTGTAGCAGCTGTCGGGCCGCCGCCGTGCTGCCGGTGGGTATGGGTTTGCCGTCAGCCCGGTGTCCTAGTATATCTAGGGTCGGCAGCGCTTCTCCCACAGCGCCAGGGGGAACCTCAACCCGTGGTGGAGCGGGTACCCCGGGCATTGTCATCTGCTGGTACCACCACTGTCGATACTGGGGATAGGCCATCAGTGTGGAGCTGCTGGCTGTCGGCTCAAACCAGCGGATTTTCATTTGTTTATCTGCTAGCACCTGATTGAGCCGGGCATCTCGCACCCGCCCGTAGATGCGCTCGCAATCGCTATAGCTGTAGATTCCCTCGGCCTGGGTTTCCTCGATCAGGGCTGGTAGCACATCCACCGGGTTACCACTGCGAAGAATAAGACGTCCCCCCAACCGCTGCAGATCCAGGTCCAGGTGGCGCAGACAGTCCACCATAAAGGCCACCCGGGCCGCCCCGGTTTCTGGATGCCGTAGCAGCGCGCGATCAAATACAAAAACCGGTATGACCGCCCCCCGGCACGCCGCTCGATACAGGGGCTCATGATCGTAGACCCGCAGGTCCCGGCGAAACCATACCACTGTCCGGTTGGTCATTGTCCCCGAGCCCAGCCGTTCATTTCCATCCTTCCAAGACCGTTGCAGCTACCTAAATCATAAAAACTTTTGAACGTTCTCGCCGTAAATTAGATCAATTTTAGTACAAATGAACTAAAATTGATTCATCACTGGTAGGACATTCGTGTCATGACTCATTCCCCGCTCCATGCTCCTCCCGCTCGTCCCGCTGTCCCAACATCAGGACGGCCCCGCTCTCTTTCCCTGGTTTGGCTCCTGGGTGGTGTGGCCCTGACTGTCCTGGCCATTGTGCCGCCAGGGCAGTTGCCCCATATTGCTACGACCGGGGCTCTCCAGCCAGCCCAGTCGCGACCAAGTCAGACGGCTCAAACCTGCCAAGCGGTTCTCAATGCTGACCAGCGCCTATCTCGAGACCAGCTAACCCAGTTTATCGCCCTGGCCCAGGGCACCCCCCAGGCAGCCGTACACGAGACCATTGCCCCCCCCTACTGCACCCTGGCCAAATCCCCCCAGGCCAAACAACGGGAGGCTTACCCACTGGCCTTTGACCCAGATACCTGGTTTGTTGTCAATTATGACCAGGGTGGCTATGGGGGGTATGACTTTGTCTTTCGTCGGTGAGCCGACAAAATGCGAATTCTGACGGCAACGTTACGGTAGGGGCGTTCCACAGAACGCCCCTACCGTAAAAAATAGGAGACCCATCCCTACGCTTCAATCTCCTCCAGCAGACCGCCGCAGGCATCTAGCAGGAGATCGATCACATAGTCAAAGCCGTCGGCTCCGCCATAGTAAGGGTCGGGCACCTCGCGGTCAGGATACGCCTGACAAAATTCGCACATGCGTTTGACCTTGTGTCTGTACTCGCCAGCGGTATCTAGCGCCAGAATGTTGCGATAGTTGCTGTCGTCCATGGCCAAAATCAGGTCAAACTGTTCAAAATCTTTGACGGTAAACTGTCGAGCCTGACCCACTAGCTGAATACTGCGTTTTTTGGCGGCGGCGGTCATCCGTCCGTCGGGGGGGCTGCCAATGTGATAGCTGGATGTGCCAGCCGAGTCACAGCTGACCTGGGTCTGGAGCGATCTCTGCTCCAGCAGATAGTTCATGATGTTCTCCGCTGATGGAGAACGACAGATATTGCCCAGGCATACAAACAACAGTCGGGTTGTCATGACAAAACCTCTCTGAACACAGGGGACTCAGCATAGAAAAACAGACATATCAAAAGTGACTAGCGATGGCGCGCTAGCCACTTTGGCATGGGAACTATTTTGATCGGCTCAGCCCTACAGCCCCGGCAGCTGAAGACCGCCGGTCAACTCTTCCATGCGCTCACGCATGGTCTCCGTTGATTTGAGGTAGGCATCACGCATGGCCGCCGATACCAAATCAGAGAGGACTTCCGCGCCTTCATTCATGGCTTCAGGGGAAATAGACACCCGTTTGGGTTCTTGGTTACCGCTGAGGACGACCTTGACTAGACCGCTGCCTGCCTGGCCTTCAATCTCCATTTGTTCAAGTTCTTCTTGGAGTTTTTTAGCTCCTTCTTGAACCTGCTGAGCCTTTTTGAAGGCTTCGCTCAGCTCTTTCATTTTTCCAAGACCGAAGCCAAAACCTTGCCCTTTGCTCATAATAGGCGGCCTGATTTTACTAAATTAACTGTCAAACTATACGTTGCCTTGGCCGGAATTGCAATCTTTGGGTGGGGCTGCGTTCGGCTCTAAACGGTTTGAAAATCTCCCAAAATTTGCACCTCGGGTCTCAGCATCAGGGACCACTTATCATCCACAATGCCCTGGATGTGGCGGATGAGTCTAAAAATATCGCTTGCGGTGGCACCACCGCAGTTGAGGATAAAATTGGCATGGCGCTCCGCCACCTGGGCCTGCCCTATTTTAAATCCTTTTAACCCCGACTGTTCGATCAGCCAGCCAGCGCTTTTGGCCTGAGGATTGCGGAAGACGCTGCCACAGCTGGGCAGATGATAGGGCTGGGTGGAGCGGCGCTGTTCTAAATCAGCGGCGGTTTCGGCTCGGACAGTCTTGGGATCGTGACCGGGCTGCAGCTGAAAGATGGCCTGGGTGACAATTCGCGGGTCGCTCTGCAGCAGCGATGTCCGGTACTCAAACTGGAGCTGGTCAGGGGCCAGGGTAACCAGGGACCCATCTGAATTGAGTACCTGGGTGCTCACTAAGATCGCTTTGGTGTCGCTACCGTGGGCACCGGCATTCATCACGACGGCTCCGCCGACTGTTCCTGGTATCCCCACGCTCCAGGCTAGACCGGTCCAACCGCGCTTGGCTACCTGCCAGGCCAGGCTGGCCATGGGCATGCCAGCGGCGGCCGTGACTCGACCCGTTTCATCAAACTCAGTCTGCCGCAGGTAGCGGGTGCAAATAACCAAGCCCGGTAGCCCCCGGTCGCTAATTAACAGATTTGACCCAGCCCCCAGCCGAGTGATGGGTAGACCTTCGGCATTGGCCCACTGTACACAGCCCTGTAGTTCATCCGTGGTGCGGGGGGCGGCAAACCACTCGGCCGGACCGCCCACCTTAAATGTTGTGAGATTAGCTAGGGAAAACTGGGGTTTGATGATGCAGCCTGTAGCGGTTAACTGTTTTTCAATGGCCATGGGACAGCTGCTCAACAATGCAGGACGACTGGTAATAACGTTAGCTTGGCCGCCCCGAGCGCAATCGGGGAAGGCCGCTAGCACCTGGCTCAAACGCTGGTCAGGGCGGTTTGCTCCGCCTGCTCCGCCTGGTGGGCCATCACGTCTGGAATCACCTGGTTAAGGTTGCCCGCGGTTAAAAAGATAACCAGATCGCCCGGTTGCAGCACCAGGGCCAGCTTGGATTTTACATCGCTCAACGTGCCCGCATAGCTGACCTGGGTGTGGTACTCGCCAATGGCACTGGTGATGTCTTCGCCTGTAATCCCTGACGTATTGGTCTCCCCGGCGCTATAAATATCGGTGACAATCACCTGATCCGCATCGCCAAATGCCCTGGAAAACTCCTGCAGGAGGGTGGTAATCCGACTGTAGCGGTGGGGCTGAAAGACAGCGACGACGCGGCGCTGGGACACCTCTGGTAAAACTTCTGTACTTTTTACCCTGGCCGCGGCCAGGGTTACGGTAATCTCACTGGGGTGGTGGGCGTAGTCGTCAATAAATAGAACATTGTTGTGGAACCCACGGTGGTCAAACCGGCGTTTGGCCCCTGCAAAGGTGACCAGGGCCGCTGCGATCGCAGCGAACCCTATCCCCAACTGTCGCGCCACAGCAATGGCGGCTAGGGCATTACTCAAATTGTGTCGCCCTAAGATAGCCAGGTGCAGCTCTCCTAGTCGCTGGCCCCGCTCCCAAATTTCCGCCGTTGTTCCCTGGGCCGTTTCACAAATATCGCTGGCGATATAGTCCGCCTCCGACTCCAGCCGCAGACTGTAGGTGACCGTCGGTTGAATCTGACTGACTACCGTCTCACAGTCGGCACTGCCAATCACCACGCCACACTGACTGGCAAAATGCTTAAAAATACCCACTACTTCATCTAATGTGCTGTAGTGGTCCGGATGATCCAGCTCAATATTGGTAATCACCCCAATCGCTGCCGATAGCTTTACCAAGGAGCCATCGGACTCATCCGCCTCGGCCACCATGTATTCCCCCGTGCCGACATGGGCATTGCCCTGCCAGGCTGACACCTCACCCCCAATCACAATGGTGGGGTCAATACCGGCTTTGAGAAGCACATAGCCAACCATACTGCTGGTGGTGGTTTTACCATGGGTCCCCGCAATGGCAATTCCCTGGGTTTCACCCATCAAGGCCGCCAAAATGTCAGAGCGATGGAAGATCGGACAGCCCACATCAATAGCGGCCTGGTATTCAGGGTTTTCAGGACCAATGGCCGTCGAGCAGACCACCTGGGGTAAGACCTGCGTCTCGGGCGATAGTCGTTTGGCGGCCTGGGCGATGTTGTCCGCCTCCTGACTCCAAAAAATGTGAACCCCTTGATCCTGGAGACGCTGAGTGATATGCGTTAAACGCTGATCAGAGCCAGAGACGGGCAGCTGCCGTTGCGCCAGCACATAGGCCAGGGCTGACATACCGATGCCGCCAATCCCAATAAAGTGAAATGGCCTGCCACTAAAATCCACTGCCCTCGGCATAAAACTCACCTCAAACAACACCACACACATATATTTCAATATTTCAGGCGTATGATACCAGGAATCTATGGGTTGACCACATGTCCCTGGAGCGGCCCTGATTTCATCGGCACCTGCCGGGGATTCCCGAGACTAACTTGTAAGCCTATGCCGTGAGCAATTATACTTAATTTCAATAGAGGACATATAGCACGATAATCCATCTGTTCGGCTCAGGGGTCACTTATTTGATGGACCTGACCCTGATGCCTCAAATTTTGGGCTGTTCAGACAATGGGATATCATTGATTTTGCTAATGCAAACGCTAATTTGACGCAGTTGTACGACAGAGGGTAAGCGCAGTGATTAGAGTAGCTATCAACGGTTTTGGGCGCATTGGGCGCAATTTCTTACGCTGTTGGTTAACTAGAGAAAACACAGGTTTGGATGTTGTTGCGATCAACAATACCTCCGATCCTAAAACAGCCTGTCATTTGCTCAAGTATGATTCCCTCCTGGGACGCTTGGACGCAGATGTGAGCTTCACCGATGACACCATTACCGTTGGTGATAAAACCATTAAGTGCTGTTCTGATCGCAACCCCAACAATTTACCCTGGGGCGCTTGGGATATCGATCTGGTGATTGAATCTACAGGTGTTTTTGTTAGTGAAGAGGGTGCCCGCCGTCACATTGACGCAGGTGCAAAGCAGGTGCTTATTACGGCACCCGGCAAGGGCGGCAATGTGGACACCTATGTCATGGGTGTTAACGATTCCGACTACGTCCACGGTAAAAATCCCATTATCAGCAACGCCAGCTGTACCACCAACTGTCTGGCCCCTGTGGTCAAGGTGATCAATGATTCCTTTGGCATCATTAAAGGCACCATGACCACCACCCACAGCTATACGGGTGATCAGCGTATTTTAGATGCCAGCCACCGCGATTTACGTCGCGCCCGGGCAGCCGCCATCAACATCGTGCCCACCTCTACGGGGGCGGCTAAAGCAGTGGCCCTGGTTATTCCCGATATGAAAGGCAAACTGAACGGGATTGCCATGCGTGTACCCACACCTAACGTGTCGGTGGTTGACCTGGTGGTTCAAGTTGAGAAAAAGACAATCAAAGAAGAGGTGAATGAAGCCGTAAAATCGGCTGCCAGCGGTTCCATGAAGGGCGTTTTAGGCTATACCGAAGAGCCCCTAGTCTCCATCGACTATCGTAAGACCGATGACTCCTCCATTGTTGACTCCAGCCTGACCCTGGTAATGGATGGTGACATGGTGAAGGTCGTTGCCTGGTATGACAACGAGTGGGGCTACAGCCAGCGGGTTGTGGACCTAGCCGAACTGGTGTCTACCCACTGGCCAGCGTAGTCTGACTGCGGTCATAGTTCGATTTTTAAAGCCCCCGGAGCAGGTCATTTCGGGGGCTTTTTGTCGGTGATTGTATGGGGCGTTTGGGGGCTGGTGATGCTGTCTCTCTTCAAAAGACTAGAGCAAGAACCCAGCCGGGCGGATTGCCGCAAATCACATTAGAGTGGGAATAGGCCCACGTACTTTCTCGCTGTAACCATTTTGACCGCGTCTGTATTTGCAGCTGAGCGCCTGTTGTTTCAGCCCGCTGTTTTGACCCCCGATGCCATTCCCGCTGTGTTTGCTTTTCCCAACGAGTACTCCGTGGGGATTACCAGCTTGGGGTACCAGGTCATTTGGGCCATGCTGGCCCAGCGGAGCGATGTGGCCGTGGGGCGTTTGTTTACGGATACAGCCGATACCCTCCCTGCTAATCCTGAACTGATGGGGTTTTCGGTGTCGTGGGAACTGGACTATATCAATATTTTAAATTTGCTCGAGCAGCAGCATATTCCCATCCGTAGCTGCGATCGCACCGAACACCATCCCCTTATTTTTGGCGGTGGACCGGTGCTCACCGCCAATCCTGAGCCCTTTGCCGACTTTTTTGATGTGGTGCTGCTAGGGGATGGCGAGGACCTGATTCCCACCTTTATTGATGTGTACCAGTCGGTGCGTTTGGCTAGCCGTCAGGAGCGGCTCAAGGCCCTGGCCCAGGTGCCGGGCATCTATATTCCCAGCCTTTATCGGCCTGTGTATGTCGAACCCACCGGCCCCATCAGTCGGATAGAACCCGTCAGTGACGACGTCCCTGCTGTGGTTAAAAAGCAGACCTACCGGGGCAATGTGCTTTTGGCTTCGACGGTGGTCACGGAAAAAGCCGCCTGGGAAAACATTTTTATGGTGGAGGTGGTGCGCAGCTGTCCGGAAATGTGTCGCTTTTGTCTAGCCAGCTATCTGACGTTGCCCTTTCGTACCGCCAGCCTGGATGAATCGCTAATTCCCGCCATCGAGCGCGGTCTGGCGGTCACCAAACGGCTGGGGCTGCTGGGGGCATCGGTTACCCAACACCCCGGCTTCGAAGAGCTGCTAGATCACATAAACCAGCCTGCCTATGACGATGTGCGCCTCAGCATTGCCTCGGTGCGCACCAACACCGTCAACGAAAAACTGGCTAAAACCCTGGTGGACCACGGAACCAAGTCCATTACCATCGCCGTGGAGAGCGGGTCGGAGCAGGTGCGGCAGACCATCAATAAAAAGCTGGACACCGCCGATATCGAAAAGGCGGTGGTGAATGCCAAAGCCGGAGGGCTGAGCAGCGTTAAACTCTACGGCATGGCTGGCATCCCCGGTGAAACCGAGGCCGATTTAGAAGCTACGGCTGCCATGATGCTACGGCTTAAAAAAGCGGCGAAGGGCCTCAAGCTCACCCTGGGCTGCAGCACGTTTGTCCCCAAAGCCCACACGCCGTTCCAGTGGTACGGGGTCAATCGCCAGGCCGAAAAACGGCTCAAATTTTTACAAAAGACGCTGCGATCGCAGGGTATCGATTTCAGACCTGAAAGCTATAACTGGTCCGTTATCCAGACATTAATTTCCCGAGGCGACCGCCGCATTAGCCAGCTGTTGGAGCTGACCCGCCACTATGGCGACTCCCTGGGCAGCTATCGCCGCGCCTTTAAAGACCTGCGAGGCCAGCTCCCCCCCCTGGACTATTTTGTGCATACGGACTGGTCCACCGAGCAGGCCCTACCTTGGGACCATCTAGAGGGTCCCTTACCTAAAACCACCCTGATCAAACACAGACAAACAGCCGAGGACCACATAGCTGTGGCTAAAGCATAGGTATTTGTCTCACTAAAAAATTTGAGCTGGACTCGGTCGACAGGGCCAGGAGCCTTTTCCAAATAATAAACGGCAGCGTCAGCGGCCATAGCAGTCCAACGACGATTACAAAGCTCCAGTTCAGAACGCTTGTTTTAGGCGCATCGGCATCCCTAAAGAACGCCAGTAATGCTATTGAAAAGGTGATTGCAGCCGGTAAGACGTAGTATAGGTAGCTCATATCCATAAAACAGAACTAAAACAGAACAAACACGGTTACGGTCCTGTTTCCATACGGGCACCGGGGCTATGCCACCCCCAGTCGCTCACTTGCGATATTAAAGTCCGGGCTGCTTGCAACGGTGACATCCCAGAGACTGTCACCGTTGGAATGTGTTGGCCGCGTCGGAGCAAATCGTGTCGGTAAGCACGATCATAATAAGTCAGGATGATGGCGGCAGCGGTGGTGAGTTCACCCCTCTTAATATGCTCAACGGCCTTCTGGGTCCGCTGCCCGCCCAGACGTTTGCGCAGCCGTTCGGTTGCCTCCACCAGATCCTTTGGCTCCGCCTGACCGTAGATGCCAACTAAAATTTCCAGACGCTCCGCTTCGGAACGTAGGATTTCTAGAGCTTTGGCTGCGGCCATCTGCTCCATAATTTCATCCGGGACGCGGCATTTACCCACCCGACGACTTTCCGCCTCAATCCAAACGGGGCACCGGGGATGAAACTGGGACCACTGTTCAGCAATCAGGTTTTCAAACTGTTCGGTACTGGGCTGCTGGGGCAGCATTAGCGCCCCATAGCTGCTACCGCGATGGTTGGCCAGACCTTCTAAATCTAGAACCTGCTCCCCCAAATCCCTCAGTCTGTAGAGAATATCGGTTTTACCGGTGCCGGTCATGCCCCCCACAATGACCACCGGTCGAGGGAGCACCAGCGTGGTTCTCACCCAGCGACGAAATGCTTTGTAGCCACCATCCAACAGGCTGACCTCCAGACCGCCTGTTTCTAGCAGCCAGCCCATCGACCCACTGCGCATGCCCCCGCGCCAGCAGTGCACCCGCACCTGACGCTGGGGAGCCAGCGCCTTGGCCTGCCTGACTAGACCCGCCATTTTGGGTCCCACCAGCTCCAGACCCAGCTCAATGGCTGTTTCCTGACCCTTTTGCTTGTAGCAGATGCCCACCTGGGCGCGCTCCTCATCTGAAAATAAAGGAAAGCTGATGGCCTGGGGCAGATGCCCCTGGGCATACTCGCCGGGGCTGCGGACATCCAGGATGGGGCCAGGGGCCCGCCAAAAATCGGTAATCGGTAAAAGCTGGGTCACGGTTAAATCAGATGCGCCGAGTACGGAGTGAGCAAATAGCGGCCACTCACCCTTTGATTGTAAAAGGCGCTTGACCCGCCGCTGGCACCGTATCGCCAATATGGCAGCTGTGGCCATAGCCCCGGTGGCGCAGCGCCGCTAGACAGTCGTTTACCTGATCCTGGGGAACCGCCGCCAGCAGTCCTCCAGATGTCTGGGGATCAAATAGTAATGGATAGGCTGACCGGTGGGGCTGGGGATTGGTTAAATAGCGTTTTATCTGATGATTGCGGCTGTGTAAAGAGCTGAGATAGCCCAGTTCAAGACAGGTTTGGACTCCTGGCAGTACGGGCAGGGCTTCCAGGTTGAGATGGACGGCCAGATCTGTGGCTGAACCCACCATTTCATAGAGATGGCCCAGCAGGCCAAAGCCGGTCACATCTGTACAGGCCTGCACGTCATGGTCGCGCAAGCACCGTACGGCATCCTGATTGGACTGCACCATGCTGGCAATAGCCGCCTCAATCCAACGACCTTTGGCGGCCCGCTGCATATCGGCTGCAAACAGCACTCCTATGCCTAAGGGTTTGGTCAAAATCAGCCCCAAACCGGGTCGAAGATTGCCCTTGGTTAGGATCTCCTCCGGAGCAATCCAGCCGTTACAGGCAAATCCGAGGGATAGCTCTGCTCCTTCGGTGGTGTGGCCTCCCACCAGCCAGGTTTGGGCCGGTGCCAGGGCCCGGTAGGTGCCCGCCATCAGCTGATATAGGGTCTCGGTTTGGATCGCATCTGTCCCATAGGGCACGGTGGCCAGGGCCAGCACCGTTTGGGGGGTAGCACCCATGGCAAATAGATCGCTCAAGCAGTGGTTGACACAGATTTGGGCAAACACATAAGGATCGTCTACGATGGCCCGAAACTGGTCCACCGTTTGCACCGCCAGCTTACCGGCTGGGACGGTGACAATGGCGGCATCGTCCGGGGACTCTAACCCCACCTTGACTGGGTTTGGCCAGTGGGTCATTTCGGGAAAGTCCGCCTGGGCTCGGCCCAGTGCCTGGGTCAGCACTGAACTACCTACTTTTGAGCCACAGCCCGCACAGGGAGGGGATGGAGAAGAGGCTTTCGGGGCCTTTCCCGGCGCTGCTGGTCCGCCGGTTTCCATGGCTGGAAACTGCTCAAACAGACCCATAAATTTGCCGTCGATTCGATGTTTCCAGCGGCGAAACCACACCGACTCAGCCGACCAGCGATCGCGCGAGGCGATGGCACCACCGGTACCTAGATCAATAATATTGAGGGACTGGCGCTGGGGTTTGAAGGGTTTGAGGGGTTGGCCCGCCAGATATTGCTGCAAATTGCCATAGAGGGGGAGGGCCTGGCGGACGGCAAACACACCTGCTTTGGGCCGGGGATGGTTGGCCATGGTGGCAATGTCACCCACGGCAAACACGTTGGTGTGGGACAGGGTCTGCAGGGTGTCGCCCACTAAAATAAACCCTTTTGGGTCGGTGGAAAGACCGGTCTTGGCGATCCAAGGGGCGGCGCTGGCGTTGGTGACCCAAAAGACGCGATCGCACTGGAGCTTCAGCCCCGATTCGCAGCGCACCAAAACGTCGTCTGCGGCGGCGGGTTCAATGGCGCACACCGACTCACAGAGGTGGGTGTGGATAGTGCGATCTCGAAAAATTTTGGTGAGCTGTCGCTGGGTGGCGCGGTTACGCCCCGACGCCAGTCGGGCTCCCCGATGAAAGACATGGACAGCTGCTTTGGCCCCCACTATCTGCTGTAGCCGCACCTGCATATTCAAGGCCAGCTCCACTCCACCTACTCCGCCTCCGACAATCCCAATGGTGGCTTCGCTGGTTTTGTCTAGGGTGTGTAAATACTGGTCCCAGGCCCGCAGCAGGTTGGGGACCGGTTTTGCTGGAATGGCATACGCCGCCGCCCCCGGCACCGAAACCGTTCCCGGCGTACTGCCAATGTCAATAGATAGGGCGTCATAACCCATGGGGGGATGGTGGCGGCAGTAAATCAGCTGCCGTTCCACATCGATATCTACCACCTCATCCATGATCAACCGACAGTTGGCAAATCGAGTCAGCGGTCGCAGGTCAATATGGGACTGGTCAAAGTCGTACAGCCCCGAAATATGACAGGGCAGCATCCCTGAATAGGGGGTGTCCACCAGATTGGTAATCAGCGTTAGTCGTACCCCGGCGGGCAGCCCCGCCATGCCAATTTTGCGCAGCACAATGGCATGGGTATGCCCCCCCCCGACAAAAAACAAATCCGTATGAATTGATGTCGCTGTCTGCATCGCTCACCCTTCGTACCTAAACGGCTATCAATGCTTGAAAACGTGGATCGCCCCTGAGGTTGTCAAAGGCCGGGTCGCGACCCGCCATGGCAATCCACTGGCTAGGATTTAAGGTAACGGCTTTTTGCAGCGCCAGCAGGGCAAAGTCATCGGCCTGGGTCTGGGCATGGCA